>JAPVSX010000334.1:0-3959 GCA_047519495.1 Armatimonadota bacterium
TCCGGCGTACAGGATCAGATAGCCGATCCCCGCGGTCGCCGCAATCATCTCCGCCGACACGACCAGGAGGAGCGACATGCCGGCGGCGAGCCGCAGGCTGGCGAAGATCACGGGCACCGATGCGGGGAGCCGGACCTTCGTGATGATCTGGACCGGGCTCGCGCCCAGGCTCCGCGCCGCCCGGATCAGCAGCGGATCGACCTCGCGCACGGCGGACATCGTCCCGATCGCCACCGGGAAGAACGCCCCGATGGCGATCACTGCAACTTTGGACGGTTCGCCGATCCCCAGCCACAAGATGAGCAGCGGCAGCAGGGCGATCTTGGGGATCGGGTAGATCGCCGCGATCAGCGGGTCCACGACGGCCTCGGCGGGGCGCGACACGCCGGCGACGATCCCGGCGGCCAGGCCCGCCGCGCTTCCCGCGACAAACCCCAGCCCGATCCGGGTCAGGCTCAGCCCCAGGTTCCGCCACAGATCGCCGCTCGCCGCCATGCGGACAAGCTCACGCGCCACGGTCACGGGCGTCGGCAGGAACACGGGCGGCACGATCCGGCTCCGGGCCACCAGTTCCCACACGACGATCAGCGCGGCGACCGAGGCGGCACGGAGGTAGGGGAAGCGCCGGTCGCCCGGCGGGGAGAGGGGCTGGGCCTCGAGGGTGATCACCTCGCGCGTGCGCTCGGGCGGCATCATGTCTCCTCCACCATCGCTGTGCGGGCCTCGTCGCGGATCATCTGCCAGACCTCCTGGGTGAAGCGCCCGAAGGCGGGATCGGCCAGGATCTCCTCCCGGCGCGGCCGGCCAAGGGGGACGGGCAGGACGGCCCGCACCCGGCCGGGCCGCCGGGACAGGAGCACGATGCGGTCCGCGAGGAACGCCGCTTCCTGGATGTTGTGCGTCACGTAGAGCACACTCTTCCGGGTGCGCTCCCAGATGCCGAGGATCTCCTCCTGCATCAACTGGCGGGTCTGCGCGTCCAGCGCCGAAAGCGGCTCGTCCATCAGCAGGACCTTCGGATCGACGCACAGCGCGCGTGCCATCCCGACCCGCTGCCGCATCCCGCCGGAGAGCTCGGAGGGGTAGCGCTCCTCGAACCCGTCGAGGCCGACGAGCCGGATCAGGTCCCGCGCCCGCCGGGCCCGCTCGAAGGGGGGCCGGCGGCGGACCTCGAGGCCGAACGCCACGTTGTCGAGGACGGTGCGCCACTCGAAGAGCGCGAACTCCTGGAACACGAACGCGGTCAGCGGCTGATCTCCCCGCGGCCCGTCGAAGACCACGCGGCCGCGCGTGGGAGGGATCAGGCCGGCGGCGATGAGCAGCAGGGTGGATTTGCCGCAGCCGCTCGGCCCGACCAGCGCGACGAACTCGCCCTCGCGGACCACGAGGTCGATGCCGGCCAGCGCCTCGATCGCCGTCCCGTCCCTGCGGGGGTAGCTCTTGTGGACCTCCTCGAAGCGGATCTCCACCTCGGCCGCGCCCCTCGTCACGGGCCGAGCGCGCGGATCGCCTCCGTGACGAAACTCTGATCCACGAACTCCCCCACCGGCACGGCCCGCGACGTCATGCCGTTCTGGAGGTACCAGGCCTGCTGGCGCTCGATGTCGAGCGTGTACAGGCGGGCGTCGCGGTCGATGTAGGGGAGCGAGTCTCGGACCGACGACTCCGACTGGCCGAGCGCGCGAGAGGTGACCGCGACGATCGCGGCGCACGCGCCGTGCGGCGGCTTGGCCAGGCACGCGTCGAAATAGTCTCGGGTGGATCGGACATACCCCTTCATGAACCGCACGCCCAGCTGCCGATCCTGGTGCAGCCTCTGCCCGTAGAAGACGCCGGTGACCTGATTGACGAGCCGGTCGCCGACGTAGAACAGCACCTTGCCCCAGCCTTCCTCCTGCGAGACCGCACCCCAGGGCGGCGACAGGATCGCCGCCGCGACCTGGCCGGTCCGCAGCGCCTGCACGACCAGGTTCACCTCGCGCAGCGGCGCCAGCTCGACGTCCGAGGCGCGCATCCCGTCGCGCTCGAGGAGCTTGGCGATCTGGTAGTGGAAGGTGGAGCCCAGGGTCGTGATTCCGATCCGCTTGCCCCGGAGGTCCCGGAGTGACCGGATCCCGGCGTCGTACGACGCCCTGGTGACCACGACGCTGTTGAGCGGATAGCCCGGACGCTCCTGGCCGCGGTCCGCGACGAGCCAGATCTTGGCGCCTCCGCCGGCGAGGTTGAACAGCGTTCCGGTGATGCCCGTCGCGCCGACCTCGACGTCTCCCGTTGCGGTGGCCGTGGCCACGGGCGCCGCCGCCCCGAAGTAGACGGGCTGGACCTGGAGGCCTTCCTGCGCAAAGTAGCCCCGCTGCATCCCCCAGAAGATCGGCGCTCCCCCCACGAGCTGGAGCGTGCCCACCCGCACGACCTGCGCGCCTGAGGGCTGCCCGCCTTGCTGGGGTTGGGCCGCGCCCCGGGCGGTCAGGCCGGCCAGCACGAGTGTGGTGGCGACGGCGAAGCTCATCCAACGGCGCATAGGCGCCCTCCCGCTCTGGTCTCACGCGATGGCACCTTGTTCGGCATCGCGCACGCCCCTGCCTGCCCGGGGGTATTGAATCGCCGGGTCGAGCATTTTACTCGTCGTTTACACACCCGCGATACCATTAGACTGTGGCGGCGGCGGAGACGATGGCCCGGGGCGGTCGGACGATAAGAAACGGTAGGACGACTTCACGGCGCACCGCGCGCCGTGAGGGGAGGGGAGGGGCGTTGGGCCCGCGGCATTCCGCTCGAGTCCCCGCGTCCACACTAAAACATAAAGAGGGGGAAACCGGTGACCGACCTCGAGCGCTACATCGTTGAGGAATGGGTGGAAGACTACCGGGAGGGCCGGCTGAGTCGGCGGGAACTGCTCCGGCGCATCGCGATCTTCGCCGGCGGCGCGGCGGCCGCCGGGGCCCGGTTGCTAGACAGCGTGGGGGTCGCCGCGTCGGCCGGCGAAGTCGCGGCGGCCGCCGGCGGGCCTGTCCCGGCCGTGGTGCGGGCGTTCGCCCCGATGGTGCCGCCCGACGACCCCGCGGTCGAAGGGCGGATGATGACCTTCCCGATGGAGTCGACCTCCGTCATCGGCTATCTGGCCCAGCCGAAGGGCGGGACAATCTCGCCCGGTGTCGTCATCACGCACGAGAACCGCGGCCTCACCGATCACTTCCAGGACGTCGCCCGCCGCTTTGCCAAGGCCGGCTACGTCGCGGTGGCGCCCGACCTGGCCTCCCCGGCGGGCGGGACCGCCCGATTCGCGGACGCCGCGGAGGTCAGCGCGCTCCTGGCGAGGACATCTCCTGACCAGCTCGTGGCGATGCTGAACGCGGCGGCGCGCTACGTGCAGGGCCTGCCGGCGGTGCGGCGCGACCGCGTGGGGGCGATTGGATTCTGCATGGGGGGCAGCCTGGTGTGGCGGCTCGCGACGCGGAACGCCGACCTCAAGGCCGTGGCGCCATTCTACGGCACAAACCCGCCGCTCGAGGACGTGCCCCGGATCCGGGCCGCGATCCTGGCGATCTACGGCGTGCTCGATCAGCGCGTCGACGCCGGTATCCCGGCGATCCGGGAGGCGATGGAGAAAGCCGGGATCGTCCACGAGATCGTCGTTTACGACGGCGCGGGCCACGCGTTCTTCAATGACACCGGCGGTAGCTACAACGCGCGGGCGGCCCAGGATGCCTGGAACCGTGTCATGGCCTGGTTCGGCAGGTATCTCAAGGGATCTTGAAGCGTTTCAACTCCCCTGAGAACGGGTAAAATCGGAGTGAAACCGAAGAGGAAGGAGGTCGGTGTCATGCTCGTTCCTCTGCTGCTCCTGACCGGGTTGTTCCTGTGGGCGACAGGGCACCTGATCCTTCGCTTGGCCGGTAGACACAGCACGCCTAGGCGGGCCGCATATATCTGCGGCCCGCCTTTTCGCTGCGGTTCCA
>JAPVSX010000335.1:0-6639 GCA_047519495.1 Armatimonadota bacterium
ACCGCGAAGAACATCAGGATGCCGATGATCAGCGGGATGATCGCGATGTAGACCATCGCCAGGCGCTCAAACTTCAAGTTCATGTAGTACGCGCCGATCAGC
Source organism: Armatimonadota bacterium (assembly GCA_047519495.1). Taxonomy (GTDB): domain Bacteria; phylum Sysuimicrobiota; class Sysuimicrobiia; order Sysuimicrobiales; family Segetimicrobiaceae; genus JAPVSX01. The sequence goes on from JAPVSX010000335.1 coordinate 103, forward strand.
GTGGCCTTCGTGAGCGCGCAGACGAGCAGGATGGTGACCCGGAGGGCGGGCGCCATGTTGAACACCAGGACGACGCTCGCCTCGACCGCGGTGACGAAGATCAGGACGATAAAGGCCACCAGGTATGCCCGGGCGGGACTCGCCCGCCGGATCTCAGCCATCTCGCCGCCTCCCTCCTGACGCGCTCAGCGTGTTGTCAGAGCAGGTAAATCGAGGACCAGATGAACACCCACACCAGGTCGACGAACCCCCAGTAGAGGCCGGCAACCTCCAGCCCTTCTGCGCCCGACAGCCCCTTGGCGATTCGGACGGCCATCGCCCAGAGGTAGACGATGCCCCCGACGACATGGAGCCCGTGGAGGCCGGTGATGATGAAGAACGTGAAGCTGAACGCCGGCACGCCCCAGGGATTGCCGTTGAGCCGGGCGCCTTCTTCAATGAAGTGCGTCCACTCGAACCCCTGCATCATCGCGAACACGACGCCGGCGCCGATCGTCGCAACCAGGAACCCGAGCGCATGCCGGCGCGACCCCTGGCGGATCGCGTAGACCGACAGCGCCATCGAGAGGCTGCTGCAGATCAGGATCGCGGTCATCACCGCGACGAGCCGGATGTTCATGATCGCAGCCCGGTTCGGCCACATCGGGCCGCTCAGCCGCGAGACCCACAGCCCGATCAAGAGGCCGGCGAACGTGAGGGCGTCCGAGATGAGGAACAGCCACATCATGAGCTTGGGCCACCCGACGTCGAAGGGCGAGCGCCCCCCGCCCCAGCGCGAGGCCAGGCTCTGGTCCTGCTCGCGTGCCTCTACCGCCGCCATCATCGCCTCCCCGGATCGCCTTGCGCGGCCCCGCCGGCCGCGACAGGAGCATGTCCAGGACATCCTCGCATAAGATGGCCCGGGGTCCCCAAGAATTCGCTGAACGGATGCGAATTCTTGGGGTGGGCTACAGCCAGAACAGGAGCACGAACAGGTACAGCCACAGCGCGTCCATGAAATGCCAGTACAGGCCGCACACGCTGAGCCCGGCGTACTCGCGGGGCGTATAGCGGTTCCCGTACGCCCGGACCAGGACCACCGCGAGCGCGGCCAGGCCGCCGAGCAGGTGCAGGCCGTGCAAGCCGGTCAGCAGGTAGAAGAACGAGCTGTGGGGGTTGCTCGTCAGGTAGATCCCCTGGGCCGCCAGCTGGCGCCACGCGACGAACTGGCCCACCGCGAACGCGGCGCCCAGGCCGGCGGTCCAACCCAGGCCCTGCCGCAGGCCGGCCGCGTCTGCCCGGACCAGCCGGGCGCGTCCCCACTCGAATGTCCCGCTGCTCGCGAGCAGGACGGCGGTAGTGACCCACAGGACACCGGGGATGGCGAGGGGCGTCCAGCCCGCCTCCTGCTGCCGGCCGATGTAGGCGGTCGTGAACGCCACGAACAGCATCGTGACCGCCGCGAGCAGCGCGCCGACGCCGATCAGCGCGGCCCCGGCCGCCGGCCTGTCCTCGCCAGGGGACGCCCCGCCCGCGGACGGCGCCCCGTCGCCGCCGCCGCGCCTCGGGCTATCCGCGCCGCTCCCGGTCCCCGCGGCACGCTTGTCCGTGACAAGTTGCGTCGGCATCCCGGTTCTCCCGGCTACGCCCCGCCGCCGCCGGCCTCTCCTGGCGAGAACCCCCCGGAGGGGGCAGACAGGCCCGCGTGCGCCGGGACGGCGGGCACGGTCTGGGGAACGTAGTCCTCGGCCGCGCCCGGCACCGAGAAGTCATACGGCCACCGGTACACGACGGGCTCCGCCGGCCCCCAGTTGCCGTGCGGGGGCGGGGAGTCCGCCTGCCACTCCAGCGAGTTGGCGTGCCACGGGTTGCGCTCGGCCTTCGGCCCGCGCGTGAGGCTCGAGAAGAAGTTGAAGATGAAGATAAGCTGGGCGGCGCCCAGCACGAACGCGCTGATCGAGATGAACACGTCGATCGCCGGCGCCTTGCTCAGGAACGGGTAGAAGCTCTCCGAGTACAGGCGCCGGCTGTTCCCCATCGTCCCCAGGAAGTGCATCGGGAAGAACGTCGCGTAGATTCCGAGGAACGTGAAGAGGAAGTGGATCTTCCCGAGCGTCTCGTTCATCATCCGCCCGAACATCTTGGGGAACCAGTAGTAGGTCCCGGCGAAGATCGACAAGAGGGCGGCGCTGGCCATCACGAAGTGGAAGTGCGCGATGACGAAATACGTGTCGTGCAGGTAGACGTCCACCGGCGCGGCCGCCAGGAAGATCCCGCTCAGCCCGCCCGTCACGAACAGCGAGACGAACCCGATCGCGAACAGCATCGCGGTCGTGAAGTGGATCCGGGCCTGCCACAGCGTCGTGCACCAGTTGAAGGTCTTGATCGCCGACGGGATCGCGATGACCATCGTCGATGCCATGAACGCCGCGCCCAGCAGCGGGTGCATCCCGCTCACGAACATGTGATGGCCCCAGACGAGGAAGCTCAGGAATCCGATCGCCGCGAGGGAGAGCACCATCGCCTTGTAGCCGAAGATCGGCTTGCGGGCGAACGTCGAGATGACGTCTGAGACGATGCCCATCGGGGTCAGGATCAGGATGTACACCTCGGGGTGCCCGAAGAACCAGAACAGGTGCTGCCACAGGAGGGCGTCCCCGCCCTGGTGCGAGAGCACCTGCCCGGCGACGAGCAGGTCCGAGGGGACGAAGAAGCTGGTCCCGGTGGTGCGGTCGAAGATCAGCATCCCGAGCGCGGCCATCAGGACCGGAAACGAGAGCAGCGCCAGGATCGCGGTGATGAAGATCCCCCAGATCGTCAGCGGCAGCCGCCCCATCGAGAGGCCGCGCGCGCGCATGTTGACGACCGTCGTGAGGAAGTTCAGGCCGCCGAAGAGCGACGAGACCAGGACAAACAGGACCGCGACCGCCCACAGCGTCTGGCCGAGCCCCGTGTCGGCCCCGGCCTTGGGGACCGCGGCGAGCGGGGAATAGGAGGTCCACCCGTTGCCCGCCGGGCCGCCCGGCACGAAGAACGACGCGAGGACCGTCAGGATCCCCGGGACGAGCGTCCAGAACGAGATCATGTTGAGGAACGGAAACGCCATGTCCCGGGCCCCGATCATGAGCGGGATCAGGAAGTTCCCGAACGCGCCGGTCAGGATCGTGGTCAGGAAGAAGAAGATCATGACCGTCCCGTGCATCGTCGCGGCCTGGAGATACTGGCCCGGGTCCAGCACGCCGGTCTCGGGCCAGCCGAGGTGCCGGCGCATGAGCATGGCGAGCGCGCCGCCCACCAATCCCATGAACAGCGTCGCGAAGTAGTACTGCTTGCCGATCGTCTTGTGGTCGAGGCTGAAGATGTAGTGGCGGATGAAGCTCTCGGCGTGCGCCTCGTGCGCCGCCTCGTGGACCATCACCGCGCTCATCAGCGACTCTCCTCCGTCTGGGATCCCGATCCTACGGCTTCGCCTGCTTCTTGAGCCAGTCGTCGAACGCCGCCTGGGACGGCTCCACGGTCACGTTCCCGCGCATGGTGTAGTGGCCCACGCCGCAGAGCTGGGCGCACGCGATCTGGTACGCCCCGGCTTTGTCCGGCGTGAACCAGATCTCCACCGTCCGCCCGGGCACCGCGTCCTGCTTCACCCGGAAGTTCGGGAGGAAGAAGCTGTGGATCACGTCCACGGCCGCGACCCGGACCGCGACCGGGCGGTTGACGACCAGGTGGAGGTCGTTCGTCGTGACCACTTCTTCCGTATTCAGCGGATCGCCGGGGTCCAGGCCGAGCGGGTTCCCCGGCGAGATGAACTTCGGATCGGACCGGCCGAACTTCCCGTCCGGACCCGGGTACCGGATGTACCACTGGAACTGGCGGGCGGTCACCTCCACCTGTTGGGCGCTGGCCGGCGGAGGGCTGTAGAGCTTGGCCCACACGGCCTCGCCCACGATGCCGAGCATGATGAGCCCGATCGCCGGGACGATCGTCCATGTCAGCTCGGCGCCGAGGTGCTCGTGCCAGTGCGCGGCCCGCTCGTTCCCGCGGGCCCCGTAGCGCGCGAGCGAGAGCGCCAGGAAGACGTGGACGGCCACAAACGCGATCGCGGTGACGATCAGGATCGCGTTGAACATCTCGTCCATGGCGACGCCCTGCGTCGAGGCGAGCGGCTGCAGCCACCAGACGTGAGCGGCGATGACGAACGCGGCGACCGAGGCGACGAGGATGAAGAGCACGAGCACGGCCATCCACATCCCTGCGCGCCGCTCGTCGCGCGCCTGATCCATTGGTCCCATCTCAGGTGACCCTCCGGCAAAAGCACTCCGCGCCGCGCGGCCCGCGCGCCCTCCGGCGGCGTGGTGACATCCCCGGGTCTTCGTGTTCGACGGCGGCGATCCCTACCTGAATCCGCCATCTAACTTGCACCGGGAGGTCGGCACGCTCGCCCAGGCGCGTCTGGCTGCACCGGGAATTGGGCATTCCTTACGATAATGGTTCGTCCGTGAGGCGCACGCGCGTCCCGAGAGGCGGTTCTGCCCGGAGCCTCTTGGGACGCCGGCCCTCGCGGCCCGGGGCGTAGATCCCCCCATCAGCCCGAGCCCCTCCGGAGAGGATCAGCCTCTCCACGTGGAGAATAAAGGGAAAAGAGTGCGTGGGTGAGCCTTATCTCGGTTGAGGATAAGGCTCTTTTCGCGGGTGCGGGCGTGACAACCGAGCGAGCCAGAGACGTCACGGACGAGATTCGCCGCCGGGTGGGGATCCTGGACGTCGTGTCGCAGCACGTGACCCTGCGGCGGGCCGGCCGGAGCTACAAGGGCCTCTGCCCGTTCCACGCCGAGAAGACGCCCTCGTTTACCGTGGATCCCGAGAAGGGGTTCTTCTACTGCTTCGGGTGCCACGCCGGCGGCGACGTGTTCGACTTCGTCATGCGGATCGGATCGGCGTCGTTCAGCGAAGCCCGCAAGGAGCTCGCGGAGCGCGCCGGCGTGCGGCTTGAGCGGACGCCGGTGGAGGAGCAGCGGGCGGGGGAGCGCGAGCGGCTGCTCCGGGCCGTGGCCGAGGCCGCGGCGTATTACCGGGCGCAGCTCGCCGGCGACGCCGGGGCGGCGGCGCGGCGATACCTGGCCGCCCGCGGGGTCGACCAGGCGACCCAGGAGGCGCTCCGGCTGGGGTACGCGCCCGCCGGGTGGGACCACCTCCTGCGCACCCTGCGCGGCCGCGGGTTCGACGCGGCGGTGCTGGAGCAGGCCGGGCTGGTGATCCCCCGGCCGGGCGGGGAGGGTCATTACGACGCGCTCCGGGAGCGCCTGGTGTTTCCGATCCACGACACGCAGGGCCGGCCCGTCGCGTTCGGCGGCCGGGTAATCGGCGACGGCACGCCCAAGTACCTGAACACGCGGGAGACGTCCCTGTTCGTAAAGGGAAGGACGCTCTATGCGCTCGATGCGGCCCGCCAGGCGATCCGGGAAACCGGCGAAGCCGTCGTCGTCGAAGGCTACATGGACGCGCTGGCCTGCCACCAGTTCGGCGTCCGCAACGCCGTCGCATCGCTCGGCACCGCCCTGACCCTGGACCAGGTGCTTTTATTAAAGCGGTTCGCCTCCCGCGCCGTGCTCGTCTACGATGCGGACGCGGCAGGGGTGGACGCGGCGGAGCGGGGCCTCGGGGTGTTCGAACAGGCGGAGCTCCCGGTCCGGGTCGCCGTGCTGCCGGGGGAGGCCGATCCGGACGCCTTCCTCCGGAAGGAGGGCCCGGAGGCGTTCCGGCGGGCCGTCGAGGGGGCGCTGCCGATTTTCGAGTACCGCCTGGCCACAGCCGGCCGCCGCCACGACCCCCGAACAGTGGAAGGAAAGGTTGGAATTGTTGACGAAATGGCGCAGTTAATCATTACGGTGCCAAATCCCGTGCGCCAGGCGGAGTACGTGCGCCTCCTGGCGGAGCACCTCGGGGTGCGGGAAGACGCGGTCCGGGGTCAGCTCCGGCGGGCCGGGGCCGGCCGAGGGCGGGATGAGGTCATGCGGCCGGCGGCGCCGGTCAGGCCGGTGCCGGACGCCACGGCCCGGGCGGGCGCGGAGCGGCTGCTCCTGCACCTGATGGTTGCCGACGCGTCGGTGCGCGAGGCGATCCGGGGCGTGGTCGGTCCCGAATCGTTTCGGGAGGCCGGACACCGCGAACTGGCGGCAGCGCTCCTGGCACCGGACGCGCAGGGAGCGGATCCAGGTCGGCTACGTGAACGGCTGCGGGACGAGACGGCGGTCTCGATCCTGAGCCGATTTTTGATTGCCGAGCCGCCGGCGAAGGGCGATCTGAAGCGGGTGGCTGAGGGCTGCCTGCGGCAGCTCCGGCGCTTTGCGTTGCAGGAACGGATTGACGCGCTGCGCGAGGCGCACCGCGCGGCCGATCGTGCAAATGATCGCGCCCGCAGAGACGCGCTGTGGGCGCAGTTGGAAGAAGCGTACAGAGAGAAGGAACGCATAGGGGAGTTGAAAGCAAGTGGCTAAGCCCCGAAGAGCAACTACGGAATCGGAGGCGGTCTCCTCGAGGCGGAAGGTGGAGGCCGAGAAG
>JAPVSX010000336.1:0-5171 GCA_047519495.1 Armatimonadota bacterium
GGCGCAGGCCCGCCTCGGCGGGGCACAGGCACAGGCGCAGCAGGCGCGAGCTGCGGTGCGCGCGGCTCAGGATACCCTCTTGGGCGCTCAGGCGGAGTTGACCAAGACCACAAAAGATCTGGAGCGTTTTGCCCACCTCTACGCAGAGGGGGCGGTGGCGGAGACGCAGGTAGATGCGGTGCGGGCGGCCTATGAGGGCGCGGTCGCGCGGCATCACGCCGCGGAAAGCCAGGTGGCGGGCGCCTCAGCCGGGCAGGTTCAGGCCGACCAGGATATTATCGCCGCGCGCGCCGGGGTGGTGCGCGCCCAGGGGGCCGTGGCCCAAGCGCGGACCGGTGCGCTGGTCGTAGTCCTGCGCGGCCAGGACGCGGCCGCCGCGCGGGATCAGTCCGCGCGGGCGCGCGCGATCGCTCAGGCGGCGCGGGCGCAGTTTGCCGAGGCCCAGGCCGCGCGGGACCGGGCAGCGGCGGCGCTCAGCGACGCCACGATCCTGGCGCCGACCTCGGGGGTCGTGCTCCGCAAGCTGGCGCACGAGGGGGAGCTCGTGGCCGCGGGGACGCCCATCCTGACGCTGGTCGACCTCCACCGGCTCTGGTTGAAGATCTACGTGGACGAGGTGGACCTCGGCAGGGTCCGCCTGGGCGATCGGGCCAGCGTGACCGTGGACGCATTCCCGGGACGCCGGTTCGACGCGGTCGTCTCGGAGATCGCCCAGCAGGCCGAGTTCACGCCCAAGACGGTCCAGATGAAGGATGAACGAACGCGGCTCGTCTACGGCGTCAAACTCCGGCTTCAGGACCCGGCGGGCTACCTCAAGCCCGGCATGCCGGCCGATGGGTCCGTGTATCTCGACGCGACTCCGTCCGAGGCAGCGGTGAGCCGATGACGGAGCCCGCGGTCACCGCCACCGGTCTGGTCAAGCGCTTCAAGGGCATCGTCGCCGTGCGCGGACTCACGCTGTCGGTCCGGCGGGGGGAGGTGTTCGGCCTGCTGGGGCCGGATGGCGCGGGCAAGACGACGACGATCCAGATGCTCGCCGGCCTGCAACCGCCGACCGAGGGCATGATCACGGTGGCCGGGGTGGACGTGGTTCGCCATCCTGATGCGCTCACACGAAAGATCGGCTATATGTCCGAGGGGTTCACCCTCTACGGCACCCTGACGGTGGACGAAAATCTAGAGTTCTCTGCCGATCTCCACAAGGTCCCGGCCGGGGTCCGGAAGGCGCGGAAGGAGGACCTGCTGCAGTTCAGCCGCCTCACCCGCGCCGTCGACCGCCAGGCGCGGAACCTCTCGGGCGGCATGCAGAAGAAGCTCGCGCTCGCGTGCGCGCTGATCCACGAGCCGGAGGTGCTGCTGCTCGACGAGCCCACGACGGGGGTGGACCCGGTGTCCCGCCGCGACTTCTGGCGGGTCCTGCACCGGTTCCTCGGAACGGGGATGACGATCGTGGTCTCCACCCCGTACATGGACGAGGCGGAACGGTTCCACCGGGTCGCCTTCATGCACGAGGGCGCCCTCATCGCCGTCGATACGCCCTCGGCGCTGAAGAGGCGCCTGGACGGCAAGGTCGTCGAGATCACCGCCCACCCCCAGAAGATGGCCGCGGAGGCCGCAAGAGCAGCCGGCGCCTCCGACGTGCAGATCTTCGGAGACCGGCTGCATATCATGGTGGAGGACGGGGAGCGCGCCATCCCCGGCCTGCGATCCGGCATCGAGCGTGCCGGGGTCCGCGTCTCGGACGTCCGTCCCGCCTCGCCGGGGCTCGAGGACGTGTTTGTCCAGGCCATCCACGGCCGCGTGAGCGCGCTTCCGGTGCCCGCGGCGCCGGGTCCAGGGAGCAGGGCCGGCGCGGACAAGGGGCCCGCAATCGTCGTAGAGGGCCTCTCCAAGCAGTTCGACCAGTTCACTGCCGTCAAGGACGTGAGCTTCACGGTGTGCCGCGGCGAGATCTTCGGCTTCCTCGGGCCCAACGGCTCCGGGAAGTCGACGACCATCCGCATGCTGACGGGGCTGCTGCCGCCTTCCGCCGGGCGCGCCACGGTCGGCGGGCTCGACGTGCGGACGCAGCCCTGGGCATTGAAGCAGATCATCGGCTACATGTCCCAGCGCTTCTCCCTGTACCGCGACATGACCGTCGGCGAGAACATCGACTTCTACGCCGGCGCCTACGGGGTGCCCGAGGCCGCGCGGCGCGAGCAGAAGGCCTGGGTCCTGCAGATGGCCGGGCTGGTGGGGAAGGAGCGCACGCTGACCCGCGATCTCGCCGGGGGCTGGCGCCAGCGTCTGGCGCTGGGGTGCGCCATCCTGCACCGGCCGGAGATCGTCTTCCTCGATGAGCCCACCTCCGGTGTCGATCCCGTCTCGCGGCGCGCCTTCTGGAACCTGATCGGCGCGCTGGCCGCGGATGGCACGACCGTCTTCGTCACCACGCACTACTTGGACGAAGCCGAGCACTGCGACACCATCGGGCTGATCTCCAACGGCCGGCTGATCGCGTTGGGCAGCCCGCGCGATCTGAAGTCGACCGCCCTTTCGGGCGACATGCTGGAGGTCACGACGGACAATGCGCTGGCCGCGCTTGCGCTGCTGCAGCGCCACCCCTGGACCTGGCAGGCCAGCCTGTTCGGGGACAAGATCCACGTCTTCGTCGAGCGCGCCGGCGAAGGGGCGGTCTGGATCGACCAGGTGTTCCGGCAGGGGGGCCTGCAGGCGCATCGCATCAGCCAGGCGACGCCGACCCTCGAGGACGTCTTCATCGGGATCATCGAAGCGGACGAACGTACGCAGGAGGCGGCCTGATGAGCGGCATCTGGTCCGTGATGAGGAAGGAGGCCCGGGAGATCCGCCGCGACCCCATCACGATCGCCATCGCGCTGGCCCTGCCGGTGATCCTGCTGTTCCTCTTCGCCTACGGACTCAGCCTGGACGTCACCCACATCCCGACGGCCGTCCTCGACCGGGACCGCAGCCCCCAGAGCACGGAGTTCGTCGATCGCTTCAGCAACTCCGGCTACTTCGACGTCACGGAGGTCGTGTCCGGATACGACGGCATTCGGCGGCTGATGGACGCGGGCCGCATCAACGTGGCGATCGTCATCCCCCCGGACTTCTCCCGGCATCTGGCCGGCGCTCACCCGGCGCCGGTCCAGCTCATCGTCGACGGCAGTTATCCGCCGGCCGCCCGGGTGGCCCTCGCCTATGCGCAGGCCATCGACCGAATTGCGTCGGGCGAGGTCCTGGCCGCCGCCGCGGCGCGCACGGGCACGACGCTTGCTCCGCCGGTGGACGTCGAGCCGCGCGTCTGGTACAACCCGGAGCTGGCCAGCAAGAACTTCCTGGTCCCGGGCCTGATCGCCGTACTGCTGCTCGCGTTCCCGCCGCTGGTCTCGACGCTGGCCATCGTGCGCGAGAGGGAGACCGGTAGCATCCAGCAGGTGTTTGTCTCGCCGCTGCGGCCGTGGGAGTTCGTGATCGGGAAGCTGGTGCCGTACGGCGCGATCGCGTTCATCGAGCTGCTGCTGGTGCTGCTGACCGGGATCCTCTGGTTCCGGGTCCCGATCCGGGGCAGCCTGCCTCTGCTGCTGGCGATGTCCGTGATCTACGTGCTGGCGGCGGTCGGCATCGGGCTGCTCGTCTCGACCGTGACGCGCAGCCAGGTGGTCGCCATGCTCGTGGCCCTCGTCTTGACCATCATGCCGTCGTTCCTCTTCAGCGGGTTCCTGTTTCCCCTTTTCACCATGCCGAAGGCCATGCAGGCGTACACGTACCTGTTCCCGGCGCGCTTCTACATGGAGATCGCCAGGGGGATCCTGCTGAAAGGCGTCGGCCTGGGGGCGCTCTGGCCCAACGCCGTCATGCTCCTAGCCTACACCACGGCCATCCTGGCCGTGGCATCGACACGCTTCCGGAAGCGGATGGGGTGACGTGAGCCATGCGCCGCGGACGCCTGCGAGCCCTCCTGCGAAAGGAGTTCGTCCAGTTCTTCCGCGACTACGCCATGGTCGTGCTGGTGCTGTACATCTTCATGGAGGTGGCGCTCTGCGCCTGGGCCCTCACGCTCGACGTGCGGAATGTCCCGATCGCCGTCTACGACCTGGATCGGTCGCCGGCCAGCCGGACGCTCGTCGAGCGGCTGGTGCACTCCGAGAGCTTCCAGCTCGAAGATGTCCTGACCAGCAGCCGGGCGGTGGCCGAGCACCTCGACCGGGGGCTGGCCCGGCTGGTAGTGGTCATTCCGCCCGACTTCGCGCGCGACCTGGCCCAGGGCCGCACCGCGACGGTGCAGCTGGTGACGGACGGGTCGGATTCGTACACGGCCACGCTGGCCACGGCATATAGCACCCAGGTGGTCCAGGGCTACGCCGAGGAAATCCTGGCTAGCCGGCTTGGGCTGGCCGCGAGTCAAGTGGTGCTGCTCCCGCAGGTGCGCACCGAAGCCCGGGTCTGGTACGATCCCTCCCTCAACTACACCCATTTCAACGTGCTCATGATGGTGGCCCTGGCGCTTCCCACCACAGCGGTGTTCCTGGCCGCCGGTGCGTTCGTCCGGGAGAAAGAGGCCGGGACGCTGGAGCAGCTCATGGTGACGCCCATCCGGCCCTGGGAGTTAATCCTGGCGAAAGTCATCCCGATGGCCCTGATCTCGCTAGTGGGCCTGGGGATCAGCGTCGCGATCGCCACCTTGGGCTTCGGCGCGCCGCTGCGGGGGAGCCTGGCGCTGTTCTTCGGCGCCTCCGTGCTGGCGTTCCTCGCCAGCGCGGGCATCGGGGTGGCGATCGCGACGGTGTCCCGCAACCTCCAGCAGGCCCTGCTCCTATCGTTCTTCGTGCTCTTCCCGCTCCTGTTCCTGTCCGGCACCGTGACGCCGATCAACAACATGCCTGTGGCCATGCAGTACCTGTCCCTGCTCAGCCCGCTGCGCTATTTCGGCACGGTCACCATCGGCATTTTCATGAAGGGGGTGGGGCTGGACACGCTGTGGCCCCAGGTGGCCGGACTCGCGGTGCTGGGAACGGCGCTCTTTGCCTACAGCCTGATGCGCCTGCGGCGAGGGCTCGCGTAGAACGACGCGGCGAAGCTCCACGACGGCCCAGAAAACACCAACGTCATGCACTTGTCCAGAAAGCGAGCAGCCTCATCGCCGGCCCGGGTCGGCAACCCTCAACGTA
>JAPVSX010000337.1:0-15690 GCA_047519495.1 Armatimonadota bacterium
CACGGACCGATGCAACCGCCCATCTCCCCCCGCGTCTCCCCGCCGGCGCATCGCCGGTAATTGAGGATAAACGCCGCGGCGTGGAATGCCGCGTATATAACCTGCGCCCGGATCCGGTTGGCCTTAACTTCGCAGTATCCCCCTCAACTCCTCCTTATATTGGAGTGTGTCGCAGTCCGACTTTCCACCGAAACAACCTGTAAATATCTGCATGCCCATTTCCCACCTTCCACAGCCCCTCCGGTAGGAGGAGCCATCCGTACATTGGAACATGTGCACATGTATTCGATGGCAACATGACTTTCTCTAGTTCTTCAATCTCAATGCTGCAACGAAAAGCACTACCCTGCCGGAGCGGCCGGTGCTGCCGCGCCGCCGACCACACAAGTGTACGAGATTTTCTGCTTGGGAAGCACACCCGAGGCATCCGTAATAAACCTAGGCAAATAAACCTGTGCAAATCTACGCAAGTAAACCTACGCAAATAAACCCATGTAACCCTGCGCGGAGTCTAGCCGGTCCCTCCGGTACCTGGCCTGCCCCTCCTCGTAGAGGTCCCCGCCGTGAACGTCGTTCACCACGATGACCGGGAAGCGCTCGACGACCAGCCTGTAGATCGCTTCCGGCCCCAGATCAGGGAAGGCTGCGACTCCGGCCTCCCGGACCCGCTCGCCCAGGAGGGCGGCCGTTCCCTCGACGGCCCCGAAGTACACGGCTCCGTGCCGCCGGATGGCTTCCTTGACCTCCCCGGACCGTCGTCCTTTGCCGATCATGCCGCGCAGCCCGGTCGCGGCCAGGAGGACGGGGGTGTACGCGTCCATTCGGGAGGCGGTCGTGGGTCCGGCGGCGCCGATCGGCCGGCCGGGTCGGGGTGGGGTGGGGCCGCAGTAGTAGATCACCTGGCCGTGGAAGTCCACAGGCAGGGCCTCGCCCTTCTCGAGCATCCGGACGAGCCGCTCGTGCGCCGCGTCGCGGGCGGTATAGATCGCTCCAGACAAAAGGACATGATCCCCACTACGCAGGTCCTCCACCTGCTGTGCATTCAAAGGTGTGTGTAGATCAATGGGCATGCGTGCTTCGTCCCACCAAGAGATATCTAGAGACCCTGAGGGTCACAGGACGACGCGTCCCGCGCGGTGGGAGTGGCAGTCGAGGTTCACCGCGACGGGAAGGCTTGCGATGTGCGTCGGGTGGCTCTCGACGTGCACGGCGAGCGCGGTGACGCGCCCGCCGAAGCCCGCCGGGCCGATGCCGAGGTCGTTGATCCGGCGAAGCAGGTCGGCCTCCAGCTCCGCGAGCGCCGGGTCGGGGCTGGGCGCTCCGACCGGGCGGAGCAGCGCCCGCTTGCTCAGCAGGGCCGCCTGCTCGAACGTTCCCCCGAGGCCGACGCCGACGATGAGGGGCGGGCTCGGGTTGGGGCCCGCCTCGGCCACCGTGCGGACGACGAACCGCAGGACGCCCTCGCGCCCCTCGGAAGGGGTGAGCATCGCGAGGCGGCTCATGTTGTCGCAGCCCGCGCCCTTGGCGAGGACCGCCAGCGTGATGCGGTCGCCGGGCACGATCCGGGTGTGGACGATCGCGGGCGTGTTGTCGCCCGTGTTGACCCGGTTGAGAGGGCTCCGCACGACCGACGCGCGAAGGTAGCCGTCGCGGTAGCCCCGCCGGACCCCCTCGTGGATCGCCGCCTCGAACTCGCCGCCCGTGACGTGGACGTCCTGGCCGAGGTCCACGAACACGACCGCAGTCCCGGTGTCCTGGCAGATTGGAAACAGGTGCTCGCGGGCGACGCGGGCGTTCTCGAGCAGGCGGGCGAGGACGGCGCGGCCGGTCTCCGACTCCTCGACCTCACGCGCCCGCTCGAGCGCGGCGAGCATGTCCGCGCCCATCTGATGGTTGACCGTGATGCACAAGTCTCGTACCGCGTCGGTCAACGCGCCGGCGATGATCGTCCGCATCGCCCTAGACCACCTCCTCCACGCGCAGGCGCTCGAGCGCGGCATCGTCGAGGCCGAGCCAGCCGCGGTAGATCTCACGGGTGTGCTCGCCGAGCGCGGGGCCGGTCGAGGCGACGGCGCCGGGCGTCACCGAGAGTTTGGGGATGACGCCGACCATCGGCAGCTCCCCCAGCCGCGGATCGTTCGGCGCGACGATGTCCTGGCGCGCGGCGTACTGGGGATCCCGGATGATGCGGGACACGTCGTACACCGGTCCGGCGACGGCGCCGCTCTCCTCCAGGCGCGCGAGGATCTCGTCCTGGGTCCGCGCGCCGATCCACTCGCCGAGCAGCGCATCGAGCGCCTCCCGGTGCTGGATCCGGGCCGCGTTGTCGCGGAAGCGCGGATCCTCCACGAGGTCGGCGCGCCCGATCGCAGCCGCCAGCCGCTCGAAGACGCGCTGGCTCGTCGCGGAGATCGCGACCCACGTCCCGTCCCCGGCCCGATACAGGTTGCGGGGCGCCGCGTCAGGAAAGTGGTTGCCCGTCCGCCGGGCCTCGATGCTCAGCGTCAGGTACTGCGTCACGTAGGGGATGAGCAGCCGGAACAGCGGCTCGTACAGGCTGACGTCGATCACCTGCCCGCGACCGGACCGCTCGCGGTGATAGACCGCCATCAGCACGGCCATCGCGCCCATGAGGCCGGCGACCTCGTCGGCCAGGGGAATCGGCGGCACGAGCGGCGGCGAGTCGGGGAACCCGGTGATCGCCACGAGCCCGCTCATCGCCTCGGCGACCGTGCCGAACCCCGGGCGGTGCCGGTACGGGCCGGTCTGCCCGAAGCCGGAGATTCGGAGCACGACCAGCCGCGGGTTGGCGTGGAGCAGGCGGTCGGGCGCGAGGCCCCACCGCTCGAGCGTCCCGGGGCGGAAGTTCTCGACCAGGACGTCGGCGCGCCGGACGAGATCCACGAGGAGTTCCGCGCCTCGCGGCCGGCTCAGGTTGAGCGTGACCGATTTCTTGTTGCGGGAGACGACCTTCCACCAGATAGACTCGCCGCCGACGAACGGTCCCCACGATCGGAGCGGGTCGCCCCCCTTGGGGTGTTCCACCTTCACGACCTCGGCGCCGAAGTCGGCGAGCATGGAGGTGGCCGTGCCTCCCGAGACGATCGTGGAGAGGTCGAGGACGGTGAGGCCGGTGAGCGGGCCGGAGGAGGTCGTCATCACAAGTCGGGCCGGCTGGCCCGGTAAGGGATTCCGCGTTGGCGCCGGTGCCCCTGCCTACGGCGTGGGCCAAACCGTCCTCCGGCCATCGAGATAGCGTACTAAACGACCGGGGGCCGCAGCATGACGGTGCGCGCGGCGCGGGCCGCATCTGACACCGGACTCTCGGGGAGATCCTCGAACTGGGCCAGGATCTCGGCCGCCTGCCAGACGAGGCGTTGCAGGTCGCCTTCAGGGACGTGGTAGCGGCCCGTGACCTCGGCCCAGGGCCGCCCGGCAGCCCAGGCGCCGGTGACCGCCGCCCGCCAGAACACCGGCGCGGGTCCGCCGTTTCCGGTCGCAAACTCGGCCTCGAGCGGATCGCCCGGGAGCCCGGCGTCGCGCAGCAGCGCGTTGAGACGCACGACGATCCTCCGAAGGGCGAGAAGCGCTCCCCGCGTGCCGGCGGGCAGCATGTCGGCCGGTTCCCACCGCCCCGCACCGGCCGGCGCGCGCCGGTGGCCTCCCCCGCGCCCGGTGGCGCGGCGCAGGATCCCGCGGGGCGCGGTCACCCGCTCCGTGCCGAGCGCTCCGCCGACCGCGGCGAGCGCCGGGGGCGCGGTGGGGAAGATCCCCGCCCGGAGCGCCTCGGCCAGCACGAGCATCCGCGGGTGCCGGATGCGCGCGGCCAGGCGGCCCGCTGCGGTGGGCCGCCACTCATCGCCGAGATAGCCGAGACCGCGGAGCACGCCGGCGCGGCTCCGGAACTGCGCCACCTCCACGTCTTCCGTCTCGGCCACCTGCTTCGCGAGCGTCCTGCGCTCGCGTTCGAGCGCCGCGAGATCGGGCAGGGTGTCCAGGCACCGCTCGACGATCCGGCAGCCGGTGCACGGCATCTCAACCACCTCCCGCCCGAGCCGGGAGACTTCCTCGGAGGCTTCGTTCTTGCGCCGCCGCGCGCGGCGCAGCTGGCTCAGCAGGTGCTCGAACCGCCGGCGGGTCGCGAGGCGATCACCGCACGGGCGGTCGGTGAGCGGGTCGGGGGGCAGCGACGCGAGCTCGGCGCGCGCCTGGGCGATCTGCGGCGCCCGGAGATACGCCGCGAAGGACCGGCGGAGCAGGGCCTCCGCGGCGTCGGCGGGCCGGCGGGCGAGCAGATTCAGGACCTGGGCGTCGGATGGCACGAACACCGACCGCACGGGATCCGGCGACGAGGCGGCAAGCGCAAGCCCTTCCTCGGCGTCGTCGGGCGTTTCGACGCCGACGACCGCGATCCCGAGGGTGTCCCGGCCGCGGCGGCCCGCGCGGCCCGTCATCTGATGGAACTCGGTCGGCGTGAGGGGCTCGGGCCCCGCCGGGCCGTGCCGGTAGAGCGTCGACAGCACGACCGTCCGGGCGGGAACGTCGTGCCCGGCGGCGCGGGTCGTCGTGGCGCATACCAGGCGGACGAGCCCGGCCTCCAGCATCTCCTCCACGCACATCCGCCACGCGGTCAGGTGGCCGGCGTGGTGCGGCGCGATGCCGCCGCGGCGGAGCGCGAACAGGAGGGGGTGGCTCGCGAGCTGCGGCGTGCGGGCGATCCACGCCTGCAGGCGTTCGGCGCGCTCAGCCTCGCCGGGCTCCGGTCTCGCGCCCAGGAGGCGCGCCGCCTCATCGCACTCGCGGCGGCTGGGGAAGAAGAGGATTGCCGGGGTGAGGCGGTGCTGCGAAAGCGCGTCCGCGATCGCCGGAAGCCACCGAGGATGCCGGCGACGCGGCCGGACGCGCCGCGGCTCCGGGGGCAGCAGGTGTCCGGCGCCGTCGGCGAGCAGGAACGCGAGCGGCACGGGGCGCTCATCGAGCGTGATCACCTCCGGCGGCCGGCCGCGGACCGTACCCATCCAGGCGGCGAGATCGGCGGCGTTCGGCACCGTCGCGGACAGCAGGAGGAGCCGCGTGCCCCGCGGGGCGAGCAGGATGATCTCCTCCCACGCCGTGCCGCGCCCGGGATCGGCGAGGTAGTGGGCCTCGTCCAGGACGACCACGTCGGGGGACGCCCCGCTCCCGTCCGGATCGTAGAGGACGTTTCGGAGGATCTCGGTCGTGGCCACCAGCACGGGCGCGTGGGGGTTGACGCGGCGCTCGCCGGTGAGCAGACCGACCGCCGCCTCTCCGTACAGCGCCTGGAACCGCCGGAACTTCTGGTTGGAGAGCGCTTTGAGCGGCGCGGTGTACCAGATCCGCCGCGCGCCGTCCGCGCGGGCCGGCCCGCCGGCGGCGCCGAGGAGGCGCGCGATCTCCTGCTCGGCGATCCAGGTCTTCCCGCTCCCGGTGGGAGCGGAGACGACGACGTCGCCGCGCTCGAGCGCGTCGAGGGCTTCCCGCTGGAACGGCGCGGGGGCGAACGGGACCGGCGGCGCCTCGCCGATGCCCCGCAGGATTTCCTTAACGTTCATAAACATTCATGGCGCGGCATCAGGACGGGCCTCGCGCGGCACAGGAAGCCCCTCGTGCGGCGTCGAAGGCCACTCACAACCTACCCAACGAACGTGAGCATGCAGGGAGCGCCGGTGGCGAAGCAGACGAAGGGGTTCACAACCTACGAGAAGCGCTTCCTGGCCAGCCTGATCCGCCAGGTCTGGCGCGCCTGCCAGGGCTTCGTCGCCGTCGTCGTCGAGCGCGGGCCCGGAGAAGCCGTCTACGCGCTCGAGGATCTCGCGGAGTGGTCCACGGCCCAGAACGCGCGCCTGCGTGCCACCGCCGGGCGCTCGCAGACCGTCGGCACGCCCGCCCGCCGCGTGGCGGTCGAGCTGCTCAGGGACGTCCGGACGTTTTGCGGCGGCATCGGCGACCTGCTGGGGAACGCGCAGCAATCCACGCTCGACCCCGACGAGGTCGAGGACGAAGCGCTCATGATGATCGAAGGCTTCCTCGCGTGGACCACTCTGATGGCCGGCCAGCTCGGGATCTCCCGAAACCTGCGTCCGCAGACTCTCTGGCACGAGCGCTAGGCGCGGCGTCCCGTCTCCGGTGACACGATCCTCGTGGTGCGCGTCCGGCGCCGCACCGGCGTCCGCTGCGTTCGGCCTCAAGACATTCGTGATGACCTTATTGTAGCAGAGTAGGGCAGAGTAGCGCAGGGCATGGCCGGACTCGCCGGGACCTCCACCCCATCGGACCGGACGGCGCGCGCCGTCCGGGCGGCCCTCGGCGCGATTCCGCTCGCGGCCGCCGTCTGGGTCGTGATCTTCGCCTGGCAGCCGCTCAACTTCTGGGTCTTGATGACGGCCGGCGTCGGCGGCCTCGGGCTGCTCGCCCTCGCCGTCCGGGGGCCGTTCCCGGTCCGGGAAGGCGTGCGCGCGTCGGACCTCGTGCTCGGGCTCACGGCCAGCGCGGTCCTGTACGCCGTATTTGCCGTGGGGCGCGTCGTCGCCGGATATGTGCTGCCGTTCGCCGGCGCGCAGATCGGGACGGTATATGTGATCCGCACGCAGGCGCCGGTGTGGGCGATCGCCGCGGCGCTCGCCCTCGTGATCGGGCCCGGGGAGGAGCTGTTCTGGCGCGGCCTGGTCCAGTGGGGGCTCGTTCGCAGCCTCGGCCCGCTGCGGGGCTGGGCCGGGGCAACGCTACTCTACGGGCTCGTGCACATGGCCGCGGGTAATTTCATACTGGTCCTGGCGGCCCTCGTCGCCGGCGCGTTCTGGGGATGGATGTATCTTAGGACAGAGCGGATCGCGCCGGTGGTCGTGTCCCATATCCTGTGGGACGTGACGGTGTTTCTGCTGCTGCCGCTGCGCTAGCGACAGCCGTTCCCGGTCCTCGACGTTGATCTGCTGATCCGCCACTCGAGAGGGCCTTGAACGTCAACCCTGGAGCCGGCGATCGGACTCGAACTGACGCCCGCGCACTACGGGTGCGGCCTCCGGACGTCTCTCACGGTCCACGTCGTCTCCCGAGCCGCGGAAGATCGAGACGCCCGGGACGAAAAGGGATCAGCAAGATGCCTCGCGAAGCCAGACCCATCTACGGGGATCTCCTCCTGCGGAACTCCGATGACCACATGGGCATCCGCTACGAGGTGATTCAGATCTCCCACAGGGAAGGCAACCGCGAAGCGGTCCGCTATCCGCTCAGCGTATCAGGAAGACGTCAGCGCCTTCCTGAGCGACGAGCGCGGTCTCCTCGGAATCCGCGAGCTCCCTGACAGCGAGGCGGGTACGCCACGGGGTGGGGAGGATCAGGCCGCACCCAATGCGTCCATGGGCTAGACCACCACGCTCGAAGGCACTCTGGATCGTCCCGGGAGAGTGATCGCCGTGGCGGGAGAATCGTTCATCATCGGCATCGACATCGGCGGAACGTTTACGGACGTGGCCCTCGTCGGCAGCACCGGCACCGTGCACATGGACAAGGCCCCCACGACGCCTGCCGATCCGTCACGGGGGGTCTTTGATGCCCTGGAGCGGGTTGCCCGACAGCTGGGCAGGAATTTGAACGGGTTGCTGTCGCAGACGGTTCGTGTCACCCATGGGAGCACCGTGGCGACCAACGCCCTGCTGACCCGCTCCGGCGCCAGAGTCGGCCTGATCACCACCCGGGGATTCGAAGATACGCCCTTTGTCATGCGCGCCATCGGCCGGGTCGACGGCGTGTCGGAAGACGAGGTCCGCCACGTGGCCTGGCTGACGAAGCCGACGCCGCTGGTGACCCGTTCGCTCGTGCGCGGCGTCACCGAACGCATCGATGTCCAGGGAACGGTGGTCGTCCCCCTGCGGGCGGAGGACGTGGTTCGGGCGGTCGAGGAACTGGTGGAGACGCACGGCGTGGAGGGGCTGGGGGTGTGCCTGCTCAACGCGTGGGCCAATCCTGAGCACGAACGGCGCATCCAGGAAATCATTGAGGCACGGTATCACGGCAACCACATCTACTGCGCCTACAGCCACCGGCTGGCGCGCGTGGCGGGTGAGTACGCCCGCATGAACACCGTGCTGGTCGATTGTTTCGTGGGACCGCGGGTTCACACCTACCTGGCACGCCTGGAGGAGGAGCTCCGCCGGCACCAGTTCAGCGGGCACTTCCTGATCATGCAGGGGAGCGGCGGCCTCAGCGGACGCGAGCAGTGCGCTCCGGTGGCGACCCTGCAGTCGGGACCGGCCGGGGGCATGCTCGCCTCCGCGTATATGGCCGGGGTGCTGGGCCACACCCGCGTCCTGACCGCGGACATGGGGGGCACCAGCTTCGACGTCGGGATTTACGCCGATGGGTACTGGCGGTACGCCGAAGAGCCGATCTTCGATCGCTTCCGAATCCTCCAGCCCACCATCGAGATCGAGTCCATCGGCGCAGGCGGCGGCACGCTCGCCCGCGTTGAACCCGAGACAGGCCGGCTGCTGGTGGGCCCCCAGAGCGCCGGCGCCGATCCGGGCCCGGCCTGCTATGGGACCGGCACGGAACCGACGGTCACCGACGCAAACGTCGCTCTTGGAATTATCGACCCGGGCTACTTCCTCGGCGGGGCCATCCCGCTGGACTCCGGGCGCGCGCGGGCGGCGATCGACGAGCGCGTGGCCCGGCCCCTGCGGATGAACGTCATCGAGGCCGCCACCGGGATCCAGGAGATCATCAACGGCAAGATGGCCGACCTGATCCGCCGGCGCGTGATTCGCAGCGGGTACCTGCCGGAGGAATTCGTCTTGTACGCCTTCGGCGGGGCCGCGGGGGCTCATGCGGTCGGCTTTGCGCGCGATCTGGGGATCAAGAGGATCTACGTGTTTCCCACCTCGCCGGTGTTTTCGGCCTTCGGCATCGCCGTGTCCGACGTGCTGCACACTCGAGTCATGACGTGCCAGCTGGCGCTCCCCACGGCGCCGGAGGAGATGAACGGGCCCCTCGAGGCGCTCGAAGGCGACCTCGAGACGACCATGTCGCGGGAAGGCTTCCAGGCCGACGGAGTGATCTGGCGCCGCTACGCCTCGTTGCGCTTCCGCCGCCAGGCCGTCGGGGTGGACCTGGAACTCCCGTGGCCGCGCCTGACCGCGAGCAGGATGCGCGAACTCATCGAGCTCTTTGCCCGCAGGTACGAGGACCTGTACGGCACGGGCGCGGGAACCGTGGAGGCCGGCGTCGAAGTCGGGGGCCTGCGCGTGGACGCGGTGGGGCGGGTGCCCAAGCCGGTCATCGGACGGCGCCCCCGGATGGGGAGCGCGGAGCCGTCTCCGAAGAGCCGGCGGTCCATTTATCTGGAACGCCAATTTCGCGACACCCCGGTGTTCGAATGGGCGGACCTCGAGCCCGGGCAGCGCATCAAGGGTCCCGGGATCATCGAGTCCCAGTTCACCACAGTGCTGGTGCCTCCGAAGAGCTGGAGTGAACTGGACGAGCGCGGGAACCTCGTGCTGAATCTGGCGTAAGGAGGAGCCCAGGTGTCAGTGACGGCGCAGACCCTGGATCCGGTGCGGTATGAGATCTTCGCCCACCGCCTCTGGAACATCGGCGAGGAAGGACGCATTGCCCTGCAGCGGGTCTCGGCGTCGCCCATCGTGATCCAGGGCGGGGAGTGCATGCAGTCGTTCTACGATCCCTCGGGGCGGATGGTGCTGGCCTGTTCGGGCCACCTGCGCTTTGCGGCCGCCACCTCGGACGCGATCCGGAGGATCATCGAGTGGTTTGCCGACAGCCCGGGGTTCCTCGACGGGGACCAGATCTTCTTCAATGATCCCTACGTCGCCGGGTCTCACACCTACGACCAGATGGTGATCAAGCCGATCTTCTCAGACGGCCGGCTCGTCGCCTGGACGGCCAGCAGCTCTCACACCGCCGACACCGGCGGGGTGCTCCGGGGAGTCGCGACCGAGATTTACCACGAGGGGATCCGGATCCTGGGCGTCAAAGTCGTCGAAGGCGGGGAGTTCCGCCGCGACGTGTGCAAGACCATCGTGGAGCAGTGCCGAGACCCGCACTACGTCGAGCTCGACCTGCGGTCGCGGATCGCCGGCAACAACGTCGCCGGCAAGCGCTTCCTCGAGCTGATCGACCGCTTCGGCATCGACTTCGTCGCAGCGGCCTGTCAGAAGATCATCGAGGACTCCGAACGCCTGGCGCGGGCGAAGCTGCGGAGCCTGCCCGATGGCACCTGGACCTCGCGCATGTACGCGACGGGGATGCACACGCCTGCTCCCTACCAGATCATGTGCCGGATGACGAAGCAGGGGGACGAGCTCGCCTTTGACTTCACCGGCACCAGCCCCCAGCTGAACGACGATCAAAACTCGACGCTGCCCAGTTCCTATGCCCACATCACGCTGGCCCTGACCAATATGCTGTTCTGGGACGTCCCGTGGAGTGATGGGAAGATGGCGCCGGTCCGGGTGCACATCCCCGAAGGCGCCATCTTGAACTGTCGCTTCCCGGCGGCGTGCGGCGGGGCGCCCCGTGTCGGCCAGGTACTGGTGTCGGCGGTCTGCGAGTGTGTGGCCAAGATGCTGTATGCCGCCGGCCGCTACGAAGACGTGAACGCAGGATGGCAGGGCCTCTGGTACGAAGGCGGCCCCGGGTACTTCTACGGAGGGCACAACCGCGCCGGGATCCCCGTTGCCCAGGGCCTGTATGACATCCACGGTGGGGGATTCGGCGCCACGCCTGTGCGCGACGGGGTCGACACCGGCGGCCACGCCAACATCCCCTCCGGAGGGGTCAGCGACGTCGAGCGGATCGAACTCCAGTACCCGTTTCTGTACGTTACCCGCAACCACAATCCCAACGGGGCAGGGTACGGGAAGTTCCGCGGAGGCGACGGCTCGCACCGGATCTATCTGGTGTATGGGTCGCAAGACCTGACGGTGAACTTCCGTCCCTATGGGGGGCTCCCCAATGGAGGGTTCGGCCTCTTCGGCGGCTACCCGGCGGGGAGCGGGGGCATGCGGGCCATCTACCGCACGGAGCCTCAGCAGGTGCAAGAGCGGCTCGCGCGCGGCGAGTATCCGATCTCACCCCGCGAGATTCTGGAGAGCGGGTGGGGGACCGTCTTCCTCCCGCCGGCCGGGCGCCCCCGGGTCGCCGTCCCCGAATGGTGGCTGATCTCGGACTTCGTCCAGGGCGGAGGGGGGTTTGGGGACCCCCTGGAGCGCGACCCCGCGACCGTGGCGCGCGACGTGGCCGACGGGATTTACTCACCCTGGGCGGCGGAGAAGTTCTTCGGCGTGGCGCTGGATGAGCAGGGCGGCGCGATGCCCGACCGACTGGAGCCCCTGCGCCGGGCCCGGCGGGAGGAGCGGCTCCGCGCTGCGCGGCCGCTTCGCGGCGCCGGGGCCTCCGGCGTGAGCCAGTCCGTCCGGACCGGGCCCGGGCATCCAGGCGGCAAGAGAGCCCCCGGGGGAAATATCCTGGCGCGCCCCCACGTCGCCCTGGAGATCGTGGGCGACGCGGAGGGACACTGGTGGCGCTGCACCTGCTGTGGCACCGTCCTGGGCCCCGCCGCCGAAAACTATAAGCAGGGAGCGCTCGCGCGGGTGGAGCGATTGGAAGACGTCGGCGAGTTCCCGCTGCCGTCAGGCGAGCCGTTCGTCGGCGAGTACCGTCAGTATGTGTGCCCGGGCTGCGCGACGCTGCTGCAGGTGGACGTCTATTGCCCTTCCCTGGGCGGCGACAGCGTCCTCTGGGACATCAACCTGCGCCTCTAATCGGATGAGAGCCGCTCTGGAAGGGATCCGGGTCGTCGAGGTGGCGAGCTACGTTACCGGGCCCCTCGCAGCCGTGCTGCTCGGCGATCTCGGAGCGGACGTCGTCAAGATCGAGGAGCCCGAGCAGGGCGATCCGTTCCGCGCCTGGGGCGGCGGCGATTACAGCCCGACGTTCTGCTCGCTCAACCGCAATAAGAAGAGCGTCACGCTGGACCTGCGTACCGGGGCGGGCCGCGCGGCATTGCTGCAGCTCCTCGACGCGGCGGATGTGCTGATCGAGAATCACCGGCCGGGCGTGGCCGACCGGCTGGGCTTTGGCTATGAGGTGGTGCGGTCGCGGAATCCCCGGCTCGTCTACTGCTCCATCACCGGGTTCGGCTCGACGGGTCCCTACCAGGACCGCCCTGGATACGACACCATCGGGCAGGCGATGAGCGGCCTCCTCAGTCTCCTCACCGATCTCGATGCCCCGGCGCCCGTGGGGATCTCTCTTGCCGATCACCTGACCGGCCTCTACGCCTGTTACGGGATTCTCGGGGCCCTCATGGCGCGGGAGCGCACGGGGGAAGGCCAGCGCGTCGACACCTCACTCCTGCAGGCGACGGTGTCGTTCGTGGGAGAAAACGCGGCCCGGTATTTCGCGACCGGCCACACGCCGCAGCGAGAGAGCCGCGTGCACCTGGCGCAAGTGTACGCGTTCACCGCGGGGGACGGCCGGCCGTTTGTGATCCACCTGTCATCGCCGCGCAAGTTCTGGGAACAGCTGACGGAGGCCGTGGGACATCCGGAGTGGCGGGATGATCCACGGTTCTCCACGCACCGGGCACGGCAGGAGCACTACCGCGACCTCTCCGCCGAGCTGGCGCAGGCCGTCACCGCCGCCTCCCGCTCGGAGTGGCTGGAGCGCCTGAGCCGCCACGACGTCCCCTGCGCGCCGCTCAACACCCTGGAGGAAGTCTTCCGCGATCCCCAGGTGCAGCACCTGGGGCTGAGAACCAGGATCGAGCATCCCTCCCGCGGGCGGGTCGAACTGGTGGCTCCGGGGGTGACGCTGGAGAAGACGCCGCCCGCATTCCGGTTTCCCCCGCCGGCGCTGGGCGAACACACGGGAGAGGTCTTGCGCGCCGTGGGCGTCAAGCCGCCGACGGATCCACCGTCCTGATCGAGTCCGAATCGTGAACGTCCGGGCCGCGCGCCCACAGGGAGCGTGATGGGCATGCCCCGTGCGGAGCAGCGATTGCAGGACCGGTACGCCATCGCCGGCGTCGGCCAGAGCCGCATCGGGAAGGTGCCGGGAGCCAGCGCGCTCGGGCTGCTGGCCGAGGCCATGAAGAACGCCGTCGAGGACGCCGGTCTTGGCAAACAGGACGTGAACGCCATCATCTGCCGGGGCCCGGATGACGTCTACACGCATCACCAGCGGGTGGGAGAGCTGTTGGGCATTGACGCCAGCTTCAGCACGACCCTGGATAATGGCGGCGCCAGCCAGATCCTCTCCGTGATCCTGGCCGTCCTGGCCATCGATGCGGGCCTGTGCGACGTAGCCCTGTGCGGCTACGGGCGCGACAGCTGGTCGCGGACGCACCGGTCGGAGCGGGAGAAGATGGCGGTGCAACTTGTCCCGGCCGGCCAGGAACGCGCCGAATTCCGGGATGAATTCGGGCTGTTCGGCGCCACAGGGATGCACGCCTTCGGGGCGAGACGGCACATGGCGCTCTACGGAACGACCAAGGAGCATATGGGAGCCGTGGCCGTGAGCTTCCGCGAGCACGCCATGCGGACCCCCCACGCGCAAATGCGTGAGCCGCTGACGATGGACACCTATCGAGAGGGCCGGCCCATCGTCGATCCGTTCAACGTGTACGATTGCAGCCTGGTGACCGACGGAGCCGGGGCCGTCCTGGTCACGTCCCTGGAGCGGGCACGGGATCTTCGAAAGCCTCCGGTTCTGATCTCCGGCTTCGGCACGTTCAACAATCTGCGCGGGTGGTTCTACGACGAGCACATGGTGGACACGGCCGCCCGCCGGAGTGCCGAGAAGGCCTACGCGATGGCCGGCGTGGGGCCCAAGGATATCGACACGGCCCAGCTGTACGACTGCTACACGTACATGGTGATCACACAGCTGGAGGACTACGGCTTCTGCCCCAAAGGCGAGGGCGGTCCCTTCGCCGCCTCCGGGGCGCTGCGCCTGTCCGGCGCGCTGCCGTGCAACACCTCCGGCGGGCAGCTCTCGGAAGGCCACGTGGAAGGCATGCTGCAGATCGTCGAGGCCGCCCGGCAGCTGCGCGGCGAGTATCCCGCTGATCGCCAGGTGCGTGGCGCCGAGGTCGCGTTGGCCTCCGGCCACGGGGGGAACACCGTGTGCCACAGCTCCCTGATTCTACGGAAGAGCGTGTAGCCATGCCGGAGGACCGCCCTCACGTTCCCCTGCCGCGGCCGTCGCCGGAGTCGGCCCCGTTCTGGGAGGCGTGCCGCGACGGCGAACTGCGCCTGCAGCGGTGCCGCGCCTGCGGGCGTTTCTGGTTTCCCCCTGCTGTCCTCTGCCCGGAGTGCTGGAGCACGGAGTGGACATGGGACCGGACCAGCGGCCGCGGAAAGATTCATTCGTTTGTCATCTACCGCCGGGCGTACCATCCGGCGTTTCCGCCGCCGTACGTGGTCGCGGTGGTGGAGCTCACGGAGGGACCACGCCTCCCTACCCGGCTGACGGACGTGGAGCCCGACCGCGTCCGCGTGGGGCAGCCGGTGGAGGTGGTGTTCGCGCCCGTCACGGGGGAGGTGCGCCTGCCGCTCTTTCGCCCGGAGCGTTGACCCGTCCGTCCTGCGTCGTATGCCTATGCCGTTGCGGCGACACGCGCGCACACATCCCGGCCATCCGAGCAGGCAGCTCGGCGCCCCCGGGGGAACCGGCTCAGCGCGTGCTTGTGTACAGCCGGTCGATAAACCCGCTCTGCCGCAGGCGCTCGACGAACCGCGTGTCTACGAATGTAGCCGGATCGGCCTTCTCCGCCGCCGGATTGCGGATGGCAATGAGCTTCAACGCTTCCCGCACGTCGCTGACGCCGGGGAGCGGCACCCGGTTGAGATAGGGCACCGTGGCATGGTAGGTTTCCGAGAGCAGCCTGGAGTCGTTCATATGGGCGTACCGGCCGATGATCTCCATGGTGCGCCGGGGCTGCCGCTTTTCGAAGGCGATCGCCTCTGTGATCGACTTCACGAGCGCGTCGATCACACCAGGATGCGTCCGCACGGTCCGCCGGGTGACAGCCAGCCACGAGGAGGGATACCGCACCCCCAGACTCGCCACATTGACGAGGACGCGCATGCCGAGCTGCTTGGCCTGAGCGAGGGTCGGCATGGACAAGGCGGCCGCCTGAATCTGCCCGCTCTCAAGCGCCGTCACCATCGCCGGGAGACTCCCCGTCCGGATCAGCGTCACATCTTTGAAGGGATCCAGCCCGAAGTGCCGCAGCGCGACGATGTCGGCATAGTAGGTGGCCGTGCCGAACCCTGTCATCGCCACCGTGGCGCCTTTGAGCTGGCGACCATCGGTAATCGACGGCACAGACACCAGCGAGAAGAGCGGGACGGACAGCGGGGCGGCAACGTAGACGATGTCGGCGCCGGACAGGGTGGCCTCGATCGCTTCCATAGAGATCTGCAGGGCCTGGATCTTATCGGCGATGAGGGCCGCGGTGGGACTCGACCCTCCGGGGATCGACTCCAAGTCTACGTCGAGCCCGTTCTTGGCGAACATGCCTTCTTCCTTGGCGACCCACGCGGCGGCCTGGGTCGCACTGATGGCGGCGTAGCCTACCGTCACACGAATCCGCGGGGACGCCGCAGCAGGCTGGAGGACGGACGGCGCGGGGGAGGGCTGCGCGGCCGCGAA
>JAPVSX010000338.1:0-4905 GCA_047519495.1 Armatimonadota bacterium
ATCAGGACTTCGGCTGTGGAGCGGCCCGCAGCGGGTACTTCTAGACCTTTGACCAGGACGCCGCCCGCGAGCGGGACCGCGTAGTAGCACTCGAGCACCCGGTGGGTGTTCGGCGCCGACACGGCGGCGCGCTGTCCAAGCGCCAGTCCCGATGCCTGCAATCGGGCGGCGAGACGCAGGCACCGCTGCGCGAACGCGCCGTACGTAAACCGGCCATCCCCGTCGATGACGGCGGGCCGATCGCAGTACGCCTCGGCCGACCTCGGAAATACTGGAGCGGCGAGAGTGGCCCCGCACGGTGTCCCCATCGTAGGCTCCCCGATGGGGTGTGTCAAGCGCAGGGCCGCCTACGATGGCGTCGGCGGGCGCGCCTCGGGACTTTCCGGCTCGTCAGCTGACGGCGCTGTCGCTCGAGTCTCGTTGGTGCGGGAGGAGGATTTTCTCGTTGCCCCACGCCCCCGGTGATCCGGGTCATTGCGTAGACGCTGCTTCGACTGAGTCTCCAGGGGATTGGAGCCGGTCACTACGGTCCGCGACCTGTCCGCCAGGATAATCGCGTTCGGCGTCCGTCCGGCGGACGTGGAGGAGAAACTCCTCGAGCGACCGAACTATCGGCGAGCGTGACAGTTCCGTCAAGGAGGCCGTTCATGATCACTTGCCGCTCAACCGCCCTGGGCGTCGCTGCGGCCCTCATGCTCGGGCTCGCCGCCGGTCCCGCGTCCGCGCCGGCCGAAACCAAGCTCGTGATGGCGTTTGTGCCGTCTGGTGAGGCGCAGACGATCCTCGAGAGCGGCAGCCGAATCTCCCATCTGCTCGAGGTGGCGACCGGGTACAAGTTCGAGTCGTTCGTCGCGACCAGCTACGCCGGCGTCATCGAGGCGATGGGCGCCGGCCGCGCGGACATCGGCTGGCTGAACACGTTCTCCTACGTGATCGCCCACCAGAAGTACGGCGTCGAGGTGCGGCTGGTGACGGTGCGGTTCGGGCTGCCGTACTACCGCTCAGAGATCATCACCCAGGCCGGTTCCGGCATCAGCAGGCTCCCGGACCTGCGGGGCAAGCGGTTTGCGTTCGTGGACCCGGCCAGCACCTCCGGGTATCTGTTTCCCCTCGCGGGGCTGAAGAAGGCCGGGTTCGATCCGCAGAAGTTCTTCGGTCAGACCGTGTTCGCGGGCTCCCACAACAACGTGGTGCTGGCGGTGTACCAGGGGCGGGTGGACGCCGGCGCGGTGTTCGAAGATGCGCGGGGCACCGTTCAGAAGAGCCTGCCGGACGTGATGCAGAGGGTCAAGGTGATCTGGTATTCCGACCCGATCCCCAACGATACGGTGAGCTTCCGGCGCGAGCTCCCCGCGGACGTGAAGGACAAGGTGACGAACGCGCTGCTCCGGTTCTCTCAGACGCCCGCCGGGCTCGACGCGCTCAAGTCGCTGTACGAGATCGAGGCCCTGGCCGACTACAACCTGCTCGTCACGAAGTACAAGGTCAAGGCCCGGAACCTGGACGCGTTCTACAACCCGGTGCGGGATGTCGCCAGCTACGCCGGCGTAAACCTGGAGGAACTGATCAAGCCCCGCTAGGCGCCGCGCGACTTCTGGGACGCTGCCTGCACGGCCGGCGTCCGACCTTAACGCGCTGACGCCAAGAGAACCGCCAGACCGGTGTGGGCCAGGGAGGGTCGTGCCAGGGGCAAGCGGATTCGCCTGGTTCTGATCCCTGGCCGCCGGTGGCAGGCGCGCGGAGGGGCGCGGTGAGCGAGCCGATCCTGCGAATCGAGCACCTGACGAAGGTGTACGATGACGGCACCCGGGCGCTCTCCGATGTCTCGTTTGAGGTGGCCCGGGGCGAGTTCCTCGTCATCATCGGCCTTTCCGGCTCGGGGAAGTCGACGCTCCTCCGCTGCATCAACCGGCTGATCGAGCCCACCTCCGGCCGGATCATCTTCCAGGGCCGGGACGTGACCGCGTGCTCCCGCGACGAGCTGCGGGAGATCCGCCGCAAGATCGGCATGATCTTCCAGCAGTTCAACCTGGTCAAGCGGGCCTCGGTCCTGACGAACGTCCTTTCCGGCCGCCTGGGGTACCTCCCTCCGGCCTGGGCACTCGCCAACTACTTTCCCGGCTCCGCCGTCCGGCAGGCGACGGCGGACCTGCACCGAGTCGGCATCGCCGACAAGGCGTTCAACCGCGCCGACGCGCTCTCCGGCGGCCAGCAGCAGCGTGTGGGAATCGCCCGCGCGCTGATGCAGGAACCGCAGCTCATCCTGGCGGACGAGCCGGTTGCGAGCCTCGATCCGGCGCTCTCCCACACCATCCTGCGCTACCTCGAAGAGTTGAACCGGAAGGACGGCATCACCGTGCTGTGCTGCCTGCACTTCCTCAGCCTGGCCCGCCGGTACGGGACGCGGATCCTCGCGCTCAAGGCCGGGCAAATCGTCTTCGATGGCCTGCCGCGGGAGATCGACGAGGCGCGGTTCAAGGCGATTTACGGTGCAGACGCTGTGGCGGTGGAGATTACCTGAGTGGCGGTCAAGGCGACCCGCGGGTCCGCGCCCGCGGCGGTTCCCCGTCCGCCCGCCGTCTGGTGGCGGTCCTGGCGGTCCTACCTGATGGTCGTCGTGGGGCTGCTCGTCTATGCCTACGGGTGGAGGGTCACCCAGATTCACCTTGAGGAGCTCTGGCGCGGGGCCCGCCTCATCGAGCCGTTCGTCGCCGCCCTGGCCTCGCCCGATGTCATGGCCCGCGAGAGCTACAGTCAGAAGGGTACGGCGCCATTCTACTATGGGGGAGAGGTGCCGCCCCCGGAGGGAGCAGCGCCCGGCCCGCATGTTACGCTGTCACGGACGACCGGCGCGATCGGCGATCGGGTGGCGGTTACCGGCGACGGATTTGCCCCGGACCGCCAGGGAATGCTGTGGTGGGAAAATCAGATCGGGCAGCGCCAGCGGCTGGGGCCGTTCATGACCGACGCGCAGGGCCGGTTTACCATGACCTTCGTCGCCCCGGAGGTGCAGGGCACCCGCAATACCGTGTCCGCTGAGGTCGTGACGGGGGTGGGGCCGCTCCGGCCCAGCCGGACGTTCTTCGTGGTGCTCGATCGGATGATCGAGACCGTCTTCCTCGCGCTCATGGGGACGACGATGGGCGTGGTGTTCGCCGTGCCGCTCTCGTTCCTGGGCGCGAAAAACCTGACGGGGCATCTACCGGGCGGGAGCGTCGTGTACGGTGTCACACGGACGTTTTTCAATATCACACGGTCGATCGAAGCGCTCGTGCTGGCGATCATTTTCACCGTCTGGGTCGGGCTGGGGCCGTTTGCCGGGGTGCTGGCCCTCGGCGTCCACAGCGTCGCCGCCCTCGGTAAGCTCTACTCGGAGGCGATCGAGAGCATCGATACCGGTCCGATCGAGGCGATCATGGCAACAGGCGCCACCCAGATCCAGGTCGTCCGGTACGCGATCGTCCCGCAGATCATCCCGCAGTTCATCGCGTTCACGATTTACCGGTGGGATAGCAACGTCCGGTTCAGCACCGTCATCGGGTTCGTGGGCGGCGGCGGGATCGGGTTCATCCTCCTGCAGTACATCAACCTCCTCCAGTGGAACCAGGCCGCCACCGCGCTCTGGATGATCACGATCGTGGTGGCGCTGCTCGACTACGCGAGCGCGGTGGTCCGCGAGCGGATCGTATGATTCCGGATCGCGAGCCGCCGGGGCGTCCCGGCTCCCCATCCGAGCGCGCGGCCGTCGTGCTGCCGGCCCGGCTCCTCGAGGCCGCCGGCCTCGCCCGGGCCGCGTTCACAACGCGGCGGGGCGGCCGCAGCCGCGGACCCTTTGAGAGCCTCAACCTGGCGTACACCGTCGGCGACGTCCCCGAGGCGGTCGCCGAGAACCGGCGGCGGCTCGCCGAGGTGCTGGGAACTCCGCTCGAGCGTCTGGTCGAGGCCGAGCAGGTGCACGGGAGCGCGGTGGCGGTTGTGGGCCCGCGCGCCGCCGGGAGCGTCGTCCCCGGCGTCGACGCGCTCGTCACGGGCTCGCCGGACATCTGGCTCGCAATCTACTCGGCCGACTGCGTCCCGGTGCTGGTGTGCGATCCCGCCGCCCCGGCGGTCGCGGCGATTCACGCGGGATGGCGGGGGACCGCGGCCGGGATCGTCCCGGAGACCCTCCGGCGGATGCGAGACGTGTTCGGCACGCGGCCCGGCCGGTGCCGGATCGCCCTCGGACCGGCGATCGGGGGTTGCTGCTACGAGGTGGATCTCCCGGTCGCCCGGGCGATGGAGGGCGCGGCGTGGTGGGCCGCCTCCGCCCGCCCGACGGGACCGGGCGTGTGGCACCTCGATCTTCGCGAGGCGATCCGCCGGCAGCTCCTGGCCGCGGGCGTGGCTCTCTCCCAGATCGACGTCGTTCCCGGCTGCACGATGTGCCGGCCGGACCTGTTCTTCTCCTACCGGCGCGATCGCGTGACCGGACGCATGGCGGCCTGCATACGCCTCTCCGAGCGAGCCAAGAGGGAATAGTCCGGCCCTGTCGAATAGCACGCGCGCCGGGAGCGGGTTATGGCGGATATCGGGGCCAACGTTGCGCGCGTCCGCGCGAGGATCGCCGAGGCGGCCGCGCGGAGCGGGCGGCGACCGGACGATGTGTTGCTTGTTGCGGTCACCAAGACGGTCGGCCCCGACCGGATCCGCGAGGCGGTGGCGTGCGGGCTCCGCGTCTTCGGGGAGAACCGGGTCCAGGAGGCGCGCGAGAAGGTGCCCCAGGTCCCGGGGGTCTCGTGGCACCTGATCGGGAGCCTGCAGCGGAACAAGGTCAAGGAGGCGCTCAGGCTGTTCCAGGTGATCCACTCGGTGGACTCGCTGCCGCTCGCCGAGGAGATCAGCCGGCGGGCCCTCCGGGAGCCGGGC
>JAPVSX010000339.1:0-8598 GCA_047519495.1 Armatimonadota bacterium
CGCGCCGCCGCGAGAGTGGCCGCCGATCTGGGGATCAAGGTCTCCGAGACTCACGAGGACGGCAGCGACCACCAGAACTTCGAGAAGATCGGCGTGCCGGCCGTCTTCCTGTTCCGGCCGGATGACCCCTACTACGACACGCCCCGGGATACCGTGGATCGCGTGGACCCTGCGCTGCTTGAGGCGTCAGCGCGCCTGGCCCTGGCGATCATGCTCGATGTCGCCGGACCAGGGCGCTGAACTCGCTGGACTGACCGGGTGCCCGAGCCGCCCCTGCGTCAGGGCGCGCTGACGTTGACGCTGGCCGAGGTCGTGTCGGTGACGACGGTGCCGGCCGGGACCCTGACGTAGCTGCCCCGGACGAGTGCGCCGGCGAGGAGGCCCACCGGGCCGAGGACGACCGCACCGGCCGCGCTGGCGCCGGCCGCCCCAACACGCGCGTTGCTCACCGTGGCTTTCGAGATGACGACGTCCCTGAGCTTGATCGGCCTCCCGTCGACCGCATTCGCGGCCAGGAAGCTGATCACGACCTCGGAGCTGGCGCCGAACATGCCGGGCTTCGTGACCTTGGTCACCGTCCCGGTCACCGGCGTGCCGGCGCGGATGATGACATGCCGGGCGCCGATGACGTCCGCGATGACCTTGAAGTGCACCTTGGTCCCGGCCGTGACCTGGCCGGAGTCGACCGGCGTCAGAAACTCGAGCCCCACCCGGGTCCCCGCGGGCACCCAGACGAGCGTTGCCGCGCCTACGGCGTGAGCCAAAACGTCCGACACAGGCGCCGGCGGTAGCGCGGCGAGATTCGCCGCGATAAGGACGAGGGCGATCCGCGCGACCGTGCTGGTTCGCATACGCACCCCCTTCCTGACGGCCTCGACCGCCGGAGCGAAGCCCGGCGGCATGTGCCCGGATTTTTCCCAATTTCCGTGAAAACTCCACATCCGGGGGCTGTCCGGCTATGCCTCGCCGAACATCACGCCCTCGTCGGCGCGCCGGTATGCGTAGATCTCGCCGGGGCTGAACCACAGCGCCACCTCCTGAGCCGCCTCCTCCGCACTGCCGGACGCGTGGATCAAGTTCCGCACGGGCCGGCGCCCCGCGTTGGCGACGGTCGGCGCGTCCGCGGAGAAGTCGCCGCGGATCGTGCCCGGCGCGGCGAAGACCGGCAGGGTGGCGCCGACGGTCTTCCGGGTGACGCTGACCGCGTGGACGCCCTCCAGGACGGCGGCGACGACCGGGGTGGCCTGCATGAACTCGATCAGCCACCCGCGAACCCGACGCCCGATCTCGAGCGGATCGTCCGTCCCCATCAGGCTCCGGACATCCATCCCGTAGCTCTCGAACGCCTCCCGCGTCTTGCCGCCGATCGTCCGCACCCAGTCCTCGTCCGTGGGGTAGTGCCGCTCGAGCACGCGGCGCTCGGCCTGGACCATCTTGAGGGCCACGACCTTGAGGCCGACGCGCTCCAGGCGGTTGAGGATCTCCCCGATGAGGGCCCGCTGGATCCCATCGGGCTTGATGAGAATCAGGGTGCGTTCGTGCCGGACGTCGGCCATCGGTCCCTCAGAACCCGATCGCGCACCCGTCCGCGCGCGGATCGGAGGCGCCGGCGTACGCACGCCGCTCGGCATCCACCTGGATCACCTGCACGCCGCCGCCTGTGGGCCATGGGGTCAGCACCCGGTGCCCGAGGCGCCGCAGCCCCTCGTACGTCTGGTCGGGGAAGGCGGCCTCCATCCGCAGCTCGAACGGGGATGCAATCGTCGCCGGATCGGTCGCCGGGAAGCTGAGCCACCGCGGGCGCTCCACGGCTTCCTGGACGTTCATGCCGTGGTGCACGATGTTGCTCCACACCTGGAAGTTCCACTGCGCCTGCCCGTCGCCCCCACGCGTCGCCCAGGCCAGGTACGGGCGGCCGCCGCGGGTCGCGAGGAACGCCATCAGCGTGTGCATCGTCCGCTTGCCGGGCGCAATGACGTTGGGGTGGCCGGGCGCAAGCGAGAACCCGCGGCCGGCGCGGTTGTTCAATAGAATCCCCGTCCCTTCGACGACCTCCGCGCAGCCGAACGCCCCCGACAGGCTGGTGATGTAACTGACGACGTTGCCGTCTCCGTCGGCGGCGACGAACGCCGTCGTCTCCCCGACGCGCTCGTGGATCGTTCCGGGGAGCACGGGCTCCTGCGCGCGCGCGGGGTCGAGCGTCCGGCGCCGCTGGCGCGCATACGCCGGGTCGAGGAGGCGGTCGAGCGGGTTCCGGACGAACCGCGGATCTCCGACGTACGCCAGGCGGTCGGCGAACGCCAGTTTCTTCGCCTCGACCATGAGGTGCACGGCCTCCGGCGATCCCCACGGGAGGGCCCCCAGGTCGTCGTCCGCGAGGATGTTGACCATCTCGAGCAGCACGAACCCCTGCGACGGCGGCGGGGTGGTGTGGATCACGAGATCGCGGAAGGTGGTCGTGGCCGGCGCGGCGATCTCGGAGCGGTGCGCGGCCAGGTCGGACGTTCCCAGCAGACCCCCGTGCCCGCGGGCGTAGGCGGCGATCTGCTCGGCGAGCTGGCCGTCGTAGAGGACCCGGGGTCCCTGCCGCGCGATCAGGCGGAGGGAACCGGCGAGATCCCGTTGGACGAACACGTCGCCGACGCGGGGCGGCCGGCCGCCGGGGAGGTAGACGCGGGCCGAGGAAGGGTATCGGGCGAGCGTCGCGGCGCCCTCCTCGAACCACGCGGCGAGCTTCTCCGTGACCGGAAACCCGGCCTCGGCGTAGTAGATCGCGGGCTCGAGGAGGCGGGCGAGCGACCAGCGGCCACTCCCCCACTGCTCGAGCGCGGTGGCCATCGCGTCCACGGCCCCCGGGACCGAGGGGGACAGCATCCCGCTGAGCGGCATCGTGCGGTGCCCGTGCCCGGTGAAGAACTCGGGGGTGGCCCCGGCGGGCGCGGCGCCGCTGCCGAGGAGCGCGTGGACACGGCCCGTGGCGGCTTCATACCACGTGAGGAACGTATCGCCGCCGATCCCGGTCATCATCGGCATGACCACGCCGAGGACCGCGGCGACGCAGACGGCCGCGTCGATCGCGTTACCGCCGTCCTGGAGTACCCGCAGCCCGGCGGCCGACGCGAGGGTATGGTCCGTGGCGACGAGGCCCCGCTGCGAGAGTGCCATGCTCCGCCCCTGAACCCCGCGCGCCGCCGCGTCGCGCGCATCCACCCCGCTCTCTCTGTGCATGCACCGCTCCTGCGGCCCGGCCGGATCGGGTCCCGCCAGGCGGCGCTTCCTTAATTAGACCGCACCGCCC
The DNA here is from genome assembly GCA_047519495.1 of Armatimonadota bacterium. GTDB lineage: Bacteria > Sysuimicrobiota > Sysuimicrobiia > Sysuimicrobiales > Segetimicrobiaceae > JAPVSX01. The sequence goes on from JAPVSX010000339.1 coordinate 3,299, forward strand.
GCGACCCCTTGGTCACGCGGGCGTCGCCGCTCACGCCCTGCGGGAGGGGTCCCTGCGCTCCTGCCGGATGCGCGCCCTGCGCGGCGATAACGACGCCCCGTACGGGCGTGCCCAGGCGAGCATACCCATGCGGGGGCGGACGGGCAGGCGGGCGACCCGGGGAGGGATGCGCCGCGGCGCCCGCCAATTGGGATCTCCGTGCGTTCTGCTGCGTGGGTGTTCATCCTCCTCGGGTTCGTGCTCGCCGCGCAGTGGGAGGTGCCGGCCGGCGCCGCCGACGGCGCCCGTCCGGGCGTATTGGCTCACGCCGTGGGCCCAGCGGTCCTCGTGGCGGGCGGCGCGACCGAGGACGCGACCTCGTCCAACAACCAGGTCAAGATCGTGCGCGCCCCCGCCGGCCTCGTGGTGGCGTACGCGGCAACGGCCGGCGGGGGCGCGCAGGTCTTTCTCGCCGTCTCCCGCGACGGCGGGGCCCGCTGGTCCACGCTCGCGCAGGTCAGCAGCGGCCCCATGCCGTCCAGGCTGGCCGCCCTCGCGCTCGACGCCGGCGGCCGCCTCCACGTGATCTGGACTCGCTATGATGACGGCGTGGGCAAGATCTACCACCGGATCTGGCAAGGGCAGTGGACCGGCGCGCAGGAGCGGATCTCGCCGCCGTCCGGGTACGCCGGCTATCCGTCCGTCGCGCTGGAGCGGGCCGGGCGGCCGCAGGTGGTATGGTACGGCATTCGGGAGGGAGCGCTGCCGGCCCCGACGGTGCACCAGTCGATCTACGAGATCTACTACACGGGGTTCGACGGCCGCGCCTGGTCTCGTCCCCTCCTGCTCTCCACCGGCCTGCCCGACGCGGTCAACCCCGCGCTGGCGGCCGACCGCGCGGGCCGGCTGCACGCGGTGTGGTACCAGTATGACGGCCGCACGTACCAGATCCGGTACGCCGAGCGGGACGGCGCCTGGAGCGCGCCGGAGGGCGTGTTCCGTACCCGATCCGACGAGTTCAACCCGGACCTGGCCGCGGACGCAGACGGGCGCGTGTCGCTCGCCTGGGAGCACCACGACGACCAGCGCTCGGTGATCGAGTACACCCGCCGGGCCAGCGGGCGGTGGGAGGAGCCGGCCATGCTGTCCGACGGCGCCTCTCCCGCGCGCCATCCCTCGGTGACGACCGCCGCGGGGGACGTCTACGTGCTGTGGGACCAGGATGACGGGCAGATCTATCTGCGGCACCGCGCCGCCGGCCGGTGGGAGCCCGTGGTCCGCCTTACTGGGGATGGGGGGAACACGTTTCCCAGCGCGGCGGGCGATGGCGCGGGGATCGACGCGGTCTGGACGCACACGGCGCGGGCGGGCTCCGGCGTGTACTTCGTCCGCATCGCGCGGCCGTGAGCGGGCGCCTTCCGCGGTCGGAAGGCGGGATTCCCGCCGGCCGGCGCCGCGCGTTTCAGCGCCGGCTGCTCGCGTGGTACCGGCGGCACCGCCGCGACCTGCCGTGGCGCCGCACCCGCGATCCCTACCGCGTGCTCGTGTCCGAGATCATGCTGCAGCAGACCCAGGTGTCCCGGGTGATACCCAAGTACCGGGAGTGGCTGCGCCGGTATCCGTCCCTCGAGGCGCTCGCGCGGGCGACCACGCGCGAGGTGCGGGAGGCGTGGTATCCGCTCGGTTACAACATCCGCCCGCTCCGCCTGCGGGAGATCGCCCGGACCGCGCTGCGCCGGCACCGGGGCCGGATTCCCGAGACCCGGGAGGAGCTGCTCACGCTCAAGGGGATCGGGCCGTACACCGCGGGCGCGGTGCTGAGCTTCGCGTTCGGCCGCGACGCCTCGATCCTCGACACGAACGTCCGGCGGGTCCTCCGACGGGTGTTCCTGGGCGAGCCTACCGCGCCGGATCGGCTCAATCCGACATCCCGGCGTGCAGAGCGCGGTAAGGTGTCCGATCGCGTCTTGTGGGTGCTCTCGGCGGCGCTCGTGCCGCGCGGCCGCGCGTACGACTTCAACCAGGCGCTGATGGACGTGGGCGCGACCGTGTGCACGGCCCGGCGCCCGCGCTGCCGGGCGTGTCCGCTGGCGCGCCTGTGCGCGTCCTACCCGCTTGCGCGTCCCTGAGCCGGGGCTTGAGCCTGTGCCTACGGCGTGAGCCAATACGCGCTTGTGCCAGAACGCGCGTGACCGATGATAATACGCCCGGCGCGCGCGGTTAGAGGCCCGTCGCGTGGAAGCCGTTGTCGACGAAGAGGACTTCGCCGGTGACGCCGCGGGCGAGCGGGCTGCACAGGAAGACGGCCGCGTCGGCGACCTCCGACGGGTCCGTGTTCCGGCGCAGCGGCGCCCGCTGCTCCATCACCTCGAGGATCCGGTTGAACCCCTGAATGCCGCGGGCGGAGGTGGTCTTGATCGGGCCCGCGGAGATCGCGTTGACCCGGATGCCGTGCGGGCCGAGGTCGCTGGCGAGGTACCGGACGCCGGCTTCCAGCGCCGCCTTGGCGACGCCCATCACGTTGTAGCTGGGCATGACCCGCGCCGACCCGATGTACGTCAGGGTCAGGAGGCTCGCGCCCGGTCGCAGGACCGGCAGCAGGTGGTGGGCGACCGCGACGAAGGAGAAGGCACTGACCTCGAGCGCGAGGGCGAACCCCGCGCGGGACGTGTCCACGAACGCGCCGCCCAGGTCTTCCCGGTTGGCGAACGCGATGCTGTGGACGGCGGCGTCGAGGCCCCCGGCCTGCGTCCGGACCGCGTCGGTGAGGCCGGCGAGCTCCTCGTCGCGTGTGACGTCGCAGGGAAGCACGAGCGTCCCCTCGAGCGTTCCGGCGAGCTCGCGGACGTCCTTCTCCTGCCGCTCGCCCTGGAAGGTGAAGACGAGCCGGGCGCCTTCCCGGGCGAACGCCCGGGCGATCGCCCACGCGATGCTCCACCGGTTGGCGACGCCCATGACGAGCGCCGTTTTGCCCTCCAGCAGCCCGCTCATTGCCGCCTCCCCCGCGCGCCGGCGGCGGCCCTGGATGACGCGGCCGCCGCGCCGCCCGGCGCCCGCCGGATCTGTGAAGCCCGCCGCCCCGCCATCCACGGCGGCGCGCCCAGATACCGCGCCGAGGGACAGACGTCCCGGAGCGGGCACGTCGGGCACTGGGGCCGGCGGGCCGTGCACACCTCGCGCCCGAAGTAGATCAGCCGGAGCGAAAATGCGCTCCACTCGTCCCGCGGGACGAGGCGCATCAGGTCCTGCTCGATCTTGTCCGGATCGTCGTGCGCGGTGAGCGCCATGCGCCGGGCGAGCCGGCGGACGTGGGTGTCCACGACGAGTCCCGGCACGCCGAACCCGCTGAGGACGACGTTGGCCGTCTTCCGGCCGACGCCGGGGAGCCGCACCAGCTCGTCCATCGTCCGCGGGACCTCGCCGCCATGCCGCTCGAGGAGGGTGCGGGCCGCGTTCTGGATCGCGCGCGCCTTCGCGTGAAAGAAGCCCGTGCCGTGGATCAGCGCCTCCAGCTCCTCCGGGCGCGCGCCGGCGAAGTCCGCGGCCGTATGGTACCGCTTGAACAACGCCGGCGTGACCCGGTTGACCTGGGCGTCGGTACTCTGGGCCGACAGGATTGTTGCGACGAGGAGCTCGAGGGGATTGCGGTGGCGCAGCGGGATCTTGACCTCCGGGTAGCGATGCGCGAGCCGGCGGACGATCTCGACCGCGCGCCGGGCCCTGGCGCCGGCGGCCTCGGCCGGGAGGCGACCGCCTGCGCGCCCTGCGCGGCTCCGCCTGCCGGGCCTTGCGCGGCTGCCGGCGGCACTCCGGCGAGCGGGGCGGGCCTGCGTCGCGGGTCGGGTCACGCCACCCACTCTACCGTGCCCGCCGGACGCGTGTCAATTCGTCGCGGCGGCGCCACAGGCTACTGGGTCGACCTCCTGAGGGAACCCGTGGAGGAGCCCGAGCCGGGCGGCGAAAGTACCAGGAAGGGCCGGGGCCTACGGCGTGAGCAATACGTGCCTACGGCGTGAGCCAATACGCCCCCGGCGCGTGGCCGCGGCGGCAAGGACGCCGGAGTACGCGGAGGGCTGGGATGGATTACGCGGCGCGCATCGATCGGTCGAGACGGCTCATGGGCGAGCAGAAGATCGACCTGCTCGCGGTCTCCCCGGGCGACGACATGCTGTACCTCCTCGGGTACTCGCCGCTTGCGGACGAGCGGCCGTGCTACCTCCTCGTCGACGCGGGCGGCGCTGCGTTCGTCGTCCCGAGCCTGAACGCCAGCCAGGCCGCGGCGCACGTGACGGCGCCGACGTTCGTGTACACGGATGCCGACGGTCCGGCGGTCGCCCTCGCCAGCGCCCGCCGGGCGCTCGGGGGACGCGCGCCCGCCCGGCTCGCGGTCGGCGACACGATGCGCGCCGACTTCGTCCTGATCCTCGCTGAGGCGTACCCGAACGCCCGCCTCGGCCTCGGGTCGGAGGTCCTGGCGCCGCTCCGGATGCGCAAATCCCCGGAGGAGATCGAGGCGCTCCGCCGGAGCAGCCGGCACGCCGACCGGGCGATGCGCGATGCGTGGGCGGCCTGCCGCGCCGGAGCGACGGAGCAGGAGATCGCGGACGCGGCGGCCGCCTCGTTCCGGAGGTCCGGGTCGCAGGAGGTGCTCTTCACCGCGGTCGCGTCCGGCCCGAACGGCGCGTTCCCCCACCACCACGCCTCCGGCCGGAAGGTGCAGGCGGGTGACTCGATCACGCTCGACCTGGGAGGCCGTCTGGATGGGTACGCCTCCGACATCACGCGGATGGCGTACGCGGGAACGCCGACCGCCCGGTACCGTGAGGTGCACCAGACCGTCGAGGCCGCGGTCGGGGCCGCGCTGGCGGTGATCCGGCCCGGCGTGCCGCTCAAGGAGGTCGATCTCGCGGCGCGGGGCGTCATCGAACGGGCGGGGTTCGGGCAGTACGTCACCCACCGCACCGGGCACGGGCTCGGCATCTCCGGCCACGAGCTACCGAGCGTAACACATCTCAATCCCCTGCCGGTCGAGGAGGGCTTCGTGTTCTCGGTCGAACCGGGGATCTATCTGCCCGAGGAGTTCGGCGTGCGCCTCGAGGAGACCGTCTATGTCGCCGCGGACGGGGCGCACGTCCTGAGTGAGCTCCCGCGCGACGTGCGCCTCGTCCCGGCGGACTGACCGCAGAGAGGAGACCGCGCGACGCGTTTCCTATCCTACTCCAGGCCGCTCTTCCCTCTCGCGAGCACGGCGATCACCTGGTCGTGGACCTTGCCGTTCGTCGCGAGGAGCTGCCCGCCGTAGGCGTTGACCGCCCGGCCGC
>JAPVSX010000340.1:0-8384 GCA_047519495.1 Armatimonadota bacterium
GAGCGCATCGCCACGACGGAGTCCAAGGCCAAGGAGGCCAAGAAGATCGCCGACCGCATGATCGACTTGGCCCTCCGCAACGACCTCCACGCGCGCCGGCGGGTGACCCGGCTGCTGACCGACCGGTACGCGGTGCGGCGCCTGTTCGCCACGGTGGCTCCCCGGTATCAGAAGGGCCGCGGCGGCTACACCCGGATCATCCGCACTGGTCCCCGGCGCGGAGACGCCGCCCCCATGGCCTTCCTCGAGCTGGTGAAGTAGCGGTATCCATATCCACGCTCGACGAGGTGGTCTTCCGGCCTGCCGCGACGGTCCGCTCGAAGTTCGGGCCGCCCGCAGAATGTGCGGCCCCACCGCTAAATTGATGCGCCGCTCTGGTCCTCCGCTTATTGAGGTTCGGGGGCTCCACCACACCTACCGCGCGGGCACGCCCGAGGAAGTCCCCGCGCTGCGAGGGATCGACCTCGACGTCCATCCGGGCGAGTGCGTGGCCGTGATCGGCGGCAACGGCTCCGGCAAGAGCACCCTTGCGAAGCACCTGAACGCCCTCCTGCTCCCCACCGCCGGCGAGGTCCGCGTGGACGGCATCGACACCCGCGACCCCGACGGCGCGTGGGCGGTGCGCCAGCGGGTCGGTATGATATTCGAGAACCCCGACGACCAGCTCGTCGCCGCGGTCGTCGAGGAGGACGTCGCGTTCGGCTGCGAGAACCTCGGCCTCCCGCCCGCCGAGATCCGCGCGCGCGTGGACCGGGCGCTGCGGGCGGTCGGGCTGGAATCCCTCCGGCGGCGCCCGCCGCATCTCCTGTCCGGCGGGCAGAAGCAGCGCGTGGCGATCGCGGGCGTGCTCGCGATGCACCCCCGGTGCCTCGTCCTCGACGAGGCGACCGCGATGCTGGATCCGCAGGGGCAGGCAGAGGTCATGGAGGCCGCCCTGCGCCTCTGCCGGCAGGACGGCCTCGCCCTCGTGCTCATCACCCACGCGATGGAAGAGGCGGCGCTCGCCGACCGCATCGTCGTGCTGGCCGACGGCCGGCTGGCGCTCGAGGGCCCGCCCGCCGAGGTGTTCGGCCGGGACGAGATCCTGGGGCCCCTCCGGATCGAACCGCCTCAGGTCGCCGTGCTCGGCCGGCGGCTCGCCGAGGCGGGCCAGGCGATCCCGCCCGGCGTGCTCACCGTGGACCAGCTCGCCGACGCCGTTCTCGCGCTCGCGGGATCCCGCGGGCGGCGCTCATGATCCGGTGTGAGGCGCTCTCCTACGTCTACCAGCGGGGAACGCCGCTGGAGACGACGGCGCTGTCGGACGTGTCCCTGGCGATCGACGCGGGGGAGGTCGTGGGGATCATCGGCGCGACCGGCTCGGGCAAGTCCACGCTCGTCCAGCACTTCAACGCGCTGCTGCGGCCGACGAGCGGGCGGGTGTATCTCGACGACGTGGACATCAACGCCCGGGAGGTAGACCGCCGCCGGGTCCGGCAGCAGATCGGCCTCCTGTTCCAGTACCCTGAGCACCAGCTCTTTGAGGAGACGGTGACCGCAGATGTCGCGTTCGGCCCCCGGAACCTCGGCCTCGAGGGCGAGGCGCTCGAGGCGCGGGTCCGCGGTGCGCTTGCGCGCGTGGGGCTGGACCCCGACCGGTTCGGCCCCCGCTCGCCGTTCGCCCTCAGCAACGGCGAGATGCGGCGCGTGGCGATCGCCGGCCTCCTCGCGATGGAGCCGCGCATGCTGATCCTCGACGAGCCGACCGCGGGCCTGGATCCTGTGAGCCGCGAGGAGCTCTTGGTCCACATCACCCGCCTCCACGAGGAGCGAGGGACCACCATCGTGCTGATCACGCACAGCATGGACGCCGTTGCCAGGCTCTGCCGGCGGCTGATCGTGATGGACCGGGGACGGGTGGCCGCCGACGGCCCCGTGCGGACGGTGTTCTCGGACCCGGCGCGCCTCGCCGCGCTCGGCCTGGGGCTGCCGCAGGTCACCCGGGTCGCCCACCGGCTGTGGACGCAGGGGCTCGCGGTCCGGCCGGACGTGCTGACCGTGGAGGAAGCCCGGGCGGCGATCCTGGACGCGCTGGCGGTCGAGCGCCGTGGATCTGCTTAGGAGCTTCGCGTTCGGCCAGTACATCCCGGTGGACTCGGCCGTCCACCGCCTCGACCCGCGCACGAAGATTCTGGCGACGATCCTCCTCGTGGCCGTCGTGTTCGCGGTGCGGACGTTCGCGGGCCTGGGCATCCTGGCGGTGCTCCTGGCCGGGGTGATCGCGGCGGCGCGGATCCCGCCCGGATACGTGCTCCGCGGCCTCCGGCCGGTGTTCTGGCTCCTGGCCGTCGCGGTGGCGCTCCAGATCCTCTTCGGGGAGGGCGGCGGCGGACATCCGGTGTTCCACCGCGGCCCGCTGCTCATCACTCAGGAGAACCTCGTCCTCGGCGCGTTCTACGGCTCCCGGTTGCTCATCCTCGTGGTCGCGACGACGCTCATGACGTTTACGACCTCGCCCGTCGAGCTGACCGACGGGCTCGAGCGGCTGCTGCGTCCGTTCCAGCGCGTGGGGGTCCCCGCGCACGAGCTCGCGCTGATGATGACGATCGCCCTGCGCTTCATCCCGACGCTGCTCGAAGAGACCGAGAAGATCATGAAGGCGCAGATGGCGCGGGGGGCCGAGTTCTCCCAGGGCAGCCTCGCCCGCCGGGCGCGGGCGCTCGTGCCGCTCCTCGTGCCGCTGTTCGTGAGCGCGTTCCGCCGGGCCGATGCCCTGGCCCTGGCGATGGAGGCGCGGTGCTACCGGGGTGGGGAGGGCCGGACCCGGATGACCGAGCTCGTGATCCGGCCGCGGGACTACGTGGCGCTGGCGCTGATCGCCCTCGCCGCCGTCCTGGCGGCGGCGCCGGCCGCCGTCTGGCGGATGCTCTAGATAGTAGATAGCAAGCACATCCCATGCGCACGCTCAAGCTGGTCATCGAGTACGACGGCACCGGGTACTGCGGGTGGCAGAAGCAGGCGGGCTCCGCGGCGGAGGGCGCGCCGTCGATCCAGGCCACCCTCGAAGCCGCCGTGCGGGACATCGCCGGGGAGCCGGCGGCGGTGATCGGCGCGGGCCGGACGGACGCCGGGGTTCACGCCTGTGGGCAGGTCGCCGGCCTCGCCACGACGAGCCGGATCCCGGCCGACCGCTTCCCCGCCGCCCTCAACACGCACCTGCCCTCCGACATCCGCGTGCTGGCGGCCGAGGACGTGCCGGAGGGGTTCCACGCCCGCTACGACGCGGTCGCGCGGACATACCGGTACGAGATCCTCAACCGCCCGGCGCCGTCCGCGCTCCTCCGTCACCGCGCCCATCACGTCCCGGAGCCGCTCGATCTGGAGGCGATGCAGGCGGCGCTCAGCGCGCTCGTGGGCCGGCACGACTTTGCCGCCTACCAGGGGATCGGCAGCCGCCCCCGCACGACGGTCTGCACCGTGCGGGAGGCCGTGTGGACCCGCGCTGGCGGCCGCCTCCTGCTGACGACCACCGCCGACCGGTTCCTCCGGCATATGGTGCGGATCCTCGTCGGCACGCTCATCCGGGTGGGCGCGGGCCGCCTGCCGGTCGGCGCGCCGGGGGAGTTCCTCGCCGATCCGGACAACCAGCGCACCGGCCCGACGGCGCCGGCACACGGGCTGTATCTGGTGCGGGTGGACTATGGGCCGCTGCCGCCGGAAGCCGCCGCGTGCGGGACCACTTAATTAACATGCGTTTGAGGGCCCGTTCCTCTCCGCTTGGAGCGCCCACAGTTCCCCACGCCGGAAGGCGTGCGAGGCTACGGGGCCAAGCACGAGACGGTCCACCACAGGCCGACACGGCTCAAGGAGATCATAAATGAAACACGAGGTCTCTTGCTCCCCTCCCGGAAGGGTGCCCCTGCTCGCCCGTGCGTCGGTTGCATCAGGCTGAGACGGCGCGGTAAGTGGTGGGCCCGCCAGGAATCGAACCTGGATCCGCCGGTTATGAGCCGGATGCTCTTGCCCTTGAGCTACGGGCCCTCGGGGAAATTATAACATCCATCGCAGATTCCGAGCGAGAGGCGAAGATCGCGGGTGGACCTTCGCGCGAGCACAGGAAAGGTTCTCCCTTGGGCGAACAGTACCTCCGTGGTCAAGAAGGACGCGGCCTCGCCGGCCAATCCGGCAGGGGTTCGCATTGGGCGCGGCCTGGCCTCGGAGGACGAGAAGGCCCGGTATGTTCGCCGGATGTTCGGGGCGATCGCGCCCCGGTATGACCTGGTCAATACCCTGATCAGCGGCGGCCTGCACCGGCGGTGGAAGCGGATGGCCGTGCGGCTGGTCCAGATCCCACCCGGCGGGCGGGCGGTAGATGTCTGCTGCGGGACCGGGGATCTCGCCCTGCTCCTGGCCCGCCGCGCGGGCCCTCGAGGGCGGGTCCTCGGGGTCGACTTCAGCGAGGAGATGCTCCAGATCGCGCGCCGGCGGGCTGCGGCGGCGGGGGTCGGGGGGGTGTGCCGGTTCACACAGGGGGACGCAGAAGCTCTGGCCCTGCCGGACATGGCGTTTGACGCGGCGACCGTCGGCTTCGGCCTCCGGAACGTCGCCCACCCGGAGGCGGCGCTGCGGGAGCTGCGGCGGGTGTTGCGCCCCGGCGGGCGGCTGGCGGTCCTCGAGTTCAGCCATCCGCGAAGCGCGGCGATGCGCCGGCTGTACGACCTGTACTCGTTCACCCTGTTGCCCTGGCTCGGGCGCATGGCGTCCCGGCACGCCGACGCCTATCTCTACCTGCCGACCTCGATCCGCCGGTGGCCGGATCAGGAAGCGTTCGCGGCGGTGATCGGCCAGGCGGGATTCGAGCACGTGGAATACCGAAATTTGCTCAAGGGGGTGGCTGCGGTCCACGTCGGCACCCGGCCGCCTTACGCAACTTGCATGCCCTCGCCGGGGGGCGAAGCGATTTGCCGGAGTGGGGGAGTGGGGTGAGGCCATGGGGGAGCACGAAAAGACGGGCGTGTTCCAGGTCGGCAGCCGCCAGCTGCGCGACGTCCGCGAAGCGCTCCGGTACGTGTACGAGGCGCTCGTGGAGCGCGGTTACAATCCCATCGACCAGATCGTGGGGTACCTGGTCTCCGGCGATCCGACGTATATCACCAGCTACAAGGACGCCCGCACGCTGATCCGGCAGATCGAGCGCGACCGCCTGCTGGAGGAGCTCGTCCGCACCTACGTCCAGGTGACCCTCGGGGAGACCGCCGCTGGTTCGCGCTGACGCGGTCGCCGCGGAGACCCGGATGGAGCGGCTGCGGATCGAGGGCGGCGTGCCGCTTCGCGGCCGGCTGCGCGTGACCGGCGCGAAGAACAGCTCGCTTGCGGTCATCGCGGCGGCGGCGCTGGCGCCGGACCGGTCGGTGATCGAGAACGTTCCGCGCTGCCGCGACGTGCTGACCCTGCTCGAAATTTTACGTACGCTCGGCGTCGAGTCGGAGTTCAGCGGCGCCGGCCGGCTCGAGCTGGACGCGAGCCGCCTCACCGGCCACGTGGCACCCTACGACCTCTGCCGGCAGATGCGCGCCTCGATCTACACGGCGGGCATGCTGCTGGCGCGCCTGGGGCGGGCCGAGGTGCCGCTCCCCGGCGGCTGCGTCATCGGAAGCCGGCCGGTGGACTTCCACATCCACGGGTTCGAGGCCCTGGGCGCCCAGGTCGTGACGGAGCACGGGTATCTGAAGGCGCATGCCACGCGCCTGGCGCCGGCGACCTACTACGTCCCGCGGAGCAGCGTCGGCACGACGATCAACCTGATGCTGGCGGCGTCCTGCACCGCGGGGACGACAACTCTACAAAATGCGGCCCGCGAGCCCGAAGTGGTCGACACCGCGGTGTTTCTCTCGCTGATGGGGGCGCGCGTCCGCGGAGCCGGCACGAGCACCGTCACGGTCGAGGGAACGGCCGACCTCCGCGGGGCGACCTACGCGATCATTCCCGACCGGATCGAGGCCGGCACCTACCTGATCGCCGCGGCCGCCACCCACGGCGACGTCCTGATCGAGGACCTCATCTCCGAGCACATCACGGCGCTCCTGACCAAGCTGAGCGACGCCGGGGTCACCGTCGAGGCCGGCCCCACGGGCGTCCGCATCCGGGCAGACGCCGACCTGCATCCTATCGATGTGGACACCGCGCCGTACCCGGGATATCCGACCGACCTGCATCCCCAGTGCGCTGCGATGCTGACCACGGTCGCGGGCCGCAGCGCGATCCGCGAGACGATCTTCGAAAAGCGATTCGGATACGTGGACGAACTGCGCCGCATGGGTGCCGATATCCGCGTTGACGGGGACACCGCGATCATCACGGGGGTACCCCACCTGACCGGCGCCCCGGTCGAGGCGGTGGACATCCGCGCGGGCGCCGCGATGGTCATCGCCGGGCTCCAGGCCCGCGGCGAAACGGAGATCACGAACCTCGAGAACCTGGACCGCGGCTACGAGCGTCTCGAGGATAAGCTCCGGGGGCTCGGCGCCCGGGTCCAGCGGATCCGGGCCTAGCCGGGACCGCTCGGTCGGCCGCCGCCCGCCCGATCCAGGCAGTCGACCGTCCCGCCGCGCCACATACGCCGCAGTCTTTATTTCGGGAGGCGACTCCTGACGTTCCGGTGCACGTTCTACGGGGCCGTGCGGACGGTGACGGGCTCGATGCATCTCGTCGAGGCTGGGGGCGCGCGGCTGCTGCTCGACTGCGGCCTGTTCCAGGGCCGCCGGGCGCAGGCCGCCGAGGTGAACAGCCGCTTCCCGTTCCCGCCGGCGAGCATCGACGCCGTCGTGCTTTCGCACGCCCACCTCGACCACTGCGGCAACCTGCCGACGCTGGTCAACGGGGGGTTCCGGGGGCCGATCTACTGCACCGCCGCCACGCGGGACCTGGCCGCGCTCGTGCTCCACGACAGCGCCAGGATCCAGCACCAGGACGCCCACACCGTCAACAAGATCCGACGCCGGGAGGGCCAGCCGCCCATCGCGCCGCTCTACACCACCGCCGACGCTGACCGAGCGATCGGCCAGCTCGGGGCGGTCGCGTCCGACTCTCCCTTTCAGGTGGGCGCCGCCCGGATCACCTTCGCGAACGCCGGCCACATCCTCGGCTCGGCGATCACCGTCGTGGAAGCAGACGGGCGCGTGCTGGGGTTCACCGGCGACCTCGGCCGCCCGAGCGCGCCGCTCCTCCGCTCGCCCGAGACGCCCCCCGCCCTGGACGTGCTGATCACGGAGTCCACGTACGGCGACCGGGATCACGAGCCGTACGACACGGCCGCCCCGCGCCTGGGAGAGGCCGTCCGGCAGACCGTCGCGCGCGGCGGCACAGTTATGATCCCCGCGTTTGCCGTTGATCGCACGCAGGACATCACCTACACGCTGCACCGCCTGGGAGAGGCGGGGCAGGCCCCGGCCGTGCCCATGTTCGTCGACAGCCCGATGGCTGTGGACGCCACCCAAATCTACCGGCGGCACCCCGAGAGCCTCAACGAGGCGATCCGGGCCGAGTTCGAGCGCCACGATGATCCCTTCGGCTCCAAGGCGATTCACTACATCCAGTCCATCGAGGACTCGAAGGCGCTGAACAGCCTGATCGATCCGTTCATCGTGATCGCGACATCCGGCATGTGCGAGTCGGGCAGGATCCTGTACCACCTGAGCCACCACATCGGAGACCCTCGCGCTGCGCTCCTCATCGTCTCGTTCCAGGCGGCCAACACCCTCGGCCGCCGCCTGGTCGACGGCGTGTCCCCCGTGCACATCCTCGGCGAGTCGTACGACGTGCGGCTCGAGGTCAAGGTGCTGCCGGCGTTCAGCGGCCACGCCGACGGCTCCGAGCTTCTGGCGTGGGTCCAGAAGATTCCGCGGGTGGGACACGTCTACTGCGTGCACGGGGAGGAGGGTCAATCGCTCGCGCTGGCGCAGCGGCTCACCGCAGCCGGCTACGCGGCCGCCGTTCCCACGCACGGGCAGACGGTCGACGTGTGACCGCGTGCCCGGGTCTGCTATACTGATGCGGGGCGAGTAGCTCAGCGGTAGAGCGCCTCGCTTACACCGAGGAGGTCGCGGGTTCAACCCCTGCCTCGCCCACCAGGAAAATCAGGAAAATCAAGGCATCCGCTCGGTGTACGTGATGCGCTCCTGCCAATTTGCTCGTTCCTACTAATCTCAGCATCCGGTCCCCGCCAGAAGGACCTCCCGACGGCGAGCGGACTCACTTGCTGCGCCTACTATAATAAGTTACGGATTCGTCCCCTTATAACATTCGTGGTATAATACGGTTCCACCCGGAGGCGCGGGAAGAACTGGACGCCCTGCCGGTATCGGAGCAACGAGCTATTAACCATGCCATCGAGAAGCTTACCGCGC
>JAPVSX010000341.1:0-6319 GCA_047519495.1 Armatimonadota bacterium
GGGGTCGCGGTCGCCGGGTAGAGGTACGCTCCGAGGTCCGCGACGACGCGGGCCCGGAGCGCCTGGATGCGGCCGTCGCGGTCCACGGCGAGCTCGACGTCGGCGTCGATTCCGCGCCCCTGGTAGCTGCCGAGGAAGTTCTCGCGGCGGGTCTCGATCCACTTGACCGGCCGGCCGAGGTCCATCGCCAGAACGGCGGCGAGCACGACCTCCGGCCCCACCGCGCCTTTGGCCCCGAACGCGCCGCCGACGTCCGGCACCACGACGCGGATGCGGTCTTCGGGGCGCTTGAGGACGCGGCTCAGTTGAGCGAGCGGCCGGTATGGATCCTGCGCCGAGACCCAGACGGTGAGCACATCCGTGCCCGGATCATAGGCGGCGACGGCGCCGCGTGGCTCCATCGGCGCGGCCACCAGACGTGGGATGTGGAACCGCCCGCGGACGACCCGGCCGGCCGACCGCATCGCGCCGTCCACGTCACCGCTCGCCCGGCGCCACCGGAGCAGGACGTTATCCTTCACCGCATCGTGGACCGGCACCTCACCGCGCACGGCCTTCCGGGGATCTACCACGGCCGGGAGCGGGTCGTAGTCCACCTCCACCAGCGCGGCCGCATCCACGGCCGCCTCCGGGGTCTCCGCGACGACCGCGGCGACCGGCTCCCCCACGTATCGCACCCTGTCCGAGGCGATCACCGGATGGCCGATCTGGGCCACCTGGGCGCCCTCGGCCACGTTGACCGGCATCGGCGCGAGCCGCCCGGCCAGATCTGCGCCCGTCGCCACGGCCAGCACCCCCGGAGCCCGCCGGGCGGCGTCCACGCCGATCCCACGGATCCGGGCGTGCGCCATGGCGCTCCGGACGACCACAAGGTGGCCCATCCGCGCGAGGACGAGGTCGTCCACGTACCGTCCCTGCCCCCGCAGGAAGCGTGCGTCCTCCCGCCGGCGGAGGTGCCGGCCGATCCAGGGCGGGCCCTCGTCGTGGTGAGCGGACGTCGTGCCGTGGGACACGGCTATGTGCCTCCTCTCTGGCGCCTGAACCTGATCCCGTTTGGAGAGTGCCCGATCGGACGGCCTCCGGTCGGGGCGACCGGGGCGCGGTCAGCCGTGCAGGGCGACCCCCGGCGCCTTCCCCGCGCCGGCGCCCGCGAACCGGCTCCGCCGGAACGCGTCGAGCGGCACCGAAGGACGTCCTTCGGTCACGAGATCGCAGATGAGCCGTCCGGTGATCGGCCCCAGGCAGAAGCCGTGGCCGGAGAACCCGGCCGCAACGACGAGCCCTTCGACTTCAGGAGTCCGCTCGATCACCGGCAGCGCGTCCGGGGTCTGGTCGATCAGGCCGCCCCAGACGCGGGCCACGCCCGCCTCGGCGAACGCCGGGAAGATCACGCGGCCGAGCGCGATCACTTCTTCGACGCCCCGGGCGGGGGGCTGGACCGCGTCCGCGCCGAGCTCTGCGTCCGGCCACACCCACGGCCTCGAGCCGCCCGTGGCCCGGATCCGGCCGCCGACCTCCTGCCGCCCGGCGAAGTCCGCGTTGGCGACACCCAGGACCTGCCGGAGAAGCTGCGGCAGCGGCACGGTCTGGACGACCGAGACGTGCGCCACCGCGATCGGCAGTTCGAGCCCCAGCGGCCGCAGCAGTCGCCCGGTGGAGACCCCCGCAGCGGCGATAACGACGTCCGCGGCGATCGGCCCCGCCGTCGTTCGCACACCCCGCACGCGTCCGCCGCCCGCGTCGATCGCCGTCACGGCGGTGTGGGTGCGGATGACCGCGCCGTGCCGCTCGGCCGCCGCCGCAAACGCCGCGACTGTCGCTGTGGGATTGGCGTGGCCGTCCGTCGGGCAGAGCGACGCGGCGAGCACGCGCGCCGACAGCGCGGGCGCGACGGCGCGGACCGAGGCGGTATCCGGGAGGAACTCGAGGTCGAGACCGAGCCGGCGTCCTTCCTCGACGACGGCGGAGATCACCGGGATCTCGTCGGGCGTGCGCGCGAGGCGGAGGTTGCCGTCCTGGCGGTACTCGACGTCCGCGTCTAATTCGCCGGCCAGCGTCATCCAGCGGTGGACGGCGGCGCACGCCAGCGGCATCTCGGCGGGATGCCGTCCCGACTGGCGCACCCCGCCCAGCGTCCACCCGGACGCCATGCTGGCGAGGGCCCCCTTCTCGACGAGCGTGACGGCGGCCCCGGCGCGGGCCAGCTCGTACGCCGCGGCCGTCCCGCTGATGCCGCCCCCGATGATCACGACGTCGCGGACGCTGCTCGCCATAACTGTATGGTTCCGGACGTTCCGGCGCGCTTCCTGTTCTAGGGCCCACCCTCCCGCCGGGACCAGCGCCGCAGAGGTACGAAGCCTACGTCGACACCTTGAACAAGAAGCCGAGGATGTAGGTGACGCCTCCCACAATGACGCCGGCGATGGTCATCTCAAGGCCCGACGCCCACCAGCCACGCAGCGTGAAGAGCGACTTGGCCGCCCCCACCAGAAAGTGCGCGATCAACGACACGACCGCCGCCCAGACCACTCCGGGGGTGCCGCTCAGCCAGAAGAAGGGCAGTACCGGGATGAGCGCGCCGAACCCGGTGCTCAGGCCGGCGGCGACCGCCGCCTGCACAGGATTCCCGCCGGCGCCCGCCCCGCCCAGCTCTTCGCTGACGAGCGTCCGCAGCATCGCCTCGGGGACGCGGCTGAGGTTCTCGGCCAGCTCGTCTGCCTCGGCCTTGCGGAGGCCTTTCAGCTGGTAGAAGAGGGACAGCTCTTCCTTTTCCTCTTCAGGGTTTTCTTCGAGTTCCTTCCGCTCGGCCGCGATGTTGGCGGCCGCCACCTCGGCGGTGGACCGCTCGGCCAGGTAGGCGCCCACCGCCATAGAGAGCGCTGAGGCGATCGCCCCCGCCAGGCCCGCCGTCAGGACGAAGCTCGAGCCCCCGGTGGCGCCGGAGACGCCGGCGACGATCCCGAAGACGGCGGCCAGCCCGTCGTTCGCTCCATAGACCGCCCCGGAGATCCAGGTCGAGCCCCTCCGGTGCCACGTCTCCCGACCCAGGATGCGCCGGAGGCGCCCCTCGGGGGTCTCGGCCGCACCAGGGGGTGCTCCCGGCTGCATATCCTGGACGGCCAGGGCGTGGGATCGCTCGTCCATGCGGAGCTGCGCCAGGAGGGCGTCCGTGCCGGCGTCGCCGGTCGGCCGCCGGTACAGATCTCCGGCCTCTTGATCCTCCATCGCCTCACGCCACGCGAGCACTCGCTCCACCGGTGCAAACCTGATCTGGAGAAGCGTCCAGAGCGAGAGACGCACGGAGGCAGGATCGGGAATCGCCGCCCCAAGTTCCTGGAGTCGGGCCTCGATCCGCCTGCGGTGCCCGCCCTCGGCCTCGGCCATTCGCCGGAGAATCGCGGCCCGCTCGGGATCGCGCTCCCGCGACGCCACCGCCTCGTACGCAGCGCGCGCCGCAACCTCTCCCCGCCACGCCGACAGGAGACGCGCCACGGCTTCTTGGGTGCCGTGCTCCTCGGCCTGATTCATCGCCTATGGCCCTCCTCCCGTGCGGCCCCGCCCGTGAGCCGGCGCGCCTCCCGGCGCGAGGCGCGCCCGGGCACCGTCGTCCTCATCCGTTGCTTCCCCCGGGAACCGCCGCGGCCGCCGCATCCACCGCTGCGGGCGCGAACCGGGCGAGCCGGAACGGATCGAGCGGAAGCTCGGTGGTGCCCCGCGCCGCCAGTTGTGCGACGAGCCAGCCCGTCACGGGCGCGTACGTCACGCCGGTCCGGCTGTGCCCCGTGGCGAGGATCAGGCCCGAGACATCGGGAGCCCGGTCAATGATCGGCAGCGAGTCCGGCGTCATGGGCCGGAGTCCCGCCCACGTGCGGATGACGGGCGCGTCCCGCAGCGCCGGCACGATCGCAGCCGCGATCCGGCTGAACGCGGCCAGGGCGTCCAGCGTCACCGCGCGGTCGAACCCGACGTACTCCAGGCTGCTCCCGATGAGGGCGTGCCCGCGGACGTCCTGCCGCAGGCCCACGATCGCCGACCGCAGCACCCGGGGGGTCAGCGGCGGCAGCGCCGCAGTGACCAGCATCTGGCCGCGGCCCGGCCGGACCGGCAGTGCGATGCCGGTGGGGGCGAGGAGCGCGGCGGACCACGCGCCGGCCGCGAGGACCACGAGCGGCGCGGCGATCGATTCGCCGGATGCGACCACGCCGGTGATGCGGCCCTGTGAGGTCTCGAGGCGGGTGACCTCGACGTTCGTCTGGATCTCGGCGCCGTTGCGCCGGGCCGCCGCGGCGTAGGCGTGCGTCAGCAGGAACGGGTTGATGTGCCCGTCGTCCGGAGTGAACGCCGCCGCGAGGACCGCCGGACCCAGGACGGGCACGAGGGCGCGGGCCTCGTCGCCCGAGAGCCACCGGACGTCCATGCCCTCCGCCCGGCGCGTTTCGGCGAACGCCTCGACAGCGGGCACGTCCTCAGGCGCCAGCGCCAGGGTCAGCCGCCCCTCACGGACGAACTCGACGGGCCGCTCCAGCGCCTCCGCGTCATGCGCCAGCAGCTCGAGGCTCTTCCGGGTGTGCGCGAGCGTTCGCCCCGGCACCCCGCTCGAGGCGCTCACCATGCCGGCGTTGGCGCCGGAGGCCTCGGCGCCGAGCGCTCCCCGCTCAAGCAGCAGCGGCCGGATGCCGTGCGTGGACAGGTAGCAGGCCGCCGCGCACCCGATGATCCCTCCACCGACGATGACGGCGTCGGCCGTCCGCATCAGGGCAGCGCCTCTCGAGGGTGATCGTGCGCGCGGGATCGGCGCGGAGTCAGGCGCGTCCGCATGCGGACGTCTTCATCACCTTCCCCGCGATTCCCTCGTGGAGCGCGGGGGCGGGGGCGCTAAAGCGCGGGTCGGACGGGGAACGCCTGGAGGATCCAGGCGTTCAGGCGGAACACCCAGCCGAACAGGAGCGCCGTCCCCATCACCACCAGGAACGCGCCGCTCGATACCTCGATCGCATGCGTGTACCGCGACACCGCACGGAGGGCGCCGAAGGCGGTGGTGAGCAGGAGCGCGGTCGCCAGGAACGGGATCCCGAGCCCCAGCGAGTAGGCGAACAGGAGGAACGCCCCGTCGCCGGCGCGCTGCGTCGTCGCCGCGAGCGTCAGGATCGCTCCGAGCACCGGCCCGACGCAGGGCGTCCACGCAAATCCGAACGCCATCCCGACCAGGAACGTCCCGGGCAGACCGCTCGGGCGGCGCGTCAGTCGCACGCGCCGCTCCTGGTAGAAGCCCGGGATCTTGATGACACCGAGCATCGAGAGGCCGAGCAGGATGACGATTGCGCCGCCGATGCGGCCGAGCCACTCCCGGTTCGTCAGGACGAAGCCGCCCAGGACGGACGCCGACGCCCCGAGCGCCGTGAAGATCGCTGAGAATCCCAGGACGAACGTCACCGTGGCCGCCAGAACGCGGCCCACGTGCCGCCGCCGCTCAGCGTGATCCATCTCGAGAAGTGACAGGCCGGACACAAACGACAGATACCCCGGGATCAGGGGGACGACGCAGGGCGAGAAGAATCCGAGCAGCCCCGCCGCGAACGCGATCGCCAGATTCAGCTGCAAAACGCCCTCCTCCCGGGACAAGACCTTCCCGGCCCCCCTCTACGTATCTATATTATTGTAACCGATGGTTAAAAACCGGACACGAGGGACAGACAGGAATTGCCGCCCCCGGCGGCTAACAGGAGGGCGGATGCGCGTGCGTGGAGCGTGTGGCGTCGTCCTCGTCGCCCTGCTCGCCGGAGGGCTGGCCGCGCCCGCGTTTCCGGCTGCGCCGGCCGGATGGGCCGTGCTCATCGAAAACGACTGGTACGGCGGCCGCTTCCCGGCTCTTCCCGTCGGCTACGTGAACTCGACCCGCATGCTGGGCCTTCTCGTGCGCCGCGGATGGCCGGCCGACCACATCCTGCTCCTCCGCGACGATCTGGCGCCGGACGTGCTCGGGCGAGCGACCGGCTGGCTTGCTGCGCGCGCGCACCCGCGCGATGTGTCGCTGCTCTATGTCGCCGGCGAATACGACTACTTCGCCGGCCCGCTGCGCTGGGCCGATGCGTTCCCGGCCCTGTGGCGCCGCATCCCGACCTCCGACCGCGTCCTGATCATCGAGACCTGCTTCGCCGAACGGCTCACAACCGCCGTGCGCGGCATTCCGGGGATCGCGCTGCCGGCCGTGGGGGCCGACGAGTGGGACCTCTGGGGCCTGAGGCAGACGAGCCGCATGATCAGAGGCGGCGCGTTTACCTACTTCTTCACCCGGGTCTTTCTGAGCCAGCCCCCGGAC
>JAPVSX010000342.1:0-2557 GCA_047519495.1 Armatimonadota bacterium
GAAGGCGCCGCGGTGCAGAAAGGCGAGCCCATCGTTGAAGTGATGACCGAAAAAGTCGACATGGAAGTCGAGGCGCCGGCCTCAGGACTGCTCGGCGGTCTCCGGGCAAAGCCCGGCGACGCCGTTCCGGTCACGCAGGTCATCGCCTACATCCTGCAGCCCGGTGAGGTGCCCCCGCCCGCGGAGCCCGGCGCCGGCCCCCCACGTCCGTCGCCCGCCCGCCTGGACGCATTGGCTCACGCCGTAGGCCCCCGCGCGGGGGCAGAACCGGCGGCGGTCCCAGCCCCGCCGGCCGGGGACTGGTCGGTGGCCGCCACGCCCGTCGCCCGCCGCCTCGCGCGCGACGCGGGGATCGAGCTCTCGGCGGTCGCAGGGACCGGTCCCGGCGGGCGCATCACGGAAGCGGACGTGCGCGCGGCGCTGGCGGGACGGACGGGCCCGTCGCGCACCCCGCTCTCGGCGCGCCGGCGGATCATCGCGCAGCGGATGCTGCAAAGCGCCCATGACATTCCGCACGTCTACCTGACGCGGACGGTCGACATGTCCGCCGCGGCGGCTGCCCGGGGCGACGCATCGTACACCGCCGTGGTCGTCTGGACCGCGGCGCGCGTCCTGGGCAACCACCCGCTCATGCGCGCATCGCTTGAGGGTCAGACCATCGTCGTGCACAACGTCATGGACATCGGCATCGCAGTCGACACGCCGGACGGGCTGATCGCGCCGGTCGTGCGGGGCGCGGACCGGAAGGATCTGGCGACGGTGCACCGCGAGGTTGAGGCGCTCGCGGGCCGGGCGAGAGCGGGCCGCCTCGGGCTGGACGAAGTCGGCGGAGCCGTGTTTACCGTCACCAACCTGGGGATGTTCGGAGTCGACACGTTTACGGCCCTGATCAATCCGCCTCAATCGGCGATCCTGGCCGTCGGCGCCGTCCGCCTCCGTCCGTGGGTGACGGACGGAACCCTGACCGTTCGACCGGCCTGTGATCTCACACTGGCAGTGGACCACCGGGTCGCCGACGGCGCCGAGGGCGCGCGGTTTCTGGACGACCTGCGCACCGCCCTGGAGCATGCGCCCGGGGCGTAATCCCGGTTCCTCATGGCCCGGGGCGTGCCACCGGGCGGCCGGACCCCAGACCGCGGGTGCGGCAAGGTGACGGCGCCGCAAGGGGGTCGTGAGCGGTGAAAGAACTGCGGGGCACGGGCGCCTCGGGCGGCATCGGGATCGGTCCGGCCTTTCTGTTCCGGAGGCGTGCGCGCACCCCGCAGGAAACCATCCCTCCCGCTGCCGTCGCGGCAGAGACCGCGCGCCTCGAGGCGGCGGTCGCCCGTGCCAAAGAGGAACTGGCCGAGACCATCAAGCGGTTGGCCCCGACCGTGGGGGCTGAGGAAGCCCGGCTCTTCGACGCGCAGGTCCTCATGCTCGATGACCCCGAACTCCTCGAGCGGGCGAAGCGCGCCATTCAAGAGGAGCTGTGCCCGGCCGAGCGCGCCATTGTACAGGCGGGGGAGAAGAGCGCCGCCCAGCTCGAGGCGCTGCCGGACGACTACCTGCGCGCGCGGGCCGCCGATGTGCGCGATGCCGCCGCCCGGGTGCGGTCCGTCCTTGCAGGCGTGGCATCCCATCCCCTCGCCGACATCCCGGCCCCGTCGGTGATTGTGGCCGACGAGCTGCTGCCGTCCGACACCGCTGCCGCGGACCGCCGCCAGGTGCTGGGGTTTGTCACCGAGGTCGGAAGCGCGACCGCCCACGCAGCCATCCTGGCACGCGCGCTGGGGATTCCGGCGGTCGTCGGCGTGGAGGGGGCCACGTCGGCGATCCGCCCGGGCGACATGCTGGTCGTGGACGGGACTCGCGGGACCGTGCTGGTGGCCCCGGAGCCCGCCGTGGTGCAGGCCTGGGAGGAGCACCGGCGGCAGCAGGCCGAGCGCCGGCGGAGCCTGGAGGCCCTGCGCGACCTCCCGGCGGAGACGACGGATGGGCGCCGGATCGAGCTCGCGGCCAACGTCGGCTCCCTCGAGGACATTCAGGAGGGCCTCCGATACGGCGCGGAGGGGGTGGGGCTATTCCGGACGGAGGTCCTGTTCATGGAGCGCGAGTCCCCGCCCGACGAAGACGAGCAATTGGAGGTCTACCGGCAGGCCGCCATCGCGATGGCCGGTCGTCCGGTCATCGTTCGGACACTCGATGCGGGCGGCGACAAGCCCCTCAGGTGGCTGGCGATCCCGCAGGAGGCCAACCCGTTTCTCGGGCTGCGCGGGCTTCGACTGTGCCTGCGGCATGAGGACGTGTTCCTGACCCAGCTCCGGGCGCTCCTGCGCGCGGCGGTCCACGGAAAGATCTGGATCATGCTGCCCATGGTGGCGGACGCGGGGGAGGTGCGGGCCGCCAGGCAACTCCTCCACAAGGCGCAGCTTGAGCTGTCCCAGCGCGGCGCGCGCCACGCCCCGGCGCCCCTCGGGATCATGGTCGAAATCCCGTCGGCGGCCGTGCTGGCCGATACGCTGTTCGATGAGGTGGACTTCCTGAGCGTCGGGACGAACGATCTCCTCCAGTACAC
>JAPVSX010000343.1:0-15094 GCA_047519495.1 Armatimonadota bacterium
ATCGCCGGGCGCTTTCCCCAACTCTCCCGGTCACGCGTCGCGCACCTGGCCGGCGACGGCCGGGTCCTGGTGGACGGGACGCCCAGGAAGGCCGCGTTCCGCGTCCGGTCGAGTCAGGAGGTGCGCGTCCTGGTCCCGCCGCCGGTGCCGTCCGGGCTCCGGGCAGAAGCGATCCCGCTCGAGGTCGTCTACGAAGATCCCGATCTGCTGGTCGTGAACAAGCCCGCCGGCTTGACTGTGCACCCATCTCCCGGCCACCCATCGGGAACCCTCGTCAACGCGCTGCTGGCGCGCGTTCCCAATCTGTCCGGGATCGGCGGGACGCTCCGGCCGGGCATCGTGCACCGGCTCGACAAGGACACCTCGGGGCTGCTGGTCGTCGCCAAGTCCGAGGACGCGCAACGGTCGCTGGCTGCGCAGCTCAAGGCGCACACGGTCGTCCGCACGTACCTGGCGATCGTCCGCGGCCGGGTCCGCCGCGACGAGGGGACGATCGCCGCCCCGATCGGCCGGCACCCGGTCGACCGGAAGCGGATCACGGTCACGCCCCGCGGGCGGCGGGCGGTGACCCACTACACGGTGCTCGAGCGGTTCCCCGGCGCGACCCTGGTGGCGTGCCGGCTCGAGACCGGGCGCACCCACCAGATCCGCGTGCACATGACGCACCTCGGCCATCCGATCCTGGGCGATCCCGTGTACGGACGCGCGGGC
Organism: Armatimonadota bacterium; assembly: GCA_047519495.1. Lineage (GTDB taxonomy): Bacteria > Sysuimicrobiota > Sysuimicrobiia > Sysuimicrobiales > Segetimicrobiaceae > JAPVSX01. The sequence goes on from JAPVSX010000343.1 coordinate 712, forward strand.
GTCCCCGAGATGCAGCGCCAGGCGCTGCACGCGGTGCGCCTGGAGTTCGTGCACCCGCGCACCGGCCGGCGCCTTGTGTGCACGGCCCCGGTCCCCCAGGACTTTGCACAGCTCCTCGCGCGCCTGCGGCGGGAGGGTGCGGCGGCGGAGACCGCGTCCGCCCACAGGTCCGGACCGTCCCGGGGCGAACAGTAGGAAGAGATCCGCGGAGGAGGCGTCCCGGCGTGGAGCTGCGCGAGAAGGCCAAGGTGATGGACCAGGAGACGATCCGGCGCGCCATCACGCGGATGGCCCATGAGATCGTCGAGCGCAACAAGGGCGCCTCGACGCTGTGCCTGGTCGGAATCCGCCGGCGGGGGGTGCACCTCGCCGAGCGGCTCGCCCAGGCGATCGCCAACGCCGAGGGCGTCCGGATCCCCGTGGGGACGCTGGACGTCACCGGCTACCGGGATGACCGGGACATGCGCCCGCCGTCAGCCGACGAGAGCGCGGAGACGCGCCTCCCGTTTCCGGTCGCCGGCCGCCAGATCATTCTCGTGGACGACGTCCTCTACACCGGCCGGACCGTGCGGGCCGCGCTCGACGCGCTGATCGATCGGGGGCGGCCTGCGAGCATTCAGCTCGCCGTCCTCGTGGACCGCGGACACCGGGAGCTGCCGATCCGGCCCGACTACGTCGGCAAGAACCTGCCGACCTCGTCGCGCGAGTTGGTCACGGTCCGGCTGGCCGAGGCCGACGGCCTCGATGAGGTCGTCATCGAAGAGCCGGTCTAGGCTCCGCCGGCCGATCTCGAGGCGCGGCCCGATGTGACCGCATCCGGCAGGGCAGGGACGACCAGCAGCGTGCGTTCTCCCTCGTACACGACGGCCCCCGGCGGCGCGCCCGGCATCCTCCGGACGCGCTTGCGGGATACGCAGTCCACGGCGACCTGCCCGGCCCGCCGTCCCTCGCTGAAGTAGGCGGCGACCTGGGCGGCTGCGGTGATGCTGGCCTCCGCGGGGGCCCCCGGGGCCTTCAGGACGACATGGGCGCCTGGGATGCCGCGGGCGTGGAACCACAGGTCGTCGGGCCCGGCCACGTGGAACGTGACGTGGTCGTTCTCCCGGGCGCTCCGCCCGACCACGATCGCCGCTCCGTCTGCGGTCCGGTAGCGGCGCGGGCCCGCCGGGGCGACCGGCCGCGACCGCGGCGCACGCCGCAGGGTCCGCCGGGCCGCCAGATCCGCGTGCACCTCCCACAGATCGTCGGATGTGCCCGCGGTGTCGATCTGGACCAGCGCATCCCGAAGCGCGCCGACCTCGGCCTCGAGTTGAGCGATGCGGGTAGGCAGCGCGCGCGCGGCGGCGCGGGCTTTCTGGTAGCGCCTGAACAGCCGTTGCGCGTTCTCGGCGGGCGTGAGCGTGGGATCGAGGGGGATCGTGAGGTCCGCGTCTCCGGCGGTGTGATCGGGGACCGTGACCGCCGCATCGCCGGGGCGGACCCGGCTCCCGTACGCGAGGAGCAGCTCACCCATCACCCGGAACCGGTCGCCGCCCGCACTTTCCGTGAGCGCGCGCCGGTTGGCCGCAAGCGCCTCTTGGCGCTGCCGGAGGACGGTACCTGCGGCGGAGGCGAGCGCCCGGCGGCGGTCCTCGAGCGGGTCCTGCGCGCCCAGCGCCTCGTAGTAGCGCGCCACGGCCTCGCTCATGCTCGCGGCCGGCTGCGGGGAAAGCCCGGCGTAGACCTGGAGTGGGATCGCGGCGAACGCCACGACCCGGTCCTCACGCTCGTACACCATCGGCCGGAACGCTCCCATTCGCATGACCTCGGCGATCGCGCGGATTGCGGCTGCGATCTGTCCGGCCGACTCCGCTGCGGCGCCGGCGGGAGCCGCGGGGTCGAGCCCGGCACGGAGCGCGACCTCGCGCGTGAGCACCGGGCTGAGGCCCAGCAGTCCGCCTGACAGCTGCTGCCACAGCGGACGGTCGCCGGTGAGGAGCGCCCGGAGCCCGGCCGCGTCGAGGGCCTCCGGCCGCGGGCGGTCGGCGGGCGGGGGCTGGTACGGACGCCCGGGGCGGACCGGCCGCCGCGGCGACATCCGCTCGGTGACTACCTTGAGCGCCCCAAGCACAACCCGGGCATCGGCGAGGATGAGGTTGCTGTGCCGGCCCATGATCTCCGCGACGAGGTCGAGCGGGCCCTCGAGGGCGTCGAACCGCACGCGCAGCACGCGGTCAAACGGCGGCTGCTCCACCGCGGCAAGGCGGGCCTCCGAGAGGCGGCTCCGGAGGAGGAGCCCGAACGATCCCAGGCGTTCGGTTGCCTGCGGGCGGGGGACGAAGTGCACCCGCGCCGTCCGCGGGTGGATCGAGCAGAACAGGTGGTGTGTGCGCTGCGGGTCCCGGAGGCTCACGACGACCGCGTCCGGCGACGGCTGGCGCACGCCTGCAAACCGGGCGCCCAGGAGTGCGCGTACCTCCACGGCAACGGCCGCGAGGGTCAACGCGTCGAACGAGGGCGGGATGATCTCCGACACTCAGGCCTCCGCGCGCCGTCTTCGCTCTGGTGCCAGGCCGCGTCCATGTTGGGGCGGCACCAGTATAGTTGATGGTCCCCCGCAACGCACTTCCTCCGATTGCGCGGGATGGGCTTGCGGGCGCGCGGAACAACGGGGCAGAGCAGGAGAATCCCCCGCACGCGCCGGACTCTCCGGTGTCGATCCAGGTATCGGAGGCGGCGCCCGGTCGGTGGCGCCCGTGGAGCTACATGGCGCGAAGCATGACCGGATTCGGAACAGGCGAGATCACGACGGCCACCGGCCGGTATTCGGCCGAGCTCCGGTCCGTGAACCACCGGTTCTGCGAGATCCTCGTCCGGCTCCCCCGCGACCTGATGCCGCTCGAAGACCGGGTCCGCGCCCTCGTGCAGACGCGAATCTTGCGGGGGCGGGTAGAGGTTGCTATAATTCGAGAGGACCACGGAAAGCGACCCCGGACGGTTAAGACGGACCTCGACTTGGCTACAGCCTACGTCACCGCCCTGAATGACCTCAAACGGGTGCTTTCGCTCTCTGGGACCCTCGATCTCTCCGACCTGATCGTTCTCCCCGACCTCATCAGGATCGAGGAGCAGAAGGAGGACCTGGAGGCGTCCTGGCCGGCGATCGCGGAAGGCGTGGGCGTGGCCCTCGACCGGCTGATCGCGATGCGGGAGACAGAAGGCGCCCGGCTCGCCTCCGACCTGCACCAGCGGGTCGAGCGCCTCGGCCGGATCATCGCCGAGGTCGAGGAGCGGGCGCCCCAGGTCGTGCGTGAGTATCACACCCGGCTCACCCGGCGGGTGCAGGAGCTGGTGGCAGCGGCGCCGGTGGATGCGGCGCGTCTCGCGACCGAGGTCGCCGTCTTTGCCGACCGCAGTGACATTACCGAGGAGATCACCCGCTTCCGCAGTCATCTCGCCCAGTTTCAGGCGACCCTTCGGTCTGAGGGGGCCGTGGGACGGACGCTGGAGTTCATCGTGCAGGAGCTGGGGCGGGAGACCAACACGATCGGCAGCAAGGCGAACGATCTGGAGGTTACGCGCCGCGTGATCTCCATGAAGGGTGAGCTGGAGAGCTTGCGCGAGCAGATCCAGAACGTGGAGTAGGTCCGGTGCGCACACGTCGTCGAGGATGGTGGCCATGGAAACGCGGCTGATCAACATCGGGTTCGGCAACATTGTGGCTGCCAACCGGATCATCGCCATCGTGAGCCCGGACTCGGCTCCGATCAAGCGGATCATCCAGGAGGCGCGCGACAAAGGGATCCTGATCGACGCGACCTACGGGCGGCGGACCCGGGCGGTGGTCATTACCGACAGCGGCCACGTCGTACTCTCGGCGGTCCAGCCGGAAACGGTGGCCCATCGCTTTACCAGCAAGGAGGCGGTGGAGGAGGACGGCGAGGAGGCCGCTGGGGCGCCCGCGGCCGATACAGAATGATTGTCACGGTCAGCGGGGAGATCGGCGCGGGCAAGAGCACGGTCGCCCGGCACCTGGCTCAAGCGCTGGGTCTGCGCTACCTCTCCACCGGCGAGGTGTTTCGGGAAGAAGCCCGGCGGCGGGGAATGAGCCTGGCGGCCCTCGGCCATCTCGCTGAGCAGGATCCGGCGATCGACCGGGCGCTCGACGACCTGCAGGTCGAGGCCGCGCGCGCCGGCCACATCCTCGTGGACAGCAGGCTCAGCGGCTGGCTGATTGACGGTGACCTCCGCATCTGGCTGCGGGCGCCGCTTGAAGTGCGGGCCGCCCGGGTCGCCGCTCGGGACGGGGTCGACTTCGCGACGGCCCTTCGGGATGTGCAGGCGCGCGAGGCGTCCGAGCAGCGGCGGTACCGCGAGATCTACAGGATCGACCTCTCCGATCTCACCCGTTACCACGTAATCGTCGACACCGGTATGTGGCGCGCCGAGGACGTCATGGACGCCCTGCTGCGGCTGGCCCGGAAGTTGCAGCCGGTACACTCCTCACCCCCGCGAATCGGCAAGGGCGGCAATTCGCGGGGAACCCCAGGCTCGGGGCACCGGACCTGATCGTGGCCGGAGCGCCGGCGCCACCCGGGCAAATTGCTGCGGCAATTTGCCTGTCCCCCGAATGGGGGGGTGGGGACCCCGGTTCCCTCCGACGCTCTATGGAGGGCAAGACATGGCAAGTCAACCTGGATCGGCACTAGCGGGCCGGGTCATCGTCGTCGGCATCTGCGGCAGCATCGCCGCATACAAGATGGCGGCCGCCGTCCGCCTGCTTGTCGCGGAGGGCGCCGACGTCTACGTCGCGATGACGCCGGCCGCCATCCGGTTCATCGGGCCCGTGACGCTGCGCGCGCTCTCACACCACCCCGTGATCACAGACATGTGGGCCGCCGACTCGCCCTGGGATGAACCTCATGTCGCGCTCGGCGAGCGCGCCGACCTGTACCTGATCGCGCCGGCGACGGCGGACATGCTGGGACGGCTCGCGGCGGGCCTGGCCGACGACATCGTATCCGCAACCGCGCTCGCCACACGCGCGCCGGTGCTGCTGGCCCCGGCGATGAGCGATCTGATGGCTGTTTCTCCCGCCGTGCAGGAGAATACGGTCCGCCTCCGAGCCCGCGGCATGCACGTGATCGGTCCCGAGCGCGGGAGGCTCGCGTCCGGCAAGGTCGGTCTGGGACGCATGGCCGAGCCGGAGGCGATCGTCTCCGAGGTCGTGGCGCTCATGGGGGGCGCGGCGGAGCGCACGTGACGGCCGGTGCTGGGGACTGCGCCGAGGTCCTGCTGGACCTCGCCTCGGGGATCGCGGACCGCCCCCTGACCTACCGCGTGCCGTCTGGGCTCGGCCCGGTCGTCGGCGTGGGCGTGCGAGCGCTCGTTCCGCTCGGCCCGCGGACCGCGCACGGCATCATCGTGGGCGTGCACCCGTGCGACGGCACCGCCGGACGGCCGCTGCGGGACATCCTGGACGTCCCCGATCCCCGGCCGCTGTTTTCGGAGACCCTCCTGGCGCTCGCCCGCCGGGTGGCCGAGGAGACTGTCTCCACGCTGCGCGATGCGGTCCGCTGTCTCGTCCCGCCCGAGCTTTCACGGCGCCCACCCGAAGCGCCCGAGCGGCCGCAGCTGGCCTTCCTGGATGGAAGCCGGGCGCCCGCCCGGCCCGGCGTGCGCCAGCGCCTGATCCTGAACGCACTCATGGCGACACCCGGCGGCGCGCCCGTGGCCGATCTCCTCCGGGTGGGCGGGCGCGGCGCGCTGCGCCGTCTTGAGGCCCTCGGCGCGGTCCGTCTCGCCGACGCGCCAGCGGCGGACCGCTTACCGCGCCCGACCGCACCGCGCCGCCCAGCCGGCGTGTCGCAGGCGGGACCGACCCCGGCTGCGCCCGAGCCTCCCACGCTGCTCTGGGGGGACGCGGAGGGGCGCCGCCGGTGGATCCTCGAGGCGGTGGCCGCGGCCGCGCGTGCCGGGACGCGGTCGCTCGTCATGGTCCCGGAGACCGCGCTCGCGGCCGGGCTGGCCGGGCCACTCCGCGAGGCGTGGGGAGAGCGCGCGGTCGAGTTCCACTCGGAGCTGCCCGAGTCCCGGCGCCGGGCGGCCTGGAGGCGGATCCTCGACGGCACCGTGGACGTGGTCGTGGGCACGCGGTCGGCGCTGTTCGCGCCACTCGACCGGCTCGGGCTGCTCGTCGTCGACGAGGAGCAGGATCCCGCCTACAAGGCCGACAGCGCACCCCGCTACCACGGACGCGCGGTCGCACTCGCCCGGGGCGAGCTCGAGGGCATCCGGGTCGTGCTCGGATCGCCGGCGCCCTCCGTGGAAACCTACGCCGCGGTCGCGGCAGGGCGGATGCGCTGCGTCCGCCTGCCCGCGGCCGCGCCGGCCGTCCGCGTGACGGTCGCGGACATGCGCGCCGAGCGCCAGGCCGGCCGCGGCGGGCTCTTCGGCCGGCTCCTGCTTGAGGCGGTCCGCCGTCACCTCGGGGGCGGCGGCCGGGTCCTGCTGTTCGTGCACCGCGTCGGGTACGCCCGCGTCCTCGTGTGCCGCGAGTGCGGGCGCGCGGTCCGCTGTCCTGAGTGCGAGATCCCGATGCCCTACGACAGGGAAACCAGAACCGTCCAGTGCCGGGTCTGCGGGCGCACGGCGCCGGCGCCGGATGTCTGCCCGCGCTGCAAAGGGGTCGCCCTGCGGTGGGCTGGCGCGGGCACGGCCCGCGTGCACGAGGTCATCCGCCAGCTGTTTCCCGCCCTGCGCACGGCGCGGCTCGACCGGGAGACCGAGCGCGGGTTCGGCGCGATCGCCGGCGAGTTCGCCGCGGGCAGGATCCGGCTCGTGATCGGAACGCAGCTGCTGCTGCGGGGCCGCCGGCTGCGTCCCAGCCTCGTCGGGGTGGTGGACGCAGACTCGCCGCTCTACCTGCCCGACTTCCGCGCCGCCGAGCGGACGTTTCAGGATCTGCGGGCCGCGCTGTCTCTTGCTGGCGGCCCGCCCGACCCCGAGGCGGTGATCCAGACGCGCATGCCCGAACATCCGGTCATGGCCGCGCTCGGGACAGGCAGAGATGATCAGTTGTACGAGACCGAGCTGCGGATCCGGCGCGAGTTCGGCTACCCGCCGTACGCGCATCTCGCCCGCCTGGTCGCAGGCGCCCGTGACCGCGAGACGGCCCAGGCACTCGCCGCGCGCGCTGCGGAGATCGCGCGCGCAGGCGGAGTGGAGGTGCTCGGGCCGGCTCCCCCGACCGCCGCCCCCTTGCGGGGCGTCCCGGGGGGCCATGCCCGAGTCCGGGTCCAGTGCCTGCTCCGGTCCCGCGATGCCGGCGCGCTCCGGCACGCGGCCCGGGAGGCGCTCGCCGGCGCTGCGCCGCCGCGCGGCAGGGCCTACGGCGTGCGCCAATACGCCCGGCTCGTCGTGGACATGGATCCGGTGGACGTGCGCTGATGCCGGCGTCCGGCCCGCCCCGCGGCCTCGCGATCGTCACGGTGGACAGCCCGCGCAGCGCAGTCTTGAGAAAGCGCGCGCAGCCGGTCCGCGTCGTGACCCGCAACGTGCAGGCGCTGATCGACCAGATGTTTCAGACGATGCGGGAGGCGCGCGGGCTCGGACTGGCCGCCCCCCAGGTCGGCGTCAGCCGGCGGGTATTCGTCGTCGAGCTCGAGAACCGCCAGTTCGCCCTGGTGGACCCCGAGATCCGGCGCCGGGAGGGCGAGGAGGTGGCCACCGAGGCGTGCCTGAGCATCCCCGGCCTCCTGGGCGACGTGCCGCGCGCCCAGCACGTCGTGGTGCGGGCGCGCAACCGGCGCAACCGGTGGGTCACGATCGAGGCGGACGGGCTGCTCGCGCGGGTGCTGCAGCACGAGATCGACCACCTGGACGGGATCCTGTTCACCGACCGTGTAGCGGATCCGAAAACGCTCCGTCGCGTCGAGGAGACTTCCGAGGTCCTGCCGAGCGGGACGGGAAGCGAGACGGCGCCGTGAGGATCGTCTTCCTCGGGACGCCCGAGTTTGCGGTCCCGTCACTCGAGGCGGTCCTCGCGGCCGCCGAGGTCGTCGCGGTCGTGACACGGCCGGCCAAGCCCCGGGGGCGGGGGCTGCGCGCCGAGGAGCCGCCGGTCGCCCGGGTCGCCACGCAGTACGCGCTCGAGGTCTTGCAGCCGGCGTCGATGCGGGCGCCGGGGTTGCTCGCCCGTCTCCGCGAGCGCACCCCCGATCTCGTCGTCGCGGTCGCATTCGGCCGGCTGATCCCGCCCGAGGTCCTCGCGATCCCCCGCCTCGGCGGGATCAACCTGCATCCCTCACTGCTGCCGCGCTACCGGGGCGCCGCCCCGATCCCGCGGGCGATCGCCGCCGGCGACACCCAGACCGGCGTCACCGTCCTGTACCTCTCCGAGGAGCTGGACGCCGGCGACATCATCCTCCAGCGGCCGGCGGCGATTCTCCCCGACGATACGACCGAGACGCTCGGGTCGCGCCTCGCACGAGACGGCGCGGATCTCCTGGTCGAGGCGATCGGCCTGCTCGAGGCCGGCCAGGCGCCGAGGCGCCCCCAGGACCCGTCGCAGGTGACGCTCGCCCCGAAGCTCACACGCGAGGAAGGCTTGATCCGCTGGAGCGAACCGGCGCAGCGGATCGTGAATCTCATCCGGGCGTTCGTCCCATGGCCGGTGGCGTATACGTATCGAGACGGCGAGCCGCTCAAGATCTGGCGCGCCTCGGCGCTTACCACGCCGCCTGCCCCCGACGGGGGGGAGCAGACAGCGGCGCCCAACCGGCGCGTGGAGGTCCCGGCGCCGCCAGCACCGGGAGCCCCGGCGCCCGCACCCGGCACCGTGCTTCGCGCCTCGTCCGCCGAGGGCGTGCCGCTTGTGGTGGCGGCCGGGCAGGGGGCCGTGCTGATCCATGAGATCCAGCCCGCCGGGGGCCGCCGCATGTCCGCCGCCGCGTACCTCCGCGGCCATCCGCTGACCCCCGGGAGTGTGCTCGGCGGGGCGGCGAAGGATTCGTGAGATCCACCCGCTTACCGCGCTGCGCCGCCTGAGTGCGGTTACTGCGAGGGCAGGTATGCTAAAATGGAGGCTGTGGAGTTGACGTCATCCCCGGACAACGGTCCGAGGATTCGTCCCAACCGGGTAGCAATGAGGTGAGATGATGTTTTTCTGGGACCCTACGTATCTGATCGTGCTCCCGGCCGTCCTCCTCGCCCTGTACGCGCAGTTCCGGGTGCAGTCGGCGTACGCGAGGTACAGCCAGGTCCCGATCCACAACGGCCTCACGGGCGCGCAGGTCGCCGAGGAGATCCTCCGCCGGAGCGGCCTGTCGAATGTCGAGATCGAGCGAATCGACGGCATGCTGTCCGACCACTACGATCCGCGGACGCGCGTCCTGCGGCTGTCGTCAGACGTTCATGACGGCAGGTCCGTGGCCTCCGCGGGCGTCGCCGCCCACGAGACCGGGCACGCGATCCAGCACGCGCACAACTACGGCCCGCTGGCGCTGCGGTCGGCGATGGTGCCGGTCACCCAGTTCGGCTCCTGGCTCGCGTTTCCGATCTTTCTCCTGGGCTTCTTCTTCCACTCCGGGACGATGATGCAGCTCGGCATCCTGATCTTCAGCGCGTTCGTGGCGTTCACCGTCGTCACGCTGCCCGTCGAGTTCGACGCGAGCGCCCGGGCGATGCGCGCGCTCCGGGAGGAGGGGCTGGTCAGTGTGGACGAGCTCAAGGGCGTCCGCACGGTGCTCGGCGCGGCCGCCCTCACGTACGTGGCGGCCGCTGCGACGGCGATCCTCGAGCTCCTGCGCCTCCTCCTCCTGTATAATGCGCGGCGGGAGGAGTGATGCCGCCGCGCCTGGGCCTGCGGCGCGAGCCAATACGCCCGCGCTCCCCATGGACGGTCCGCGGACCTCGGAACATGTCCAGGAAACCGCCCGTAGGACGGCCCGGGGCCCCCAAGAATTCGCATCAGTCCAGCGAATTCCTGGGGTGGGCTCGCGGGGGGTGGCGCTAGAGGTCCTGCACCCGCCCCGCGGCGGAACCGACGGCTTCTTCGTCGCAGCGTTCCGGAGGGCGGCGTAATGGCGCCGGTACTCGCGATGGCGCCCGACCTCCGGGGCCTCCTGCTGCCCGAGCTCGAGGATCTGGCGGAGCGCCTCGGCGAGCCCCGGTACCGGGGCCGGCAGATCGCCCGCTGGCTGTACGGGCGCGGAGCGCAGACGGTGGACGAGATGACCGACCTGCCCCAGGCGTTCCGCGCGCGCCTGCGGACCGAGACCCGGATCAGCGGCCTCACACTGCTCCGGAGGCAGGACGCGCCGGACAGCGCGGCGACCAAGTTCCTCGTCGCGCTCGAGGACCCCCAGGCGGGGGCAGGCGGGCAGACGGTCGAATGCGTCCTGATGCGGTTCGACGACGGCCGGCGGAGCGCATGTCTCAGCACGCAGGTCGGGTGCGCGATGGGCTGCGCCTTCTGCGCGACGGGCCTCAGCGGGTTCTCCCGGAACCTGTCCGCCGGGGAGATTCTCGGCCAGGCCCTCCTCATCCGCGCGCACGCGGACGCCCGCTTGAGCAACGTCGTGTTCATGGGCATGGGGGAGCCGCTCGCCAACTACAACGCCACGGTGCGCGCGGCCCGGATCCTGTCCGCTCCGTGGGGCCTCGGGATCGGGAGCCGCCACCTCACACTCTCGACGGTGGGGCTCGTCCCGTGGATCCGCCGCCTCGCGCGCGAGCGGCTCGGGCTCACGCTCGCGGTGTCGCTGCACGCGCCGACCGATGCGCTGCGGGAGCGCCTCGTGCCGGTGAACCGCCGGTACCCTCTGGCCGACCTGATGGCGGCGTGCCGCGAGTACGTCGCGGAGACCGGCCGGCGGATCACGTTCGAGTACGTGCTGATCGCGGGGGTGAACGACGGCGACGCGGAGGCGCGCGCCCTCGGCCGGCTTCTGTCCAACATCCTGTGCCATGTGAACCTGATCCCGCTCAACCCCGTGCCCGGCATCCCGTTCGAGCGGCCGCCGGTTGCGCGTGTGCACGCATTCGCCGCGCTGGTCCGGAAGGCAGGGATCCCCGCGACGGTGCGGATCGAGCGGGGGAGCGAGATCCAGGCCGCGTGCGGGCAGCTGCGCCTTCAGGAGCACCAGGGCCGTCCCTCGCGCTGGACGCCCTCGTACCCGTCCGGCTCCGCCTCGACGCTGACCGCGCCTGAGCAGACGGCGGCGCGCAACCGGCGCGTGGAGGTCCCTGCGCCGCGCGCCGCGGCCCACGGAGGGAAGCGGTGAGCCTCTTCCTGCGTCTCGAGCGCCGGATCGAGACGCTCGTCGAAGGGTTCTTCTCCCGCTGGGCCCGCGACCGCGTCCATCCCGTCGAGATCAGCCGGCGCCTCCTGCGCGCGATGGACGAGGGCGCCGTGGCCGGGCTCTCGGGGATGCTCGTCCCAAACGCGTACCGGGTCTTCCTCAACATCCAAGATTTCGCGCCGTACGAAGCGTTCACCGAGCCGCTTTCGCGCGAGCTCGCGGCCGCGCTGCGCGCGCGGGCGCAGGAGCTGGGAGCCCAGCTGCCCGGCCCCGTGCGGATCACGCTCGGCGCACGCAGCGAGGTCACGCCGGGCGAGATCTACGTGGAGGCCAAGTTGAGCCCCGTCTCTGCGCCGGCGGCGGGTGCTGCGGGGCCGGACGCGACCCCGCCCCCGGCGGCGAGCACCGACACCCGGGTGTACCGGCGCGCGCCGGGCTCCCCCCGGATCCGCATCCAGGCGGGACCGCCGGGCGCGGCCGGCCGGGAGTTCGCGCTCGATCGTCCGGTGATGACGATCGGCCGCCGGGCCGATCAGGACATCGTGCTCCACGATTCCGGCGTGAGCCGTGCCCACGCGCGCATCGAGATGACGCCGGACGGGGCATCGATCGTCGACCTGGACAGCACGAACGGGACCCTCGTGAACGGTCATCCGGTCCGCACCGCGCGCGTGGCCCTCCGGCCGGGCGACCGGATCCAGGTCGGCACCGTCCTGCTCGAGTATGTCGCCGGGCCGTAACGCGATGACGCCGCTGCTCCTGCCCGTCCTCCGGTATGCGTTCCTCGCCGGCCTCCTCGTGTTCGTGGCCCGCGTCGTGTGGGTGGTGGCCGCCGACCTCGACCCGCGCGCGGCGGCCGCCGTCCCGTCCAGGCGGATGGTGCTCGTCACGGAAGCGCCGGACGGGCTGCGCGGCCGCGAGTTCCTGGTCTCGGGGGAGGCTCTGATCGGCCGCGCCCCCGGATGCGCGATCGCGCTCAGCGACGACCACGTCTCGGCCCGCCACGCGCGGGTGTTCGAGCGGCGCGGCCGCGTGTGGGTGGAGGATCTCGGGAGCACGAACGGCACGCTGCTGAACGGCCGCCAGCTCCGCCGCGCGGCCGCGCTGCGGACCGGCGACCGCCTCCAGATCGGGGAGATCGTCCTCAGCTTCCGGGTCGAGCCCGTGGCCGAGGGCTGGCCCGCATGAGCGGATTCGCGGCGCGCGGCGCGGGCACGAGCGAGATCGGGCGGGTCCGGGAGACGAACGAGGACCGCATCCTGCTGCTCGACCACGCCGGCCGCGGAACCGCCCTCTACGCGGTTGCCGACGGCCTCGGCGGACACGCCGCGGGCAGCCTCGCGAGCGAGCTGGCCGTGACGACGCTCCGCGAGGCCGTCCCCGCGTTCGTGGCCCGGCGAATGCCGCCGCAGGAGGCGCTCGTCCTGGGACTCCGGCGCGCGAACACCATCATTCGCGAGCGAGCCGCGTCCCCGGAGCGCGCCGGCATGGCGACGACCTGCACCGCGGTGCTCGTGAGCGGCCGGGACGGGATCATGGCCCACGTGGGGGACAGCCGCGCGTACCTGATCCGGGGGCTTGAGGTCCGCCAGCTGACGACCGACCACTCCCTCGTCGCCGAGCTCGTGCGTCACGGCAGCCTGGCGCCCGCTGACGCCGGCGCGCACGCGCAGCGCCACGTTCTGACCCGCGCGCTCGGCACCGACGATGACGTGCAGATCGATGTGCTCGCGGTCCCGCTGCGGGCGGGAGACATCCTCGTGCTGACGAGCGACGGCCTGCACACCGCGGTCTCGCCGGAGGAGATGGCCGCGGTGATCCACGGGACGCCGGACCTCTGGGAGGCCTGCCGCATCCTGACGGGTCTGGCCAACGCCCGGGGCGGAATGGACAACGCGTCTGCGGTCGCGATCCGGCTGCGCCCCCGATGGATCGGCCAGGCGGCCCGCGTGATCGCCCCCCTGGCCTTCGCCGCGCTGCTCGCAGCGGGGATGGGCGCGTACCGCCTTGAGCACGCGTACTTTCTCGGCGTGCGCGGCGACCGGGTGGCGGTGATGCAGGGGCTCCCGGCGCGGATCTGGGGTGTGCCGCTGTTCTCGGTGCTCCGGGTCACGCCCGTGCCCGTCGCCCGGGTCGCGCCGGCCTACCGGGGCCAGCTCCAGGAAGGCATCCCGGCGCGGAGCCCGGAGGACGCCGAGGTGCTCTTACAAGACTTGCTCCGCCGTCCCTGAGCCTTGGCCGCGAAGCGTCTCCGTCTCACCGCCGCGCCGGGCCAGGGTTCTGCAGAGGCCCCCGGCAGACGGCCTGCCCTCGCCAGGGGGCGCAGCGATTTGCCGGGGTGGGGAACAGGGCTCGGCGCCCGCGCGCGCGAGCGCGCCCTGCTCCTCTGGGCGATCCCGCTCGGGATCCTCGGGCTCCTGACGGTGCACGGCTCCCTCTACGCCGCCGAGCCGTGGACGCCCGTGCTCGCCGGCTCGATCGCGCTCGTGGGGTTCCCGATCGTTCACGGCGCGCTGTGCGCGACCGCGAGCGAGGCCGACGAGGTGTTGCTCCCCCTCGTCGCCGGCCTGACGAGCGTGAGCCTGGTCATGATCTACCGGCTCCGCCCCGAGTTCCTTGTCCGCCAGGCCGCGTGGGTCGCCCTCGGCCTCGTCGCGCTGCTGGTCGTCCTGGGGACGCTCGGCAACTTGCAATGGGTCCGGCGGTACGCATACCTGTGCGCGGCCATCGGCCTCGCCCTGCTCGTGCTGACCGTGACGGTCGGCGTCGAGCGGAACGGGGCGCGGCAGTGGCTCCTCCTCGGCGCGTTTACCATCGAGCCGGGCGAGATCGTGAAGCTGCTGCTCGTCGCCTTCTTCGCCGGGGTCCTGGCGGACACGCGCGGGATGCTGATGCTGCCCGGCCCCCGCCGCTGGGCCGCGGAGGTGGCCCGGCTCGGGCCGATGCTCGTGATCTGCCTGGGCGCCCTGCTGCTGCTCGTCTTCCAGCGCGACCTCGGCCTGGCGATGCTCTACTACGGGATCTTCCTGGGAATGCTGTACGTCGCCACGGGCCGCCTCGACTACATCGCCGTCGGCCTGCTGGCGTTCGCGTTCGGCGCC
>JAPVSX010000344.1:0-3412 GCA_047519495.1 Armatimonadota bacterium
ATGATCACCCAGGGCCAGCCAGCGCGCACGGAAGATGGCGTCTGCCGTCGCGGCAGGTTGGTAGCGCATCGGCTGAACCACGCGATCGCTGCAACTCTGGTTCCTCGGCCTGCCATCGCGTTACACGGGGCCCCTGACTACTTGACGACGAGCGCGGCGACCTTCGCCGCGTCGCCCGGCGTCACGCTCGGCGCCTTCGCCGATGCGGAGACGACCAGCTTGTCCCACATGCCCGCCGCCGCGTGCCCGGGCACGGCGCAGATGAACTCGTACGTTCCGGGCTTGTCCGCCGTGAACGAGAGCGCCGCCTTCGCGCCCTTGGGAAGCCCGACCGCCAGGTCCTTCGTCGCAGCGCCGGCGAACACCGGCTTCGTCGGGGGAACCGGCGGCTGGGTCGCCTCAAACGGCAGCACTTCCAGGCTGTGGGCGAGCACCGCTGCGTTCTCGAACGCCACGACCACCGTCCAGCCGGCGGGAACCGTGACGGTCATCCCGCCGTGGCCGTAGCCGTTGAAGTTGAAGCCGCCATCGGCCGGCGTTTTTCCCGCGACGATCGTCAGTTGGACGGTGTGTCCCGCCGCGCCGAGGACGGAAGTCGCAGGAATCATCGCCACCAGCAGCGCGGCGAGGCCGATGCCGAAGATCGCCACGATCGGCCGGCGAAGCATCCACCGGCATGCTGCGCGAACCACTACGGACCCGTACAACGCACTCTCACCTCCTGTGCGATCGCGTACTCGTCTATCATGCCGTACGGGCGCGCGTCGGTCGCGGTTCCTGGTGGGCAGGAAGACCTCCAGGCCGCCGCGTATCCTCCGTCCCGACACCTGGAGCGTGCGTCCTGGACGGTCCCATCTACCGCGGTCTCCGTTTCGCCGTCCGGGCCCTGGCCCGGGCGCTGTTCCGGCTCTCGGCCACCGGGATCGAGCGGCTCCCCCGGACCGGTCCCGCCGTCCTCGTCGCCAACCACGTGAGTTGGCTCGACCCGATCATCCTCCCGCTCGCCCTGCCGCGCAAGCCGGCGTTCCTGGCGATGGAGGAACTGTGGCGGATGCCGATCGTAGGATTCGTGATGCGTTCGTACGGCCACCTGGCGATTCCCCTCAACCGCGGAGCCGTGGACGCGACGGCGCTGCGGCGCGCGCTCGGGGTCCTCGAGGAGGGAGCGCTGCTGGCCATCTTCCCGGAAGGCGGCATCAGCCCGGACGGCCGGCTCCGGCCCTTCCAGCGCGGGGCGGCGCTCCTCGCCGCCCGCGCCGGTGCCCCGATCGTCCCCGTCGCAATTTCCGGCACGCGTGACGCGCTGCCGCTCGGCCGGGTCGTGCCGAGGCTCCGGCCGGTCTCGGTCCACATCGGCACGCCGATCGCCGTCGCCGGGACGGACCGCGACGCGCTGATCCGCGCGGGCGAGGAGGCCGCCCGGCAGATTCGAACCCTGCTGGGCGAGGCCGGAGACGCTGGTTGGCGCCAACCCTGACTTCTTCCTGACCTGACGGTGGAGGCCACGGCCCGCCGGGACCACGAGGCTGATGGACGACTCAACTTCCCCGGCCGGCCCTCCGTGCGCCGGATCTCGTCGCCGCTGCCCGGAGCGTCCGCCGGGCGGCGTGCGGCAGGAGCTGGACCAGCCCCTCGAGCCAGCGTGTGAAGCCGTGAGGGCCGCGGCCGCCCCGCACCCGCTGCTCGAAGCTCTCGATCGCCGCGGGCATCCCGACGTCCCGCCCGGCGGCCTTCCCCATGATCCACTTGTGGTCGCCTACGTACACGAACACGTCGCCGGGCGACCGGCCCGGAAACAGCCGCGCCACCCGCCGGAACGCGGGGCTCTGGACCGCCGGCAGATAGATCCGGTTGTACCACTCGCGCGCTCCGCCCCGCAGTGAGCGGCCCCGCGGGCGCCGGCAGTCTTCGATCCACCGGAGGAGCTTCGGATACTGACCGACCTCGTGCAGCACGATCGTCGTGACGCCGGTCTGCTGCTCGAAGAGCACGCGCTCCCGTGCGACGATGTCCTCCGGGCGGTGCATCTCGGGCAGATAGGCGACGACCTCGGCGTCCACGTACTGCTGCCCGGCGAGCTGCGCGGCCGCGATCCGGTGGTGCCCGTCGGCGACGAAGTACTCGTGCCCGATGCGGTAGAGGAGGACCGGCGGCAGCACTTCCCCGTGGTCGAGCGCCTGGACGAGCCGGCGCACGCGTGACGGGGTCAGGCCGCTGCCGGCGCGCAGGCCGCGCGGAAAGTACCGCGCACGGCCGACGCTGCCGACGATCTCGTCGACCGGCACCGGGATGACTCCCAGGGGGCGGGCGGTGAGGGCGCCGAGCGACCGCTGGACCTCCTCGAACTCCCTGAGCCGGCCCGGCGTCACGGGACGGCCTCCCGGCGCGCGGCCGCCTCGAGTGGGAGAATGACGGAGCGGAACGCGTTGATCACCTGGGTCTCCCCCACCCTGGTCGCCCGGGCGCCCTTGGGGACGTAGGACAGGTGATTGTGGCCGTGGATGAAGTAGCGCGGCCGCAGCGTCTCGATCAGCTTCCGGAACGCGCGGTACCCCGTGTGGGCCACGTCTTTGCCGTCGTGGATTCCGTAGGGAGGCGCGTGCGTGACGACGACGTCCACGCCGTGGGCCCGCCACACCGCCGGACGCGCGCGCAGGACGCGCCACCACATCTCGCGCTCGGTGTACTGCACGCCTTCTCCGTTGTACCACATGCACCCTTCGAAGCCCAGGACGCGGAGGCCCGCCGCGGTCACGACGCGGCCGTGGAGATCGTCGCCCGGGGGCGGGTTCTCCCGGTACCGGAGATCGTGGTTGCCCCGGACGTAGAGCAGCGGGACGCCGAACCGGTCGGCAAGCGCCTCGAGATAGTCGGCCGGGAGATCCCCGCAGGAGACGATCAGCCGGACGCCCGCGCACCGATCGGGGCGGGCGTCCGCCAGGAGCGCCTCGTCGACCTCGTCGCTGACCGCGAGAATGCTCATGGCTCGGAGCGGGTCAACGAGCCGCCGCCTTCGCTGATGTCGGTGAGCCCATCTCACTACCTCTGGAGAGGATCCTATGGGAGGGTTTGACGGCGGGCGGGACGAACCTCTCGCGGAGCCGTCATGTCCTGCCTCGCTGCTTCCCGCATCCGGAAACAGAGCCGTTCGCTGTCGCCGCACTCCCAAGAGGCCCCCCGATGACGCCCACCGCGCCCGGGCCCTGCACGGAGGCGACCCAGATCAACGTCAGCTTTGTCCAGCTTGGAGCCTGGAAGATCATCGTTCTGGGGATCGTCCAGGGCATCACCGAGCTGCTGCCCATCAGCAGCACGGCCCACCTCCGCATCATCCCCAGCCTGCTCGGGTGGCCCGATCCGGGGTCTGCGTTCTCTGCGGCGATGCAGCTCGCCAGCCTTCTTGCCGTCGTGA
>JAPVSX010000345.1:0-3162 GCA_047519495.1 Armatimonadota bacterium
AACGTCACTCCTCCCACCCCCGCCGCCTCGCCTCGAGGTACGACCGGAGCCGCTGCTGCAGCATCTGTCGCGCCCGGTGCAGGCGCGACTTCACCGTTCCCAGGGGGACGCGGAGCATCGAGGCGATCTCCTCGTAGGAGAAGCCCTCCACGTCGCTCAGGACCACGACCATTCGCAGCTCCTCGCTCAGCAGTCCCAGTGCCCGCTGGATCGCGCTGTCAAACTGCTCACGCTCGAAAATCGCCTCCGGGTTGGCCGCGGCGTCGGGGACCTCCCGCGCAAGCTCCCCCCCCGGCGTTTCGAGCGGCGCGTCGAGCGACTCGACCCGCTGCCGGGGGCGCTTGCGGAGCAGGTCGATGTACAGGTTGCTGACGATCCGGTACAGCCAGCTCTCAAGCGGCGCGCCCGGCTCGACGCGGCGCAGCGCCCGGTACACTCGTAGAAATGCCTCCTGCGAGAGATCGCGCGCGTCCGCTTCGTTCCCCGTCATCCGGTAGGCAATGTTGTACACGTGGCGGGCATACCGCTGAACGATCGCCTCGTAGCACGCGAGTTCCTCGGGCGTGTACGAGGCTGCCTGCGTGGCCTCGGGTCGCGCCATGGCTACCACCACGGCCGGCATGCCCATCGTATTGGGTAAACGGGCAGGGCCGGCGAAAAGTTCTTGCCGCGGCTACTGGACGACGACGTTGACCAGCTTGTCAGGGACGACGACGACGTCCACGACCTGCTTGCCGTCGATGAACTTCCGGACCTTCTCGCTCGCCAGCGCCGCCTCGCGGAGGCGCGCCTGGTCCAGGCCGGGCGGGACCGGCACGCGATCGCGCACGCGCCCGTTCACCTGCAGCACGAGCGTGATCATCGCCTCCCGGACCGCCCGCGCCTCCCACGCCGGCCACGCCTGCCGGTGGACGCTGTAGGGCTGGCCGAACCGTCCCCACAACTCCTCTGCGATGTGCGGGGTGAACGGCGCCAGCATCAGCACGAGCGTGCGCATCGCGGCCGCCCACTCGTCGGTGCCGGCCGCACCCCCCTCGCGAAGCTTCATCAGCGCGTTCGTGCACTCCATGAGCGCCGCGATCGCGGTGTTGAACCGGAACCCGTCCAGGTCGTCCGTCACCCGCTTGAGCGTCCGGTGGAGGGTCCGGTGCACCTCACCGGCCACCTCCGGCCCGCCGGCCGCCCGCGCGGGCGCCGGGTCCAGCACCAGGTGCCACACCCGGTGCAGGAAGCGGTGCACGCCCTCGATCCCTCGGGGGTTCCAGGGCCCGCCGCCGTCCCATGGCCCGATGAACATCAGGTACGCCCGCACGGTGTCCGCGCCCATCGTCCCGACGTAGTCGTCGGGGTTGGCTACGTTGCCGCGTGACTTGCTCATCTTGAAGCCGTCGGCGCCCAGTATCTGCCCCTGGTTGAACAGGCGCAGCATCGGCTCGTCGAAGGGCACGAGGCCGAGATCGCGCATCGCCTTCGTGAAGAACCGGGTGTAGAGCAGGTGCAGCACCGCGTGCTCGATCCCGCCGGTGTACTGGTCCACGGGCAGCCAGGAGCGCATCTGCTCCGGGTCGAACGGCCGGTCCGCATCGTGGGGGCTGAGGTACCGGTACTGATACCACGAGGAGTCCACGAAGGTGTCCATCGTGTCGGTCTCGCGCTCGGCCGGCCCCCCGCACCGGGGGCACGTGGTCTCCCGGAACCGCTCGTTGAGCTTGAGCGGGGACTCGCCGGTCGGCAGGAACTCGGCGTCCTCGGGCAGCAGTACAGGCAGGTCCTCGGACGGGACCGGCACCGCGCCGCACGCCGGACAGTAAATGATGGGGATCGGCGTCCCCCAGTAGCGCTGCCGGCTGATCAGCCAGTCCCGCAGCCGGTAGGTCACGGCCGCCCGGCCGCGGCCGGCGCGCTCGAGCGCCTCGGTCACCCGCCGGCGGCCCTCCGCGCTCGGCGTGCCGTCGAACGGGCCGGAGTTGACCATGACACCCTCGCCGGCGTACGCCCCCTCAAGCGGCTTCCCGTCCCAGTCGGGGGGCGCGATCACCACCGGAATCGGCAGCCGGTATTTCTTCGCAAACGCGAAGTCGCGGCTGTCGTGGGCCGGGACGGCGTGGATCGCGCCGGTGCCGTACGTCAGCAGGACGTAGTCGCCGGTGTAGATTGGGATCCGCGCGTTCGTCAGCGGGTGCCGCGCGTACGCGCCGATGAACACGCCCGTCTTCTCACGGTCCTCGGCGAGCCGCTCGATCTCGGACTGCCGCCGGGCGCGGTGGACGTACGCGGTGATCTCGGTCCGGTGCTCGGGTGTCGTGAGCTTCTCGACCAGCGGATGCTCGGGCGCCAGGACCAGAAACGTCGCTCCAAAGAGCGTGTCCGGACGCGTCGTGAACACCGTGATCGGATCGCCCTGCTCGCTGGTGTAGACGATCTCCGCGCCCTCACTGCGCCCGATCCAGTTGCGCTGGAGCGTCTCGACCCGCTCCGGCCACTGCATCTTGCTGAAGTCCAGCAGCTCGTCCGCGTACTTCGTGATCCGGAAGAACCACTGGGCGAGGTCCTTCTTGATCACGGGCGTGCCGCACCGCTCGCAGACCCGGTCGGGTCCGATGACCTGCTCGCGGGCCAGGGTGGTGTTATCGTTGGGACACCAATCCACCGCGGCCGTCGCCCGGTAGGCCAGCCCCGCCTGGTAGAACTTGAGGAAGAACCACTGGTTCCACGTGTAGTACTCAGGGCGGCAGGTCACGATCTCCCGCGTCCAGTCGAACATCGCCCCCATCGAGCGAAGCTGCCCGCGCATCCGCTCGATGTTGGCCATCGTCCACTTGTACGGGTGGATCCCGTGCTGGATCGCGGCGTTCTCCGCCGGCAGGCCGAAGGCGTCGAACCCGATCGGGAACAGTACGTTGCGGCCCCGCATGCGCAGGTACCGCGCCTTCGCGTCGGACGGCGTCATCGCGTACCAGTGGCCGAGATGCAGGTCCCCACTGGGATATGGGTACATGGTGATGAAGAAGAACTTCGGGCGCGCGGGGTCCTCCCGGACCCGGTACAGCCCGTCGGCCGCCCACCGCGCCTGCCACTTTGCCTCAATGGCCCTGGGATCGTACCGCTCCGCCATACGCTCCTCGAGAGGTGCCGCCCGTGCGGGCGCGAAACCCCGAGAGT
>JAPVSX010000346.1:0-9552 GCA_047519495.1 Armatimonadota bacterium
GTCGGGCCAACGCTTCGGTCGGCCTCTCAGATGGAAGTCCCCCTGGCGAGGGGCTCTCGACCGCTGTCGCCCACGGAGCAGGCCGCACGCCTCGCCAGTGCCCGGATGGAGAAGAGGATCGGCCAACTGCTGGGGAAACGTATCAAACTCAAGTTTCGACCTTAGGCGTCTCTTGCGCAGGCCGTGCCATTCAATCACGCCGGGTTTCTTCTTCTACGCCGCGCCCAACAGCACCCTGAGTGGCACCACCTCGAACCCCCGCGCCCTGAGCCCCGCGATCATCCGGGGCAGCGCCGCGCACGTCTCGGCCGGCGTGGACGCGTGTCCCCCGCGGTCGTGCAGGTTCACGATCGCGCCCGGGTGCGCCTTCCTGACGACAAACTCGGCCATCCGGGCCGCCGGGGCCGCGACCAGCCATCCCTCCGGCCGCACCGACCACAGGATCCGCTCCTCGCCGATCTGTCCCGCCCGCACGTACGCCGCCCAGTTGAACGTCCCCCACGGCGGCCGGAAGTAGCGGGGGCTGACCCCGATGACGTCTGCCACCGCGGCGGCGCCGCGGTCCACCTCTGCGATCGAGGCCTGGGGCGAGAGCGTCCAGAGGTGCCGGTGGCCGTAGGTGTGGTTGCCCAGGTCGTGGCCCGCCGCGGCGACGGCCCGTGCGACCGCCGGCGCGGCTTCGACCTGGCGTCCGACCATGAAGAACGTGGCCTGCGCCCCTGCTGTGGCCAGCGCGTCGAGGATGCGGGGAGTGTGTTCCGGGTCCGGACCGTCGTCGAACGTGAGCGCCGCCATCGGGCGGGCGGGCCCGCGCTTCACCACTCCGACCCGCAGCCCGCCGGCCAGGGCCTGCACGCCGACCGTGTAGGCGGCCGTCCCGGCCAGCACCGCCGCGCTTACCGCGGCCCATCGGCTCCAGTGCGACATCCCGGCGTGTGGGGCTATCCGCCGACCGCCTCGACCCGCCACCGCGCCGACGCGCCGGCGGCGAGCAGCAGGAGCCCTCCGCTGAAATAGAAGGGCGATGACGGGTTGGACCACTGCCAGAGCAATCCGCCGACGAGCGGCCCGATGACGCCCCCCATCCCCTCGATCGTCATCGCGACGCCCAGTCCGGCGCCCCGGACGTCCTCGGGCAGGAGGTGCAGCAGGATGCTGTTCCAGGCGGGCAGCACGAATGCGTAGCCGACGCCGATGCCGATGAAGTCCAGCACGAGCATCCACATCGAGCGGCAGAACGGCAGGGCCAGGAGCAGCACGGCCACGGATCCCAGGCCGATCGCATACGTCCCGCGGCGTCCCAGCCGGTCCCCCATCCGCCCGGCGGGGGCCATCAGGGCGAGCGCGGTCCCTGGCCCCAAGAGGAGCAGCAGGAACAGCTCGCGCTCGTCGAGGCCGCGTACGTCCTCGAGGTACGGCACGACAATCGGGATCAGGACGCCAGCCGCGATGATCTGGGGGATCAGGCTCGTGGCGAGCATCGACATCGAGCGCGCCATCAGGCGGGCCACCCGCCAGAGATCCGGCCGCTCCGGTATCCGCCGCTCGACGGGGCCCTGGGGGAGGCGGAACCCGAGTAGCGCGGCGGCCAGCAGCGGGATGACGAACACGCCGAGCGAGATGGGGTGGGCCGCCCGGCTGATCAGCGTGGCCAGCCCGACGCCGGCCCCGCCGCCCATGAACCACGTCGAGAACACGCGGCCCAGCATCTCCCCGACCTCGCCCTTCGGTTCGGCCTGCTGGGTCAGGCGGGTCAGCGCCGCCGGCCAGAGCGGAGAGGCGGCGGCGCCCATCGCGGCCAGCGAGACGAACCCCTCCCAGGTGGACCGGGAGAGGAGGAGCGCGGTGTACGCCGCGGCGTAGAGCCAGAACCCCCACAGCAGCATCTTCCGCGTCCCGATCCGGTCGACCATCCAGCCGGCGACCAGCTTCAGCGCGACCTCGGTAAAGAAGTAGGCGGAGACCGCGGCGCCGGTCGTGCCCATCGCCCACTCGAACCGCTGCGTGAGCATGGTCGGGAGGAGGACGAACAGCAGGGCGGCGTGGACAAACTCCACCAGCGCGATCGTGATCGCCAGCAGGGCGGTCTCGCTCCGGGGCATCAGGGGGCGGGGGAGGAGATCGCGAGCCGTCTCTCCGATGGGGGTGTTCCGGCGCCGCCCGCCAGGGCGATCAGGTGGGAGACCACGACCGGCGCGGCGTCCGGGCGGCCGAGCCCCGCTGCTGCCTGGCGCATCGCCGCGAGGCGGTCGGGATCCACGAACAGGCCGTCCAGGGCCTCGCGGAGCGCCGCCGGCGTCCGCGGCGCGAGGGCGGCGCCGTTCTCGAGCAGAAAGCGCGTGTTGCCCTCCTCCTGCCCGGGGATCGGCCGGTAGACGAGCATCGGCAGGCGCTTGGCGAGCGCCTCGCTCACCGTCACCCCGCCGGCCTTCGTGATCAGCAGGTCGCTCACCGTCATCAGTTCCTGGACGTTGTCCACGTACCCGAACACGTTGAACCGGTGGGGCGAGCCCGCGGCGCGCGCCCGCACCTGGTCCTCGAGCCGGCGGTCGTAGCCGCAGACGACGAGCGCCTGGAGCGGGTGAGGGAACTGCGCCAGCACCTGGACGACGTCGAGCACGCCGCCCAGCATCGCGTACGCCCCGGCCATGACGAGGACCACCGGGACGCCGGGGGTGAAGCCCATCCGCGCCGCGAGCGCGTCGCGGTCGAGCGGCTGCTGGAACTTCCGCTCGATCGGCATCCCCGAGACCACGATCCGGGCGGCCGGGATCCCCCGCTCGACCAGGCCGTCGCGCACGAGCGTGTTCGGGACGCAGTACCGGTCGACGTGCGGGTGAATCCACTGGCTGTGCGTGACGTAGTCGGTGATCACTGTCAGACAGGGGACCGAGGTCCGCCCGGCGATGCGCAGGTCGGACATCGTGCCCGCCGGGGTGCAGTGCACGCAGCACACCACGTCGGGGCGCTCGGCCCCAAGATAGCGGTCGAGGCGCTCCATGCCCATCCGGTTGATCGCGCGCTGGACGAATGAGTCCGGCTTGATGTCGCCGGTCAGCTTGTAGAACAGCCCGTACAGCATGGGCGCGCGCCGGACGCTCTGGATGTACGAGAACTTCGTGATCGCGTCGAACACCGGGTGGACGAACTGGGCGAAGTAGTCCACGATCTCGGCGCGGCCGCCGGTCCGGGCCTGCCACTCCTCGGCGACCGCCTCGCCGACGCGTTTGTGCCCTCCGCCGTAGTTGCAGGACAGGATCGAGAGGAACATCCGGCTTAGAGGGCCTCGCTGCTCAGGCGGCCCACCGCCAGAGCGGCCGCCGGGCGCGCCTCTTCCGCGAACGCCGGGGGCTGGGGATGGATCACGCCGATCCGCTGCGGCAGCAGCGACAGCTCGAACGTCAGTGTCGGCCCGATGAGGCTCCCGTCCACCTGCGCCTCCCGCCGCTGGTCCAGCCGGATCGTGACCTCCGAGCACCGCTGGACGCTCAGCTCCGGCACGGGGAGGCGGCGCAAGAGGCGGGCGGTCTTGCGGAAGCGGCGCGACTCCAACTCTTGAAGGAGGTACAGGTCGAGGAGCCCGTCCATGAGGCTCGGGGACGGCAGCGCCAGCAGGCGCTCCCCGTAGATCCGGCCGTTCGCCGCGGCGATCATCGTGGCCTTGCCGCGGAACACCCGGTCCCCCACCTGCACCTCGACCGGAAACGGGTCGAATCCGGACGACAGCAGGAGGAGCGCCGCGAAGTAGTACACGGACCGGTTGCGGGCGAAGCGGTAGCGGGCGCGCAGGGTGTTGACCATCTTCACGACCTGCACGTCCGCGCCCAATCCGAAGGTGTTGAGGAAGTACCGGCCGTTCACCTTGCCGACGTCGATCGGGCACACCCGGCCGCGCAGGAAGACCTGCAAGGCCTTCTCCGGGTTCTTCGGGATGCCGAGCGAGCGCATGATCTCGTTGCCGGTTCCGCACGGGATGATGCCCATCGGTAGGGTCGCGCCGCTCATCACGATGCCGTTCACGGCGCCGTTGATCGTGCCGTCGCCGCCCAGCACGGCAACCTGATCGAACCCCTGCCGGTCCGGCGCGAGGGCGGCGCCGACGAGGTGTGCGGCTGTCTCCGCCGTGGGCGCGACGACCAGTTCGTAGGTATAGCCGGCGCGGCGGAGCGCGCTGGTCACCAGGGGAAGCGTGTCCCGCGCCCGTCCACCGCCAGCGCGAAGGTTTGCGACGATTAGAGTTGCCATCCCATCACTCCTTCGTCACCATCGGGGTGATGCGATGTGCGCTCCGCTGGGGATTCTAACCGCTCCATTATGTGCGAAACGCCCCCGGTGTGTCAAACGTCAGTAGATATTTCACGCCGCCCCGTATATCTCCCCCTTATTCCCCCCTCGCCACGCCGCCTGACGTGGCCGTTCCCTCTGCGCCGCAGCAGGGCAAGGAAACGGTTTGGAGGCGTAGAATCCCGCGGGGTCAGGCGTCCGCACTCCGTACTCCGTGCGCGGCGCAAACGTGGTGGCGAACATCGGAGGTGCGGCGTGGCGTACGCGGGGGGCGCGTCGGAGTTCGGGGTTCGTCCTGTGGCGATGGGCCGCCGCGGGATGGTCGCCTCGGCGAACCCGCTGGCCACGCAGGCGGGCGTCCGGATCCTGGCCGCCGGCGGCAACGCCGTCGATGCGGCGATCGCGACCGCGGTCGCCGTCACGGTCGTCGAGCCCTACTTCTCCGGTGTCGGCGGGATCGGCATCGCCGTCCTCTCGCTCCCCGGCGGCGAGACGCGCGCGCTGAACTTCATGGGCCGCAGCCCCAAGGCGGCGCGGCCGGACCTGTTTACCACGGAGACGCAGGACCTGGGACCGCTCGCCTCGATGATCCCCGGCAACGTCGCCGGATGGGCGCGCCTGCACGACGAGTACGGCAGCCTGCCGCTCGCCCAGATCCTCGAGCCGGCGATCGAGCTGGCGGAGCGCGGGACGCCCGTCACCCAGTTCGACTTTGTGCGGACGACCGCGGGCCTCGGCCGGCTCACGCCGTTTCCGGACGCGGCGCGCACCTATCTAAACGATGGCCGCCCGTATCAACCGGGTGAGACCCTTCGCCAGCCGGGTCTCGCCGCGACCCTCCGGACGCTGGCCGCCGAGGGGTGGATGACCTTCTATCACGGAAAGATCGCTGAGACGATCGGAAAGTATTTCGCCGGCCACAGCGGACTGATCACTGCCGAAGACCTCCGCAGTTACCCTGAGTCGATCCGCTGGGAGGCCCCGGTCACCGCCCGCTACCGCGGGTACGAGGTCCGGACCACGCCGCCCCCCAGCAGCGCGGTCCAGGTCCTCCAGACGCTCCGGATCCTCGAGGCCTTCGACGTGGACGACCTCGACCCGCTCGGCCCAGACTACCTCGCGCTCAGCGCCGAGGCGATCCGGCTGGCGCGGATGGACGCCGCCACCCACGTCGCGGACCCCGCGTTCGTCGATGTGCCGATCGAGTGGATGCTCTCCGACGAGCGGATCAAGGAGTTGCAGAGGGAAGTCCGGCGCCGCCTCAGGCCGGCCCGCGTCCGAACCGCCGCTTCCTCAGGCCGTGGAGGCACCAGGCGCCCAGCAGGTCGGATCCGGCGCGCTCGCCCTGCGCCTGAGCGCTCGACCACCCACCTCGCCGCCGCGGACGCCGGCGGCCTCGCGATCAACATCACCCAGACCCTCGGCGGCGCCTACGGCAGCGGGGTCGTTATCGGCGACACCGGCATCGCCATGAACAACGGGCACCACTGGTGCACCCTTATTCCGGGCGACGCCAAGGTCATCGCGCCCGACAAACGCCGCGAGTCCCCGTCGTCCCCGGTCCACTCGTTTGGGCTCCACGGCGCGCCCAACGTCCCGACGCACTCGTTCGGGATCGACCCCCTCGGGCCCGCCCACGCCGCCCGGGGCGGCCGGCTCGCGTTCTTGATCGGGACGCCAGGCTCGTACAGCATTCCCCAGACCACAGCCCAGGTCGTCGCCGGGTTGATCGACTTCGGCCGGAACATCCAGGACGCCATCGCGGCGCCACGCTTCAGGTGGAAGGACGATGTCGGGGACCCGCTGCCGCCGAAGGAGCTCCTGCTCGAGGCGCGCTTCGCGCCCGCCGTTAGGAAGGCGCTCGCCGCCCGCGGCTACAAGGTCTCGGTGCTCGAGGACTGGTCGGTGCGCGTCGGCGGCGCCCAGGGCATCGTGTTCCGCGAGGACGGCTGGATGATGGGCGGCGCCGACCCGCGCCGCAACGGCTACGCGATGGGATGGTAATCCTTGAGCGCGGCGAGTCAGAGACCGTGAAGGGAGGAGACGTGGTGCGCATCTCCAACTGGGGAATGTTCCTGCTCGGGATCTACCTGATCCTCGTAGGCCTGGAGTCGGTCGGAATCGGCTTCGAGCTCGCCCGCATCAACGGCATCATTGGCCTGGTCGCCGGTATCCTGATCGTCATGGAGCACTGGCGGCGCTGAGGTTGATCACCAGCCGTCCAGGAGGTGGCATCGAAGGCTCGCTCAGTGTTGTCCGCGCGGCGCGCCTTTTGTATACTTGCAGTGCGAGACACGGGCCGGCGTAGCTCAGTGGTAGAGCAGCGCACTCGTAATGCGCAGGTCAGGGGTTCGAATCCCCTCGCCGGCTCCAGGTTTTTCAGGCGTGCGAAGGGTGATAGAATCACTCCTGCGGGGTTCCGCGTCAGGGTGCAGGTGCACCTGATCAACTCTTCCGGCCTCGAGAGCAAGCCGCTCCTCGAGGTGACCCGGTTGGGCCCGTTCGGCATCGAGGTCACCCGGCCGTTGCGGCGGGCGCGTGCGCTCATGTCCGGCACGGACCTTCAGGTGAACCGGAAGACGGACGGGTTCGCATGACGGTTCCGGGGCTCGGTCTTTTCGAGGTCCTCGTGCTCGAAGAACGGCCACTGTAGATCCCGCGTTTGACCAAAGACACCTGCCCGGCACTCTTTTCACTGCGCCACCGCCGGATCCAGAACATCACGCATCCCATCGCCCAGTAGGTTAAACCCGAGCACCGCCAGGGAAATCGCCGCTCCCGGGAACACGGCGACATGCGGCGCCACCACCATGAACTGCCGTGCTTCGTTGAGCATGCTGCCCCAGCTCGGGGTTGGCGGTGGCGTGCCGGCGCCGAGAAACGACAGGCCGGCCTCGATGACGATGGCGGTCGAAAAACCCACCGTCGCCTGGACCAGTACCGGCGCGAACACGTTCGGCAGGATATGGCGGCGCAGGATGCCCCAGTCGGTTTCCCCGACCGCGCGAGCGGCGTCGACATACTCCTCGCTTCGCCTCGACAGCACGGCGCCTCGCGTCACGCGCGCCAGGACCGGGACGTAGACAATCCCGATCGCGATGATGCCGCTTCCCGTTCCCGGCCCGAGCGCCGCTACGAGCCCGATCGCGAGCAGGATCGCGGGAAAGGCGAGGATGGCGTCCATGATGCGCATCGTGACCGCGTCGGCGGCTCCGCCAAGATATCCGGACATTGCGCCGAGCGGCATCCCGACAGCCGTCGCCAGCAGCATCGAGACTAGACCAACCGTGAACGACAGGCGCGCTCCGTACACGACCCGCGCCCACACGTCACGGCCGAACTCGTCGGTCCCGAGCCAGTGCTGCGCCGACGGCGGCCGCAGCGTCTCCGTCATGTGCATGCCGATCGGATCGTCGCGCGCGAGCAGGGGCGCTCCGATCGCGAGCATGAGCAGGGCCGCCGACAGGATCGCCCCGGTGATCCCCAGCCGGTGCCGCAGCAATCGTCGCCACCTTCGGCTCATACGAAGCGGATGCGGGGATCCATCAACGCGTACACGATGTCCACGCCGAGCTGCACCAGCGTGGCGAGCGCCGCAACCACAAGAATCGTGCCCTGCAGCACTGTGTAATCGCGGCTCTGTACCGCCTGCACGGCCAGCTGGCCGACCCCCGGCCAGGCGAAGATCTGCTCGGTGATCACGGCCCCGCCGAGAAGCACGCTGATCTGGACGCCGAGCACGGTCACGGTCGGGAGGAGCGCGTTTCGCAGGACATGGTGATTGATCACGGTGGAGAAGCGCAGGCCCTTCGCCTTGGCCGTGCGGACGTACTCGTGGCCGAGTTCCTCGAGCACGCCGGAGCGAATCATCCGCGTGAGCGCGCCAGCCAGGCCGAGTCCGAGTGTGACCGCCGGCAGCGCCAGATGCCTCAGCGCGCCGGCGGGATCTCGGGTGAGCGGGACGTACCCGATCGACGGAAACATCCGCCAGTGCAGCGCGAACAGGAGAATAAGCATCACGCCGAGCCAGAACGATGGGATGGAGACGCCTCCGAGGGCCACGCCCATCGCGCCCAGGTCCACGGCCGAGTTCCGTCGGACCGCCGCCAGGATGCCCGCGGGGAGCGCGATCAGGAGGCCGACGATGCTCGCGGCGAGCGTTAGCTCGA
The DNA here is from genome assembly GCA_047519495.1 of Armatimonadota bacterium. Classification (GTDB taxonomy): domain Bacteria; phylum Sysuimicrobiota; class Sysuimicrobiia; order Sysuimicrobiales; family Segetimicrobiaceae; genus JAPVSX01. Next base: position 8,454 of record JAPVSX010000346.1, read on the forward strand.
GCGTGACCGGCAGTTTTTCCGCGAGAATGCCGGACACCCGCTGGTGCGTGCGGATCGATGTCCCGAGATCGCCCCGCAGGGCTCGACCGATCCAGACCGCGTACTGCGCGAGAAGCGGCCGGTCGAGGCCGAGGTCATGCCGGACGGCCTGCTTCGTCACCGCATCGACCTCGGTCCCCAGCATCGCTTCGACCGGGTCTCCGGGCGTGAGATGCACAAAGGAAAAAACGATGACCGACATGATGAGCAAAATGAGGAGAAGCGCGAGAACCCGCGCCTGGAGGTACTGGATCATGGAACGAGCGAGGGACGCGCGGCCGCCGGACGTCCCTCGCTCAGGCTACTTCGAAAACCAGATCTCCTGAACGCCACCGCCGGGGTACGAGAGCGCGCCGATGATCTGCGGGGTAAAGCCGTGGACGCTGTTCCGCCACCCCACCGCGGTGTCCCCGCTTCCGAAGATGATCATCGACGCCTCGTTCTGCACGATCTCGACGACTTTCGCGTAGATCGCCTTCCGCTTCTCCGTGTCGGCCTCGGCGCGTCCCTCGTCGAGCAGCCGGTCGAGCTCAGGATTATTCAGGAAGCCGCTCAACTGCCAGACGCCGCCGTTGGTATGGAGGTACCGGTAGTAGCCGTCGTCGGGATCGACCTTGGCAAAGAACCCGGTGTTCTCCATGTCAAAGTCTCCGCTGTCGATGCGGTTGGCCCACGACGGGATGTCATACACTTGAAGGTTCACGTCGATGCCGATCCTCCGGAGCTGCGCCTGGTACACCTGCGCCACGGCCGGCAGCCCGTAGCCGTTGCCAACCGTGGCGCTTGTCCGGAAGCCGTTTGGCAGCCCGCCTTCGGCGAGCAACTGCTTCGCCTTTGCCAGATCCGTGGATCTGTCCTTAACTTTCAGGTACCATGGCGAGGAGGGGGTGAAGTTCTGGTTGACCGGGCGGCCCCATCCGCGATAGGCAGCTTCGGTCAATTCCTGCTTGTTGAGCGCGTAGGCCGCCGCCTGGCGGATCTTCACACTGTCGAACGGCTTCCGCCGCGTGTTGAGGATCACCACGCCCTGTCCGGCGCCCCCGCGCACGAGCCGGATCAC
>JAPVSX010000347.1:0-2018 GCA_047519495.1 Armatimonadota bacterium
AGCGGACGCGCCCGGCTCACGGCTGCGATTCCTGTGCGCCTTCGCGGGGGTAGGCCACGATCCGAGCATGCCCGTCCGCGATCGCCTCGCTCTGGTCGAGGTGCACCGTAATCCGGTCGGCGGTCAGGATGTCGCGCCCGCGCGCGACCGACGCGTGGCCGGAGAGCACCCCGGTCTTTGTCTGCCCCGAGTACGTGGCCGCGTCGCCCGACCCGTGGAATCCCTGGCTCTCCCGGTCCAGCTCCACGTGGCCCAACGCCTCCGCCTCATCGGTCCCAAAGTCCACGGTGACCCGGTCCGCGCGGAGGCGGTCGGCGCCGCGCATGAGCGCCGCGTGCCCCTCGACCGTGCCGTGCCGGGTCAGCCGGTCGTAGACGACGCGATCGCCCCGCAACGCTTCGTCGTCGCGGGTGGCCAGCACGTCGCCCACAGCCTCGGCACGCTGGAGGTCCGGCCGGTCGTCCGCTTCGAGGCGCGCGGCGCTGAGCCGCGTCCACACGCCCTCGTCGAGGAAGCGTCCCATGACGTGCCCCTCCGCAAGGAAGTGGCGGGTCCCGAGGTCCGCAGTGATCTGATCGCCCTCGAGCGACATCGTCGGCGTCGTGAGGGCTCCGCCGCGCGGCAACACCGCGGCGCGTTTCTGCGCGTCATAGTGGATCTCGGGCGCCTCGAGGCGCTGCGTGCCGCGAACCACGACGACGCGCGGGCCGCGAAACGTGTACTGCTGCGTCTGGGCGTCGAACTCGATCTCGGTGGCGCCGGTCACGTCGACCGGCAGCCGGGGCTCGCCGCCGGCGGCGGGCCCCGGCACCACGGCGAGCGCGGCCGCGAGGAGCACTGCCTGACTCGAGGTCCGGCGCGACAGGCTACTCAACGGACGGTCATGTGGACGTGGCCGAAGAACCTGGTCTGCCCCAGGGTGGTATCGGAGACCACCCGGTCCGAGTACATGATCACCCGCTCTTCAACCACGCGGACGTGCCCGGTCCCCGTGACGCTCGCCGACGCCGGCGAGTAATGCAGCCGGTCGGCAAACATCTCGCGTCCGTTGCCGCTCACCCCGTGCACGTCCCCGTCGAGGTCCACCTCCCGGGTGGCCGTATCGTAGCGGCCCCGCTGCCCGGTGACCGTCATCGCCGTCCCGTCCGGATCGTAGAAGGTTGCGCGCACGTTCCGGAGGAGGACCATCTGCCGGCCCTGCGCCAGCAGGACGTCGTCGGCCACGATCTGCCACCGCCGGCGTCCGGCGTCGTCGGTGCCGACGAGCGTACCCGCACGGATCTCGCCGGACGGCGCGCCGGCCTGCGGGGACGCGGCGGGAGGCTGAGCCCCTGCCGGTGGCGCGCCCCCGGGTTGATGCGCCTCGCCGCCCGACGGCCGGTCGTCAGGCGTCGCGGCCGGCGGCGTACGGCGCCCTGCCTCGCCGTCGGCGCGACCGGCCGCCGTGGGGGCGGCCGGCGGCCCCGCGTGGGGGATCAAACTCCACGCCAGGGCCGCCAGCAGCACGCCCGGGATCGCCCACAGCATGATCCGGCGCCACAGTGCCATAGGACCCCCAATACCCACCATGCTATCGTAACGCGCCCCCCGCCCGGCTGTCCAGCACGCGCAGGACCTCCCCGGCCGCGCGCTCCAGCACGCCGGGTGGTCCGAGCCGGCGGCGGACTTCCGCCAGGTCCACGGCGATCCGCTGCCGGGCCTCGGGATCGCTGAGCAGCCGCTCTACCTCGGCGTAGATCCTCGGCCCGGAGACCGCATGTTGTAATAGTTCCGGCACGGCCGGACGCCCCAGCGTGATGCTGGGGATGGAGAACCCCGCGCGTTCCAGATCGGGCGGCGCGACGAACCGCCTGATGATCCACTCGGTGAGCCGGGACACCCGGTAGACGACGACCATGGGCGCGCCGACGCACGCCGCTTCGACCGTCGCGGTGCCCGAGGCCACAGCGACGACGTCCGACGCCGCCATCACGTCCATCGCGCGGCCGTCCAGCACGCGGACCGGCACGCCCGCCGCC
>JAPVSX010000348.1:0-1795 GCA_047519495.1 Armatimonadota bacterium
CTTCGGCCCGACGTCTCGGCGTGTGGAGCGAAAGCGCCCGCCGGTGCCGGGCGCGGGCCCGGGGGCTGCCCTGGATCAGCCGGCGCAGGCCGGCGAGGCCATCTCCGGCCACGATACCCAGCGCGACAAGCTCCCACAGCGCGGCTTCCACCTCGCCCGGAAGCCGGCGGGTCCCGCGCGCGATCTCCGGGAGGAACGAGGCCCCGTGCGTTTCGAGGTAGCGGGCGACATCCGCGGCGGCGCCCCGGAGCCCTGCGCCGTCCACGTCCCCCGGTGCGCGCTCCAGGAACACCGGCAGATCCTCCCTCAGCGCGAACGCGACCGGCACCGCGCGGGACGGTCCCGGCCAGTGGCGGCCGGCCCGTCCCGCCGCGCCCGGACCGGGGGAGCCAGGTCCGTCGCGGTCCGGGTCCGGCGATCCGGGCCCCGAGGTCAACCGTCCCCACGCGACGGCGCCCGAAAGGCAGAGGGCGTCCAGATCGGCGGGATCGTAGAGCCGGATCCGCGCGGGGAGCACGCGCTCCTCCCAGGCGGGGGCGGGGATCTCGACGCCCTGGAGCATCCCGATGACCTCCGCGAGACCGTCCCGCCCGTAGAGCTGCGTCCCCGGCTGAACATGCTGCCATCGCAGGAGGAACCGCATGAGGAGGCTCGGGGACACCGGCTCGATCTCGCGCCGCAGCCGGCCGAGGGTGAGGCGGTGGATGCGCGCCAGGAGGCGGCGCTCGCACCACTCCACCTCTCCGGTGCCGGGGGTGAACTGGCCCCGCAGCACGACCCCGGCGCCCTCCAGCGCGGCGAGCGCTGCCTCGACCTGCGTCACCTCGAGCCCGATCCGGCCGGCGAGCCCGGCGGCGGTGACCGGCACGGCGCACTGCACCCAGCCGTGGACGATCTCGCGTGCTGCGTCAGAGGCGGCCGGCGGCGCGGCGCCGCTCATGTCCGGGACGGAACCCTCCGGATCGAAGCGGACGTCCGGGATCGCCGCCCGCACGAGCAGCGCGCGCTCTGCGGCGACGACCGCGCGGCGCTCGCGCCCTGCGCCGTCGCCCCAGGTGGCGACCGCGGCGCGCCCGGAGGCGACCAGGCCGGCGGTCAGCGCGTCCCACGCGGCGGCGTCTTCGATTGGAAGGACGCCGACCGTGAGCAGGTGATCGTGAAGCTCATCGGCGCTGCGCACGTCGGGCCACGCCTGCGCCGCGACGCCGGCGATCGCCGCCGGATCGAGGGCCCCGATCGTCCGGGCCAGGTCGGGATCGGCGCGCCGGAGCGCGACCGCCCGAGCCCGGCGCTCCTCGAGCGGCGCATCGTCCAGGAACGCGTAGGGGTTGGCGTGCAGGATCTCCTGCGAGATCGGGGAGGGCGCCGGCGTCTCCACGGCGACCGCCCGGATCTCCCCGCGCTCGAGCCTCCCGAGGATCGCGCGGAGGCCGTCCAGGTCCATCGCCTCGTGCAGGCAGTTGCGGACCGTCTCCGTGACCAGCGGGTGATCCGGCGGGGTGATCGGCCCCATCCGGTTGTCCTGGCACGCGACCTGCTCGGGAAACACCGCGGCCAGCAGGTCCTCCGCCCGCATTCGCTGGATCGGCATCGGGACCCGGCGCCCGCCCGCGTGGCGCAGCAGCGCGAGTGACCGGGTCGCGTTCCACCGCCAGCGCGTCGTGAACAGCGGCGTCGCCAGCAGGGCCTGGGTCAGGTCGTCGGCGACCGTGCCGGTCCGGAGAAACGCGAAGATGCTGTCGAGCGGGAAGCTGTGCTGCTGCCCGAGCGACAGGACGATCCCGTCGTCGGTGGC
>JAPVSX010000349.1:0-6308 GCA_047519495.1 Armatimonadota bacterium
CCAGCCGGTCGTGCAGCGCCGCGCGGCGCTGCGCCAGATCGTCCCCGGGTGCGGGGGCCGGTTCCGGCGCCGCGGCGCGCCCCGCGCCGAACAGCGCCTCGAGGGGATTCGTGAACCCGGTCTCCCGCCTGGGGGCGGGCACGAGGATCTCCAGCAGCCGCTCGCGGGCCTGGCGGGCCGCGCGCTCCTCCACTGCGCCGATCCGCTCCGCCTTGACCATCTGGACCGATGTTTCGACGAGGTCGCGGACCATCGAGTCCACGTCCCGGCCGACGTAGCCGACCTCGGTGAACTTCGTCGCCTCGACCTTCACGAACGGCGCCGCCGCCAGCCGCGCGAGCCGGCGGGCGATCTCGGTCTTTCCGACCCCGGTCGGGCCGATCATCAGGATGTTCTTGGGGATCACTTCATCACGGAGTTCGGGGCCGAGCCGGCTGCGGCGGTAGCGGTTGCGGAGCGCGATCGCGACAGCGCGCTTGGCGGGAGCCTGTCCCACGATGAACTTGTCGAGCTCCCCGACGATCCGGCGGGGCGTCAGCGCCTCGATCGAGAGGCTTCCCTCCCTGCGGGAGGACAGGCCCTCGGGCCGCGGGCGGGCGTCCATGCGGGCCTCAGAGGGCCTCCACGGTCACCTGATCGTTCGTGTAGACGCAGATTTCGGCGGCGAGGCGCAGGGCCTCGCGGGCGACCGCCTCCGCCCCGAGCGTCGAGTGCTTGAGCAGGGCCCGCGCCGCGGCGAGCGCGTAGGGACCGCCCGAGCCGATCGCCGCCACCCCATCGTCGGGCTCGACGATGTCTCCGCTGCCGGAGAGGACGAACAGGTGCTCCCGGTCGGCCACGACGAGCAGCGCGTCGAGGCGGCGCAGGATCCGGTCGGTCCGCCAGTCCTTCGCGAGTGCCACGGCGGCGCGGGGCAGGTGGCCGTGGGCCTCGCTGAGCTTCTGCTCCAAGCGCTCGAACAGGGTGAGGCCGTCTGCCGCCGAGCCGGCGAAGCCGAGGAGCACGCCGTCGCCGATCCGGCGCACCTTCCGCGCCCCGTGCTTGAGCACCGTGGACCCGGCGGTCACCTGCCCATCGCCCGCCACGGCGACGCGGCCGTCGCGCCGGACCGCGACGATCGTGGTGGACCGCAGGCGCTCCCGCCGGATGCGCCGGCTCTGATGGATCAGGACGGCGTCCCCACGTGCTCGGGCTCCCTGGGCTTCGGGGCTTCCTTGTAGGTGCATGCCTTGTTGCTGCACACGACCGCAGGCTGAGCGCCGCGGCGTGCCCGCTTGGCCACCAGCATCTGGCCGCACACCGGACAGCTGCGGCCGAGGGGCCGGTCCCACGAGGTGTACGTGCACACCGGGTAGTTGGCGCACCCATAGAAGATGCGCCCCTTCCGGGTCCGCCGCTCCACGATCTCGCCGCCATCGAGCGGACAGCGCACGCCGATCCCGACCGGCCGCGTGTACGAGCACTCCGGGTACCCCGAGCAGGCGATGAACTCGCCGTAGCGGCCCCGCCGCTTCACGAGCGGGCGCCCGCAGCGCGGGCACGGCTCGCCGATTTCCTCGGGGGTCATCTCCACTTCCTCGATGTCATGCTCGGCCTTGTGGAGCACCTCGTCAAACGGACCGTAGAAGGCGGCAAGCAGCTTGACCCAGTCCTCCTTGCCCTCTTCGACCCGGTCGAGGTCTTCCTCCATGTGCGCCGTGAACTCGACGTCCAGCACCTTGGCGAAGTGCTCGACGAGCAGCGAGTTGACGAGGACGCCGAGGTCGGTCGGGTAGAGCCGCCGGTCCTCGAGCTCGACGTACCCCCGCCGCTTGATCGTCTCGATGATCGGGGCGTACGTGCTCGGGCGCCCGATCCCGCGCTCCTCCAGCGCGCGCACCAGCGTCGCCTCCGTGTAGCGGGCCGGCGGTTGGGTAAAGTGCTGGGCCGGGTCGAGCCCCAGCAGGCGCAGCCGCTCGCCGTCCGTGAGGTCGGGCAGCCAGCCCTCCGGGGTCTCCTCCTCCCCGTTGTCCCGCCCCTCGAGGTACACTCGGAGGAACCCGGGGAACTTGACGCGGGACCCCGTCGCGCGGAGGCCGTAGGGTCCCGCGATGATGTCCACGGCCAGCGTGTCCATGATCGCCGACGCCATCTGGCTCGCGACGAACCGCTCCCAGATGAGCTTGTACACCTTATACTGGTCGGCCTTGAGGTGCGGCTTCACCGCGTCGGGCGTCCGCCGCACCGACGTCGGCCTGATCGCCTCGTGCGCCTCCTGCGCGCCGCGGCGCGAGGTGTACTGGCGCGGCTGGTCGGGCACGTACGGGGCCCCGAACGCCTCGGTGATGTACTCCCGCGCGTGCTGCTGCGCCTCCGCCGCCACGTGGACGGCATCGGTGCGCATGTACGTGATCAGGCCGACCGTGCCCTCGGGTCCGACATCCAGGCCTTCGTAGAGTTGCTGGGCCACCACCATCGTCCGGGCGGCGGAGTAGCCGATCTTGCGGTTGGCCTCCTGCTGCAGGGTGCTGGTCGTGAACGGCGCCGCGGGGTGGCGCTGCTGGTCCTTACGGCGCACCTCGGTGACGACGTACGGCAGCCGCCCGAGCTCCTGGACGAGGGCCCGGGCCTCCGCCTCGCTGCCGATCGACACCTTCTCCTCGCCCTTCGTCAGGAGGCGGGCGACGAACGGAACGTCCTCGGCCTCTCGGGTCAGGCGCGCGGCGATCGTCCAGTACTCCTGGGGGACGAACGCCTCGATCTCCTTCTCCCGCTCGCAGATGAGCCGCACGGCGACCGACTGGACGCGCCCGGCGCTCAACCCGCCCCGGACCTTGCGCCAGAGTAGCGGGCTCAGCTTGTAGCCGACGAGCCGGTCCAGGATGCGCCGCGCCTGCTGGGCGTTGACGAGGTTCTGGTCGATGTCGCGCGGGGTCTGCAGGGCGCGCCGCACGGCGTCCTTGGTGACCTCGTGGAACTCGATCCGCTTGATCTTGGGGTTGACCTTGTCGAGGATCCCGGCCAGGTGCCAGGAGATCGCCTCGCCTTCCCGGTCAGGGTCGGTCGCGAGATACACCGCCGATGCCTTCTTGGCGGCCGCCTTGAGCTCCTTGATCACCGGCCCCTTGCCCTTCGGGACCACATACTTCGGCGTGAACGCGTGGTCGGTGTCGACGCCGAGCTGGCTCCGCGGCAGGTCCTTGACGTGACCCATCGAGGCGACGACGTCATACCGCCGGTTCAGGAGCTTCCGGAGCGTCCTCGCCTTGGTCGGCGATTCTACGACGACGAGTGATCTGGCCACGTAGCGCCTCCTGCATTCTCCTGCGCGGTACCCGGGGCCTCCCCTCCCGGCCACCGGGCCGTCTGCCGCGCGTAGTGCATGCCCGGCAACCGCCGCACCAGCCCCCTCACCTCAAGCGCGGCCAGCACCGCCGCCGTCTCGGCCGCGCCCAGCCCTGCCCGCGCGGCGATCGCATCGATGTGCATCCCCTGCTCGTTCAGCACCCCGAGAGTCCGGGTTTCTTTTGCCCCGATTCCCGCGGCGTTAGCCGGCCCTGCGTCGGTCCCGACCTGAGGCGTGCGCGGGAGGCCGAGGAATTCCAGTAACGTCTCCGGTGCGTCCAGGATCCCGGCGCCCCCGGCCAGCAGCCGGTGGGGTCCACGGCTCTGGCGGGCGTAGACGCTCCCCGGAACCGCAAACACCGGCCGCCCCTGGGCAACCGCGTACCGCGCCGTGATCACCGCTCCGCTGTCCACGTCTCCCTCCACCACGACGACCGCCTGTGCGAGCCCGCTCACCAGGCGGTTGCGGGGCGGGAACTGCTGCGGCCGCGGCGGCGTGCCCATCGGCAGCTCGGCCACCACCGCTCCTGTTCGCTGCATCCCTTCTATTAAAGCACGGTGCTCGGGCGGGTACGCCACATCCACCCCGCAGCCCAGCACCCCAACCGTGATACCCCCGACCCGTAAGGCGCCGACGTGCGCCGCCCGGTCGATCCCGCGGGCAAGACCGCTGATGACCACGGCGCCCGCCCCGGCGAGCACCTCCCCGAGGTGTCGGGCGATGCTCAGCCCGTATGCCGAGGCCCGGCGCGTGCCCACAATCGCGACCCCCGGACCGGACCCGCCGGACCAGGCACCGCGCACGTACAGGACCGGCGGCGCGTCATGCAGCGCCCGCAGCCGCGCCGGATATCCGGCGTCCAGCCACGTCAGGACGCGGGCGCCGCGGTCTGTCGCGCGGCGCAGCTCGCGCTCGACGTTCACTGCGCCGCGCCCTCGTTCAATGAACGCTGCCAGGCGCGGACCGATTCCTGGCACGCGGGTCAGGGCCTGCCCCGACGCGTCCCACACGGCCGCCGCCGATCCCAGCGTGCCTATGAGACGCGCGATGCGCACCGCGCCCAGCCCCGGCACGAGGTGCAGCGCAATCAGGCACCGGCGCTCGCGCGCATCGTCCATGGATTCTATACCCCAATCTCCGGAATTGTCAAATTCTGGCCGCGGCGGCATGCACGGCGACCTGATGCACGCCACGCCTGCCGCACCAGGACGACCGCGTCGACGGATGCGGCGCCCCCGTCGTCGACGAGCACGCGCGCACATTCGCTGGCGGTCGCGCCCGTCGTCATGACGTCGTCGAGCAGCAGGACACGCGCGCCGCACAGCATCCGCGTCCGGAACCCCAGCGCGAACGCGCCTTGAACCGTACGCCAGCGGGCTGCCTCGGCGCAGCCGCGCAGCGGCGGAACATCACGCGTCTGCACGAGCCACGACGGGGCGAGGTCATCGCAGCAGAGCGCGCGCCGGAGCACGGGAACCGCATCGAGGTAGACCGCGGTCAGCGGGTGAACGCACCGGCCGCGGAGGCCCGCGGGGTGAAACGGCACCGGGAGCAGCAGATCGTAGCCACGCAGCGCGGGATGGATGAGGAGGAACCCCGCGAGGAGCCGGCCCAGCAGGGTCACGGCGGCCAGCCCGCCGGCATCCTTCGCCGCCAGCACCAGCCGCTGCGCGTCGCCCTGCTTGTAGCCGAGCACGACGTGGGTGCGGCCCGGACCGAACCACCCTCGCCGGCATCCGAGGCTCACACACCGGCCGGCCAGGCGCTGCTGCGCGCATCTCGGACAGGCATCTGCGGAAATCTGATCGAAGCATCCTGCCAGGCAGGCGGGAGCGATCGGATAGCCGCGGCCACACCGCGGGCATCCCGTGTGCGCGCGGAGGGCGGCCCACAGAGAACGCCGCGCGCCAACTCCTTTGTCCACGGCGCTCCGCCTATCTCCCTGCCGTCAGCACAGGATCACGTCACTTCGGCTTCCACCCGATCGGCGGGACGGTCGAGGGTCCGGTACATTACCGCTTCGGCGACGTGCTTCACCGCGATCTCGGGTCCGCCCTCGAGATCCGCAATGGTCCGGGCCACGCGGATGACCCGCTCAAATGCGCGTGGACTCAGCCCCAGCCGGTCGATCGCCCTTCGGAGAAACGCGCCCGCATCGTCTCCAAGCCTACACCACTGCCGCAGCAGGCTCGGCGGCATCGTTCCGTTTGTGAGGGCCGCGGTTCCAGCGCCCGCGCCACGTACGGCCTGGATCGCGCGGGCGCGCACGACCCGTGCGCGGACCTGGGCCGATGACTCCGCCGCCGTTCGCGCCGTGAGCTCCGCACCCGACAGCCGAGGGACTTCCACGTGCAGATCGACCCGGTCGAGCAGCGGACCGGACACCCGAGCCAGGTAGCGCGTGCGTTGCGGTGGAGAGCACACGCACGGCCGAACCGGGTCGCCGAGGAACCCGCATGGGCACGGGTTCATCGCGGCGACGAGCATGCTGCGGGCCGGAAAGATCACCGTCGCGTGCGCACGCGCCACCACCACCCGGCCCTCTTCAAGTGGCTGGCGCATGGCTTCAAGGGCACTTCGCTGAAACTCCGGCAGTTCGTCAAGGAACAGCACGCCCAGATGCGCGAGGCTCGCTTCGCCCGGCCGGGGCACCGTACCCCCGCCGACCAACGCAGGCACCGTCGTGGCATGATGAGGGGCTCGAAACGGCCGAACGGTGATGAGGGATCCCCTCGCCGTCAGGTGCCCTCCCACGCTGTAGATTCGGGTGACCTCGATGGCTTCTTCATGGGTGAGCGGAGGGAGAATCGTCGGCAGCCGCCGCGCCAGCATGGTCTTCCCCGATCCCGGCGGACCCAGCAGCAGGACGTTGTGCGCGCCCGCCGCGGCGATCTCGAGCGCCCGCCTGGCATGCGCCTGACCCCTCACCTCCGCGAAGTCGACGTCTGCGGCAGCGGACATCTGCGGAGCCCGATCGCCCCGC
>JAPVSX010000350.1:0-5704 GCA_047519495.1 Armatimonadota bacterium
ACGGCCGCGCCGAAGTCCGGCAGGAAGCCGCGCTCGAGCATCGCGCGCCGAGCAATTGTCTGGAGGTCGTGTCGACTCGAGGTTGTGGGTTCACTCATTTGACGCTTCGTCGGGTCGCCAGAAGGAGGATGGCTCATACACCGGCGAGGCCGTCTTCGCCCCATCGATAAGCTCGTGAGCGCGCCTGGTCATGCGTGAAATAGTTCCACGCGTCTCCCGTCTGGCCGTAGTCCTCGCGGACCGTTCCCCGCTGGCGCTCACTGACGCAGGGACCCCGTTTTTTCCAGGGGACGCCTTGGTCTCGGGCCTCCTGCAGCCGCAGGCGTTCGGGATCCAGAAGGGAAGCCCGCTCGCGTTTAATGGTTCCGGTGAGGGCATCGTCCTCCATCGTCAGTGACCCGACTCAGATGCTCGATTCCGCCAAGGTGCGGTCAGATGAGCGCCTCAACCGACATCATGACTTTGACCTTCGCTCTTCCACGTGGCCAGATCCGGGTTGACTTGCCTTTCGATCTCGCGCAGCCCGACCCTTTCTTCGAACGCCTTCGGCGTCGTCTGGGCCGGATCCATGTCATAATCGTCGATGCGGGCGGCCCACCGCCGCGCCTCTTCGGCGATTGTCTCCTGCAATTCCTGGGGGCGCTCGACGTACTCGTGCCGCGCCTCCCCGACAGCTTCTTTCCTTTCGAACGCAGCGAAGCCGATGGCCGGTTCACCGATACTCCCGCCAGGTGGGCCCTCCGTGGCGCCCATCCAGATATCGCAACATGCGACTATGTAATGCTCATTTGCTACCGGCTTGCTACCGGGTGGAGAAAAACTCAGCAGGACTGAACGGGGCGCAGCCTCACGGGAAGCCATGCTAGAGAGGGCTGAGCGGGACTCAGAGCGAACAGGGGTGCCCCGTGGAGGCTCGTTACACCGAGGAGGTCGCTGGTTCGACCCCTGCCGCCGGAGAAAAGCCTGGGCTGATTCGTCGTGCTCCTATCAGCGAACGTGGCCCATTCTAACTCATGAGACGCTATGCCTGATACATTATCCCAGACGCTCCATGACTGGCAGACCTTTTATTTTCTGGTCGGTGGGGCTGCCGCCGGGCTAGTGGGTCTAACGTTTGTGGCGATCACGGTGGGGTCCGGGTTGATAACCAAGCAAGACATCTCTGGCCTCCGGGCATTCGTAAATCCGTCGCTCATCCATTTCATTTACGTGCTAGTCACCGCCTCAGTGGCCGTGATTCCCACTGTCACGCGGATGCAACTCGGGATCCTGCTTGTGCTCGCGGGCCTCGTCAGTTCCGGGCGGGCCCTCAGCGTGTTGCCGTTCATGTGGCAGCAGTATAAGCGACACGTAGTCGATATGCACGATTGGGCGTGGTATTTCCTCGCGCCTTTGGTCAGTTATCTCATGTATGTGGGAACCGGCATGGGGCTGCTCCTGGGGACCGCTCAGGTTCTTAACGGATTGGCGTGGGCCAGCATCTTGCTTCTCGTCGCGGGCATCCGCAACACCTGGGACATGGTCTTGTGGTTCATGATGCTTAAGAAGGACCCACCCCAGCAATAGTCACTTAAAAGTGTTGCGTCTCATCAGTCCGGCGACAGATCCTGCAGGGACCCGGTCTCCGCAGCCTCCGCGAGCGCGCGCACGAACCGCTCGGTGATCGCCTCCGGCATGGTGATGGCCCTCCCGACGACCACGGCCCAGGCGCCGGCCCGGAGCGCGGCGGCGGCGTCCTCCGGGGTGTGGATGCGTCCTTCGGCGACGACCGGCACCGGGCCCCGGCGCGCGAGGTCGCGCACCAGCTCGAGGTCCGGCCCGGGGATCTTGCGGCTGTGCGGGGTGTATCCGGCCATCGTGGTGGCGACCAGATCCGCGCCCGCCGCGGCCGCGGCGAGCCCCTCCTCGACCGTCGAGACGTCCGCCATCACCGGGACGCCGCACTCCGTGTGGATGCGCGCGATGAGCGCGACGAGCGGCATCCCGTGCTCGTCCCGCTCCCGAGTCGCCTGCACCGCGACGATGTCGGCACCGGCGCGCGCGACCGCCTGCGCCGACTCGAACGTCGGCGTGATGTAGACGGGGGAGGCGCCCGGCGTCTTGTAGATCCCAATGATCGGCACCCCGACCGCCCGGCGGACGGCCGCGACATCGTCCGGGCCGTCGACGCGCACACCCGCCGCCCCGCCGCGCTCGGCGCACTGCGCAAGCGCCGCGATGATCGCGGGCCGGCGCAGGGGGCTGCCCGGCAGGGCCTGGCAGGAGACGACGAGGCGCCCGCGGATGCGGGCGACGGGGGAGCCGGTCACGGGTGCGGGGTCCCGCCTGGCCCGGGCGTGCGCGGCGCGGAGGCGGTACGGACGCTCCGCATCTCCCAGGTTGCCGCCAGGAGCGCGAGCCGCGTGGGCGTGTGCGGGACCTGGGCGCCGCGGAGGGCGAGCAGCAGCGCACCGACCGCGGGGGCAAACCGCGGAGGCACGAGGACGGCTCCCGGCGCCCGGGCGGCGAGCGCGCGTCCCATCGGTCGGAGCAGCACGGGTCCGGCGCTGAAGACGCCTCCCACCGTCGCGACCGCGACCGTGCTGTCGGGCCAGGAGAGCCTGCGAATGACGGCGGCGACGATCTCGGCGAGCGCCAGGGCGCCGTTCTCGACCAGGGTCAGGGAAACGGCGTCGCCGCCCTCGGCCGCCGCCGTCACGACCGGCGCGAGCGCAGCGATGTCGCGACGTCCGAGGCGGCCTTCGTAGAACGCCAGCGGGATCTCCCCCACGTCGCGGCCGATCGCGGGCGGAATGCGCTCGGTGAGGACGGTGGCGGGGCCGGTGCCGTCGCGGGCGCGGAGGGCCGCCCGCGCGCCGCCGAGGCCCAGGGCGAAGCCGCTCCCCTCGTCGCCGAAGACGTAGCCCCATCCGCCGGCCCTGGCCTGCCGGCCCGCGGGATCCTCGCCCTGGGCGACTGAACCGGTTCCGGCGATGACGACGACGCCGGGCCCGCAGGCCAGCGCCCCCGCGCGCGCGACTATCGCGTCGTTGTCGATCGCAACGAGCCGCGCCGGCGCGACCGCCGCGACGACGTCGGCGAGCGCGCGGGCCGCCTCGGTGCCCGCGCTGATCGCGGTCATCCCGAATTGGGCCGCTCGAAACTCCACGCGGTCCAGCCCGGCCGAGGTCAGCGCGCCGTGGAGGGCGCCTCCAACGGCGGAGCGGGCGCGCTCCCGGCCGCCGGGCGCGAGGATGTGATTGCTCGGGCCGCCGTAGCCGAGGCCGAGGATGATGCCCTCGTCGGTGCACACGGCGCAGGTGGTGTCCGTGGCCCCGCCGTCGACGCCGAGGAAGTAGTCCATGCGCTTACCAGACCACCTTTACGGGATATCCGTGGAAGTGGCTGTCGCCGCTGAGGAGGGGCATGTGCTCCGTCTCCGCCTGGGCGACCAGCATCCGGTCAAAGGGATCGCGGTGCACGCTGGGAAGGGAAAACACCCGCAGGGCATGCCGGAGTTGGAGCGGCAGAACCTGGAACGCATTCTCCGAGATCTGCTGGGGGACAAACTGTTCCGGGGCGCTCGGAAGCTTGATTCTTCCCAGTTCGGCTTTGACCGCAATCTCCCAGCCGCTTACCGCACTGAAGAAAATCTCGTTGTTACCGCTCGAGATCAGGCTGCGCGCCCGGCGGGACAGACGATCGCTGTCAATGATCCACCAGAGAAAGGTGTGGGTATCGAGGAGCAGTCTCACTCGAAGCGCCTCTGGAGCGCTTCGGGGAGCGGAGCGTCGAAGTCGGGCGATACGGTCACCTGTCCCCGCGCAGACCCGGGCGTCCTATGCGCGGGTTTTTGAAGGGCGGGGACAAGGCGCGCGACCGGCCGGCCGGCCCGGGCGATGACGATTTCCTCCCCCTGGAGCACCCGCCTGATCAGCTTCGAGAACTGGGTCTTTGCCTCATGGATGTTGACGCTCACGGCATGGCACCCCCGAAGGCATGTTAGACTAAGTCATGGACTAAGTCAATAACGGGATCCGTGGGTCTTTTCCACTTCTCGGGAAGGCAGGGGTCTGAGCCCGGATTTCCGTTGTGACGACGGAACGGAAACTGTGGAGATGCGTCGAACGTCTTGATCTGTGCGGGTTTGAGCGCGATGGCGACGCGGCGGAGGTCCGCATCCTATGGGTGAAGCACAAAACCAGCCCTTCTATGTTATAGTTGGCCCGCCTACCGAACGACCTTGCGGGTTGCCACCCCGAGGAGAAGATCAACCAGCCCTCGCGGCTCGACCGCCTCTGAAAGACTATCTCTCCCTGGGGATGGCGCGGCAGATGACCACCGATAGGGAGACGCGTCTCGAACGCCGGTCCCATAGAAGGCTGTCGGCAGCGCCGCGCATGGTGACCACGCATACGTGTGCAGAGGGAGGTGGGAATCGGTGCTATTGGTCGGAATCGATTGGGCAGACAAGGAACACGTCTATTGTGTGACGGATGAGGCCGGCACCACGCGGGCAACGGGGACGATTGAACACACCGCCGAGGGATTGGAGCAGTTCATGAACGCCGTTCGGGCGCGTGTTCAAACGCCGCATGATGTCCTGGTCGCGATCGAGACCTCGCACGGCCCGCTTGTCGGCGCCCTGCTCGACCAAGGGGTCACCGTCTATGCCATCAATCCGAAAGCGGTGGAGCGTCATCGAGACCGGTTTCGGGTCGCCGGCGCCAAATCGGACCTGCGGGATGCCTGGGTGCTGGCCACGCTCCTGCGGACGGATCGTGCACTGTATCATCCCTTGACCCCGGACTCCGACGTGGCCCAAGAGCTGCGGGCGTTGACCCGGGATCGCGCCGACCTGGTAAAAACCCGCACCATGCTCAGCAATCAGCTCACCGCGTGCGTGAAGGCCTACTTCCCGGACTTCTTGATCCTGTTCCCGGATCCGGACCGGCCCGTAGCGTTGGCGCTGCTGCAGGCGTTTCCAACACGGGAGCGTCTCCAGACGGCGTCGCGCGCGGAATTGGAGATCTTTCTGCGGCACCATCGCTGCCCGCACAGTCGGCAGAGGGCGGCGGCGATCCATGAGCGTATGCAGGCGCCAGGCTTTCATATCACGCCGCCCATCGTTCGGGCCAAGGCACGCCTGGCTGCTACGCTGGTGTCGCAGCTGCAAGCGCTCGCCGAACACCTCGACGCCTACGAGCGGGAGATTCAGCGGGTATTGAAGCTCCATCCTGACGGCGAGCTCTACCGTAGTCTGCCCGGCGCTGCTGATGTTCTCGCCGCCAGGATGGTCGGAGAACTGGGCGATAATCGCGACCGGTATCGCGATCCCAACGTCGCCCAGTGCGAGGCGGGCACCGCTCCGGTCACGAGACAGAGTGGGACCACCCGCGCTGTGCATTTTCGCCGCGCCTGCATCCATCCCTTGCGGGAAACGTTGTGGCAGTTCGCGTTCGCCAGCCTCCCGCACTGCGCGTGGGCTCGAGCCTACTACAACCAAGCGCGCAAGCGTGGGAAGAAGCACGCGGAAGCGATCCGGATGCTCGGCAATGTCTGGTTGCGCATCATCATCGCCATCCGTCGGGACCATCGGCCGTACGATGAGGAGGTACTCCAACAGGCTCGGCTCCGTCATGGGACTCCGGGGCTCTGCTTTGCATGATGCGGATTTCCACGTGTGTAGCACCGAGACTGAACCGGAGGGAATACCTTGAGGAGA
>JAPVSX010000351.1:0-3219 GCA_047519495.1 Armatimonadota bacterium
GCTCGCGCGCCTAAAGGCCGGCCCGAGATCGTTCTCCACCAGCGCGACCAGCGAGCCGGCGTAGAGTACGCGGACCGGCGCTTCCGCACCGGCTCCGCCGGCGGCGAGCAGGCAGCACACGAGCCCGAACACTCCTGCGACCAACCGCAGCGACGCCACCTTCCACCTCCTGCAAGATCGTGCCGCGCCAGCGACAGACGGCGACCTCCCACTACCAGCCGCAGCGAAGTGACCTTCCACCTCCGGCTCGCCCGGCACCGGCCGCCCCGTGGCCGCCGGCAGCGAAAGACATCACTCCATCAGGGCCTCGTCCCGCTCATCCAGCACCTGGGCGGCGCCGTCCGGCACGTGAACGCCGACCCGCGCGCCGACTGCGGGCGGCGAGACGGATGTGCTCGCCTCCAGGGCGACCTCGCCGATGCTCAGCAGGACGGTCGCCGCACCGTTCCGCGGCAGCACCCGGGTCACGGTCGCCGCGGGCGCGTCCGGGCGGACGGGCCCAAGCCGCAGGTCCTCCGGCCTCACGCACACCGCGACCGAGGTACCGACGGGGCGTGGGGCTGCGGGTGTCCGCAGCAGCAGGCCGCCGCCCGCGCGCAGCGTGACACCCTGAAGGGAGACATCCAGGACGCGGGCCTCCAGGATATTCGCCGCCCCCACGAGCCGCGCGACCGTAGCGGTGCGCGGATGCGCCGCCACGACGCCCGGCGGCCCCGCCTGCACAACGCGCCCGCCGGCCACGATGACGATCGTCTGGCCGAGCAGATACGCCTCCCCGAAGTCATGGGTGACGAAGACGAGCGGCACCCGGAACGCGTCGAGCAGGGCCAGCAGATCCCGCCGCAGCCGCTCGCGCACGGGCGCGTCCACCGCCGAGAACGGCTCGTCCAGCAGGAGGAGCCGCGGATCGCTCGCGAGCGCCTGCGCGAGCGCCACCCGCTGACGCTGGCCCCCCGACAGCTGCGCCGGCAGGCGGTCCGCGTACCCGCCCAGCCCGACCGCGGCCAGCAGCGTCTCCACCCGCACCCGTTCCCGCCCCCGCCAGACCGGCGCGAGGCCGTAGGCGACGTTTCCCCCAACGGTCAGGTGCGGCAGCAGCGTGTACGCCTGGAGCACGATGCCGACCCGGCGCCGCCAGGGAGGGACGTTGATCCGGCGGGCCGCGTCGAACAGGACGCTGCCGTCCACCTCGATCCGTCCCCGCTCCGGCGTGACGAATCCCGCCAGGCACTGGAGCGTCAGGCTCTTCCCGGCGCCGGAGGGACCGAACAGCACGATCCGCTGGTGCTCGGTCTGAAACGCAATATCCAGCTGGAAGGTGCCCTGGCGGCGCCCAACCGCGGCGGCCAGCATCTACGGCACGACCCGCCCGGCGCCCCGGCGCGCGGCGCCCTGGATCAGAACGAGCACAGCGATCCCGGCGGCGAGCAGGATCGCCGCGACCGGCAGCGCGGCCCGGAACCCTTCCGCGCCGAACCGGACGAACAGGTACACGGGAAGGGTGTACGGATGATAGGCGATCATCACCGTTGCCCCAAACTCGCCGAGCGCCCGCAGCCACGCGAGCGGCACGCCGGCGAGGATGCCGGGCCAGGCGAGCGGCAGCGAGACCCGGAAGAACGTCTCGAGAGGGGGCTTCCCGAGCGCGTACGAGACCTGCTCGAGCGCCGGATCGACGGCTTCAAACGCCACGCGCGCGGCGACGACGAGATACGGGGCGGAGACGAACATCTGCGCCAGCACGATCCCCGGCCAGGCGTCGGCGATCTGGATGCCCCGGTCGCCGAGCCAGCGCCCCAGGGGGGCGTACGGGCCGTACATCGCCAGCAGCAGCACGCCTCCCACGAGCGGCGGAATGACGAGCGGCAGGTAGACGAGCGCGCCGAGCACGCCCTTGCCCGCGAACTGGCCCCGCGCCAGCAGGTAGGCGAGCGGGACGCCCAGCAGTCCCACCAGCACGGTCGAGAGAGTCGCCGTGCCGAGCGACGTCGCGACCGCACCCGCAGATACCGCCTGGCGCGCCACGGCCGCGAGATCTCCGGCGTCGAGGGCGCCGACGCCGAAGAGGAACGGCGTCAGGAGATAGCCGAGCAGCAGCCCGCCGGCCGCGCCCAGCGGCCACGGGATGCCGGGGCGTCCGCGCGCGCGCTTCATCCGGCGTTCGCCCTTCGCCGAAACATGGTCACGGCACGCCCGCAGTCACCATCGTCGCCCGCCACCCGTTTGCGATGAGAAGTATACTCATGACAAAGTATTCTTTGCACAGCCCCCGAACGCCCTGCCCTGGCGCGCCTGGCACGGGCATGAATCGTCAGGCAAGGGGCGTTATCATGCCCCGCGGCCGGCCGGTCACAGTATACGTGAAAGACCATGACGAGGCGGTGCGCCTCTACACCGGGACGCTCGGGCTGGAGAAATGCACTGACATCCGGCGCCCGGCGGGATCCGCCGGCCGACGGTCGCCGAAGGGGCAGACGGAGATGCAGAATGTGCTCGAGTTGAGCCGCGATCCTGACCGGGGGCCGGGATATTAAAGCGATGCGGGGCGCCGCAAAGGGCGTCCCGCATCGGGTGTCTACGCAGCTACTGGGCTCTCTCTCCGCCTAGCGAAGAAGCAGGTGGCCGGTCGCCGCGAGAATCAAGGCTGCCAGCAGCAGGAAGATCATCGCGTCCCACCTCCTCTCAGCTTTTGGCCGGTAGAATTATCCCCCGTTCGTACAGAAGTCTAACGCCGGTAAGCGGGAGCTTGCCTGGAAGTCCGACCGGCGTCCTGCGGAACAGGAAACTGGGGCCGTTGCGCGCCCGGCCGGGGGCGCCGGTGCGGCGGGGCGCCGGATCAGCCCGGTGCCGGCTCCGGCAGGGGAAGCGTGACGGGCTGCCCTGCGCGGGCAGCCCGGTAGCATGCCTCGACGAGTTCGGTCGCGCGGTACCCGTCGTCCGCCGTCACCGCGGGCGCACGCTCGCCGAGCACCGCGTCGATGAACAGGCGATCCTCGGCGACGTAGCCCCACTTCTCTTCAAACGGCATCGCCGTGCAGTCGATCGCCTCCACCTGCGCGCGCATCCCGGGGCTGAACGACGCCCGCTCGAGTTCCTCGGTCACGACCGCCGAGTGCTCGCCGTAGATCTCGATGCGCTCAGAGGGAAACAGCCAACTCGCGTGCGCGACGCTGGTGAGCGAGGTGATGACGCCGCTGTGGAACCGCAGGAGCATCGTGA
>JAPVSX010000352.1:0-15562 GCA_047519495.1 Armatimonadota bacterium
CCGGGCGCACGGCGGAGGGGATACCGGGTACCGCGGGCGCGGTGGTCCCGGCCAGCGCCTCGCTCCTGGACAGCACTTGGGCTCGGAAGTTCTCCAAGGCGCTCACTGGTAGCGGATCCTCGGATCCATCAGGGCCAGGACGACGTCGGCCAGGAGGTTCCCGAGCATCAGCATCAGGCTCAGGAACAGGAGGAACGTGCCGGCCAGGTACATGTCCTGGCTCGTGAGGGCCCGCACGAGCATCGGGCCCGTGGTGGGGATGGAGAGGACGATGCCCAGGATCGTGGCGCCGGAGATCAACTGCGGCAGCTGCATCCCCATGACACTGATCAGGGGGTTGATGGCGACGCGGACGGCATGCCGGTTGATCACCACCCGGTCCGGGAGTCCCTTGGCGCGGGCGGTGGTGACAAACTGCTGGCCGAGCACCTCGAGCAGGCTGCCGCGCAGGATCCGGACGAGCTGCGCCATGCCGGCCGCGCCGAGGATGAGCGCGGGCCAAAAGAGGCGGTTCGCCAGGTCGAGCGCCTTGGCCGTCGACCAGGGCGCGTCGGCCAGTTCCGGCGCGGACAACCCGCTGAGCGAGATGCCGAAGACGAAGATCCCGATGAACAGGTAGACGAGCCCCAACAGGAAGTCAGGCACCGAGAGCCCGACGAACGCCAGGAACGAGAAGGCGTTGTCGGAGACCGAATACTTGTGCGTCGCCGAGAAGATGCCCACGGGCACGGCGATGATCCACATGATCACCAGCGAGAGGAACGAGAGCAGCATGGTCAGGCCGAGGCGGGCGGCGATCAGCTCGCTCACCGAGCGCTTCCACTCGAAGGAGTACCCGAAGTCGCCGCGGGGAAACCCCGCGATCCACTTCAAATAGCGCACGTACTTGGGCTGGTCCAGCCCGTACTGGTGGCGGAGGTTGTTCATCGCCGCCTGGTCGGCGCCGGAGCCGGAGCTGGCGGCGTTCGCCTGGAGTGAGGTCAGGAAGTCCCCCGGCGGCAGCTGGATGATGATGAAGCAAACGATCGAGACGAAGAACAGGGTGGGGATCATCGCCAGCAGACGCCTCGCGATGTAGGCGATCATGCCCGCTCCTCCTCACACGTTCGAGCCATCTCCGCTACGTCCGCTTGAAGAAGAACTGGCACGGATCGAGGTTGCCGTCTGACATGATGATCCAGTCCTGGGAGTAGTGCTCAGGGACGTTCCGGAAGTTGTTCTTAACGATCAGCGGGACGGGCACCAGACCAACGGTGGTGATGGTCGTCACCTCTTCCGCGGCCATCCGGATGAGCTTCTTGCCGAGGTCGACCTGCTTCGCCCGGTCCACGGTGACCTTGAACAGCTCGTAGAGTTGCTGAGCTCTGGCCAGGTTGCCCGCCGGCCGCTCGCCCTGCGCGCCTCCCGTCTTGTAGTAGGTCCCGAACGCGGGGGCCATCCACGACCGCTCATCAAACGGGAAGACGTAGATCGGATCCACGAACGGCTCGATGCCGCGGTCCAGGTTCCATGTGGCGATCTGAACTTCGTTGCCGGTGGCGCGCGGCCAGTAGAGGTCCCGGGACATCGTCTTCACGGCCGTGCGCACACCCACCGCGTTCCAGTCGGCTGCCACGAGCTGGATCGCGTCCAGGTCGGCGCCCCCGAGCGAGGTCTCAATCGTCACCTCCAGCGGCCTGCCGTCCGGGCGCAGGCGGGTCTTCCCGTCCGGACCGACCTTGAGCCCGGCTCGATCTAAGTATTCGGCCGCCGGCTTCGGAGTGTAATCCGTGTAGAGGGTGGCCACCTCGGGCACATAGTAGGGGGAGTCGGGCACGACCACCTCGGAGTTGATGACCCCCTGATCCAGGTACGCGACGGAGTTGATCCGCTTCCGGTTGATCGCAACGGACAGCGCGATGCGGAAGTTCCGGTCCTGGAAGATCTTGCGCAGGACCGGATCGCCGGGGTAGCTCTGGTTCGGCCAGAACACGACCTGGCTGCCCGACCCCGAGGCCCAGCGATGGACACGGTAGTTGCACGCCTTGGACTTCTCAACGAACAGCGGGTACTTCTTGAGGTCCATGCTGCGGTACTGCATGTCGATCTGGCAGGACAGCGCCAGGCCCGCCGCCGCCTCGTTGTTCTCGACAAGGGTCAGCTCGATCCGGTCGATGTACGGTAGCTGCCGGCCCTCCGGGTCCACCTTCCAGTAGTATGGGTTGCGGGTGGCGATCAGCTTGGCATCCCCGGGGTTGTACTGGGACACCGGCCAGGGGGTCATCGCCGGGCGCTCGGGATTCAGATCATCCGCCTTTTCATTGAAGAGCTTGTAATCTTTGAGGCTGGAATTGTACTTCGGGTGGAACTGCTTGAGGTAGTGGGCCGGCGCGAAGAAGCCAAAGCGCTCGAAGGCGAGCGGCCACTGATTCCCGTGGAACGCCAGGAACTGTTGGATCATGCCGGCTGGAGCGGCGAACTTGAGGCGGATGGTGTAGTCGTCCACCTTCTCCAGCGTCATCGGCTTCTCGCCAAGCACCCACTCCGAGTGCGGGGCGGAACTCAGCTGCTTGTTGAGCTCGATGTCCTGCCACCAAAAGATGATGTCGTCGACCGTCCACGGCTTGCCGTCGGACCACTTGAGGCCGCGCCGGAAGTTCAGCGTCACGGTCCTGCCGCCGTCGCTCACGTCCCAGCGCTTCGCCAATCCGGGCTGGACCGGGTCTTTGGGGTTCCGAGGCCACCGCAGCACCTCCTCGTAGTTTTCCCGGCCGTACGCGTGAAAGTCGGCGGGGCCCTTCCAGACGCGGTGCCAGGTGCCGCCGTACTCGCCGACCGCCTCGATCGGCCGGACGACGAGGACATCCTCGGGAACGGGCAGGCGCTCGGCCAGCGGCGGCAGCTTGCCCTGTTGCACCAGGGTGGCGAGCATGGGGGCCTCCTGGAACTTCGTGCCGGGCGCGGCCGCAGCGGTCGGCAGCGCCTCGGGCGCGAGCCTGCGAAGCGCGTAGGCGGCGGACAGCGCCCCGGCCGTGGCCAGACCGGACAACCGGATGAACTCTCGCCGTGCGATCTTCTGATCCATCGTCACTCCCCCTCCCTGTGAGTGCCTCTCGATCAGTTCCGGGGACCGCGTCGCCGGCGTTGCTCAACCAGATCGTGTTGTCGCGCGTGTTATTCGCTCGCCGCGGCGGACGTCCCGGCCGCCGCCGGCTGGGCCACCCGCCAGTGGGATTCGCGCAGGATCAGGCGAGACTCGAGGACGACTCGCTGGCCGGCCATGGCCGGCTCTCGACCGATGCTGGCCAGGAGGAGGCGCGCCGCCGTCTCGCCGAGGAGCCCGGTCGGCTGCTCGATGACCGTGAGGGGCGGCGTGACCAGCGAGGCCCAAGCCGGATCACCATAGCCCACCACGGCGATGTCATCCGGCACCCGGAGCCCGCGCTCTCGCAGCCCCCGGAGGACCCCGGCCGTCAGGTCGGCACTGCTGCTGAAGATCGCACTGGGAGGTTCGGCCAGCCCGAGGAGCGCCCGCGTGGCCTGCAGACCATGGTCGAAGCCAAACGGACCTTTCTGCACGAGCTCAGACTGCAGGGGAAGGTTCGCAAACGCGAGCGCTTCCCTGTAGCCACGGAGGCGCTCGCGGGCCGTATCGATGTGGTCGGGGCCATTGACCAGAGCGATCCGGGTGTGCCCGCTCTCCCAGAGGAGGCGCACGGCCTGAAAGGCGCTTTGATAGTTGTTGAGCGTGACCCGGTCCAGGGCTGTCGAGCTGCCGTCCCGATCCATGATCACGACCGCGACTCCCCGCCGCGGCAGCTGCTCGATGAGTGGAGGGACGCCGCAGCACGGGGTCAGGATCAGGCCGTCGAGCCGGCGGCGGAGCAGGGCCTGAACGAGCTGACGTTCGCGCGCGGGGTCGCCGCCGCTGGACGCCGTGAAGGCGAGATGGCCGTCCGCGCACACAACCCGCTCGACGCCCTCGATGACGCTTCCAAAAAAGCCGGTGGTGGCATCGGGGACGACAAGGCCGACGATGAGCGGTCGTGACCGCCGTCGCTCACGTGCGGGCGGCTGATATTTCAGTTCCTGGATCGCCGCGAGCACGCGTTCACGCCGGGCGGGGCCGACCGGGCGGGGCCCCTGGTTGATGACGTACGATACCGTGGCAAGGGAGACGCCTGCACGCCGAGCCACCTCTCGCATCGTTGTTCCTGACCGAACAGGCCTCCGGGAAGCTATTGTTCGACCTCCGTGCAACCGATGTTTGACTCGAACGCCGGCAAGAATATGACGTTGTTTGAGGATCTCCTGCTTCCTGGGGAGGCGGCTATTGGGCGGGCCAAAGAGATCCGCGGCGTGATGGCTACCAGCGGGGTTTGATAGGGAGCCAGTCCGGCTGCCGCTTGGCGAGTTCTGCGGTGTCGTCCCGCTCACGCACCACGCCGCGGCGGAACAGTTCGTGGTACGTGGCGAGCCGGTCCTCGTCGACGTCAACGCCCAATCCCGGGCCTGGCGGCACGGCCAGGCTGCCGTCCGCAAACGCGAACGGTCTGCCGACGAGGATGTCGTCCGCCAGCCAGGGGTAGTGGGTGTCCGCGGCGACCACCATGACGGGGACGGCGCTCGCCAGATGGACCATGGCCGCCATCGAAACCCCCAGGTGGCTGTTGGAATGCATGCCGATGCCGAGGTGGAAGACCTGACAGATGCGGCCGAGCTCCTGGCAGGCCCGCAGCCCTCCCCAGGCGTGGTGGTCGCAGAGGATGACGTCGACCGCGCGGCGCGACACCGCCGGGGCGATGTCATCCCAGCGCGTCACGCACATGTTGGTCGCGAGTGGCATGGTCATTCGTTCCCGGACCCTGGCCATGCCCTCGATTCCTTCGGTCGGATCCTCCAGGTACTCGAGCCAGACGCCGGCGCGCGTCAGCTCATGCGCCACCCGGAGGCTCGTCTCTACCGACCAGACCGCGTTGGGGTCGAGGCGCAGCGCGTACTCGGCGCCGAACCGCGCCCGGAGCAGGCGCATCGTCTCGACCTCCTCCAGCGGAGGCAGCACGCCGCCTTTGATCTTAAGGGTCCGGAACCCAAACCGCTCGACGAACGCCTCGGCCAGCCTCACCATCTGTTCCGGAGAGCCGATCTCGCCCCAGGCATCCTCGCCCGCGTACTTGAAGAAGAGGTACGCGCTGAACGGGACGCGCTCTCGAACCGGCCCGCCGAGCAGGTCGCAAACGCGCCGCCCGGTTGCCCGGCCAATCAGGTCAAGGCAGGCGACTTCAATCGCACCGGCAATCGCGGGAGCCCCGAGGCGGTAGCCGAAGCGCTGGATCTCGTCGGGGCTCCTGCCGATGACGGTCTGCCGGGCGCGCTCGATCGCGAGCGGTCCGACGTTGTCAGGACCGTACGTCTCGCTCACCCCCACGAGCCCATCATCGGTGCGCAGCCGGAGGATGGTCCGCAGGAAGTAGGGCGCGTGGACGCCCCACGAGTTGCGGAGCGGCGGATCGGGTACCGCGACGGGCGTGGCCTCGAGCGAGGTGATCCGCACCGCTGCCTCCTCGTGCTGCGTCTCATAAGTCCGGCGACAGATCCTGCAGGGGCCCGGGGGCCGGCAATGGCGCACGAGCGCTTCCGGGGACGGATGCGCCCCCAGGTCCGGCCGACGTCGACCGTAGCAGTTCCGCTCGCTCGCGAGGCGATCCTCCTCCCGCGGCAGCCTCCTTGTCGCTGCCGCGTGTGCTGTGGGATAATATCGTCATGACCGAGCCGAAGGTGCGGATTCTCGTCGCCAAGCCGGGCCTCGACGGCCACGACCGCGGGGCCAAGGTCGTCGCACGGGCGCTGCGCGACGCGGGATTCGAGGTCATCTACACGGGGCTGCACCAGACGCCTGAGATGATCGCCGCCGCGGCCGTGCAGGAGGACGTGGACGCGATCGGCCTGAGCATCCTCTCCGGGGCCCACAACGTGCTCCTGCCCCGGGTGATGGACCTGCTGCGGTCGCAGGGGGCCGCCGACGTGAAGGTGTTTGCCGGCGGGATCATTCCCGACGAGGATATCCCGGGCCTCCAGGCAGCCGGGATCGCGGCGGTGTTCACACCCGGCACATCGCTCGACGAGATCGTGACCTGGGTCCGGGAGAACGTCAAGCCGCGGGGCGTGGCGGCGTGAAGGTCCTGATCCGCCACCAGAAGCGGGAGGTCGAGGTCCCAGGTCGACGCCGCGTCCGCGACGTGCTGGTCGAGCTGGGGATCAATCCCGAGTCGGTCCTCGTGATCCGGGGCGCGCAGCTCCTGACGCACGACGCCCAGGTGGGGGACGAGGACACGATCGAGCTCAGGCCGGTCGTGTCCGGAGGAGGCGACGACCACCCCGACAGCAAGTTGTCGGGAACCCCGGTTCCTGGTGAGCTCTGTGAGAGGTGGAACCAGGGGCCACCCGACCTGGAGGAATATTGATGCGCTGCGCACGGTGCAGGGGCACCGCGACGGTCGAGATCCGCCGGCACCACACGGCGTTCTGCAACGCGCACTTCGTTGAGTTCTTCGACCGCCAGGTCGAGCGGGCGATCGAGCACGAGCGGATGTTCACCCAGGAGGACCGGATTCTGGTCGCCGTCTCCGGCGGGAAGGACAGCCTGGCCCTCTGGGACGTGCTGCGCCGGCTCGGCTACGCGGCGACAGGCCTCTACATCAACCTGGGGATCGGCGAGTATTCCCGGGAGTCCCACCGGAAGGCGGTCGCCTACGCGGAGGCCCAGGGAGTGGAGCTGCTGATCGCTGATATCCCCGCGGACTACGGGATGAACGTGGAGGAGTTTGCGCGGGCGACGGGGCGCGCAAGCTGCTCGGCGTGCGGCCTCAGCAAGCGCTACCTGTTTAACCGGGTGGCCGTCGACGGCGGGTTTACGGTCGTGGCGACGGGCCACAACCTGGACGACGAGGCGGCCGTGCTGCTCGGGAATTTGCTGCACTGGCAGACCGCGTACCTGGCCCGCCAGGCGCCGGTCCTCCAGAGCACGCACCCGCGGCTGGTCAAGAAGGTCAAGCCGTTCTACCGGATCGCTGAGCGTGAGACCGCCGCCTACGCGATCATCCGGGGGATCGACTACATCGTGGACGAGTGCCCGAACAGCGTGGGCGCCCGGAGCCTGCTCTACAAGGAGGCGCTGAACGTCCTGGAGCAGGCCGCGCCCGGCACGAAGCAGAGCCTCTACTGGGGATTCCTCGAGCGCGGGCGCCCGCTCGTCCGGTCCCAGGACGAGGCGGCGCTGCGGGACTGCCTCCACTGCGGTCAGCCGACGACCGGCGAGGTGTGCGCGTTCTGCCGCATGACCGAGCGGGCGGCGGAGCGGATGCGGATCCGGCGGGCCGGGCTTACCGCGCCGGATCACGCCGAGACGCCAGACCGGCGTGGGGCGCGGGGCGACGTTGGCACCTCGACGCCTTCCCGCGGGGCGCCGGTCCCGACCCCCTGAGGGCCCAGCCCGACGTGCCGTCAGGGCCGCTCCGGGAGGGCGAGCCGGTCCTTCTGATCGACCGCCGGCGGCGGAGGTACATGATTACGCTCCGACGGGGTGCTACAAGCGACCTCCGGGGCGGCAAGGTCTCCCACGATGACCTCCTGGACCAGGAGGAGGGAGGGACCGTCCGTTCGACTCGCGGGGAGCGGTTCCTCGTGGTCCGCCCGACCCTGGCCGAGTTCGTGCTGGAGATGCCGCGCGGCGCCCAGATCGTGTATCCGAAAGACCTGGGGGCGATTCTGCTCGCGGCCGACATTTTCCCGGGCGCCCGCGTGCTGGAGGCCGGCACCGGCTCGGGCTCGCTCACGATGGCCCTCCTGCGCGCCGTCGGCCCCGCCGGCCGGGTCACGAGCTACGAGATCCGCGAGGACTTCGCCCGCACGGCCGAGCGGAACATCCAGCGCTTCGCCGGCGCGACGGATACTCTCGTCTGCCGGCGGCAGGACGTCTACGAGGGGATCGCGGCCGAGGACGTGCCCCTCGACCGGATCGTCCTGGACGTCCCCGAGCCGTGGCGCGCGGTGCCGCACGCCGCGGCGGCGCTCACTCCGGGCGGGATCCTCCTCGCGTACGTGCCGACCGTCCCCCAGGTGATGCAGATCACCGAGGCGCTGCGCGCGACGGGCGTCTTCGCGCTGGTGGACACGATGGAGATCCTGCTCCGGCCGTGGAACATCGAGGGCCGGAGCGTGCGGCCGGCCCACCGGATGGTCGCCCACACCGGATTCCTCGTCACCGCGCGGCGCGTGCGGGCGACGGCGGTCCCGGCGTCTGAGCCTGCGGAGCCGGACGCGCCGGGTGGGCCGGATGATGGCACCGAGCCGGCCGGGGCGGAGTAACCGCTAGACCCGCTCGACGGCCAGGGCGACCGCTTCCCCGCCGCCGAGGCACACCGCCGCGACCCCTCGGCGGGCCTCGCGGTCCTCCATCGCGTAGAGCAGGGTGGTGAGGATGCGCGCGCCGCTCGCCCCGACCGGGTGGCCGAGCGCGACCGCGCCGCCGTGCACGTTCACGCGCTCGAGGTCGAGCCCGGTCTTCCGCGTCACGGCCAGGACGACGGCCGCGTAGGCCTCGTTGATTTCGTAGAGGTCCACGTCGTCCTTGGACCAGCCGACCTTCTTGAGCAGTTTCTCGATTGCCGCCGCCGGCGCGATCGTGAACCATTCGGGCGCCGCGGCCGACACGGCCTGACCGACGATCCGCGCGATCGGCCGCGCCTCGGCCCGCCGGGCCGCCTCCCGGGACGCTACCACGACGGCCGCGGCGCCGTCGCTGATCGAGGAGGCGTTCGCCACGGTGACCGTGCCGTTCTCCTCAAAGGCGGGGGGGAGGGACGAGAGCTTCTCGGGCTTGAACCGCCGCGGCTCCTCGTCCTCGGCGACGCGGCGCGCCGGCCCCGGCCCGTTCGTGATCTCGACCGGCACGATCTCGCGGGCGAAGTGGCCCGAGTCCATCGCCGCGAGCGCCCGGGTGTACGAGCGGCGCGCGTACTCATCCTGCTCGGCCCGGGAGATCCGGTACTCGCGCGCCAGGAGCTCGGCGCACGAGCCCATGTGCGTGTCCTTGTACACGTCCCAGAGGCCGTCTCTGATCATCGAGTCTACGAGTGTTCCGTGGCCCAGCCGGTACCCGGTCCGGGCGCGCTCGAGGAGGTAGGGGGCCGCGCTCATGTTTTCCATCCCGCCGCCGACGATGATCTCGGCGTCCCCGGCCTGGATCGCCTGGGTGCCGAGCATCACCGCCTTGAGGCCCGACCCGCACATCTTGTTGATCGTCGTCGCGGGGACGGTGTTGGGGAGTCCGGCGAAAATCGCCGCCTGGCGCGCCGGCGCCTGGCCGAGCCCGGCCGCCAGGATCACGCCCATGTAGACCTCGTCGACCTGCTCGGGCGCGACGCCTGCCCGGCGGATCGCCTCGTCGATCGCGATGCTGCCCAGGCGGGGCGCCGGAACAGAGGACAGGCCTCCCTGGAACTTGCCGACCGGCGTCCGGGCAGCCCCGAGGATCACGACCTCGCGCATGGTCAATCGCCTCCAAGCGAAGGGTGCGCAGGAACAGAACCGGATACTCCTACGGCGATCTCTGCCGTTCGTCAGGTCTACTGTACCACATCTGGGGCTCAGGGGCTGCCGCGGGAGGAGTCGCATCCGCGGCAGCGCACAAGACCGCAATCCGCTTCAACCGCGTCCATAGCCCTTTCAGGGAGAGGCATGTGATGGCGCGCCCCGGCCCCGGTCGCGCCCCGCGGGATATTTGACACCCCGGAGAAGCCCGTGCTATCGTGGGTGCGGCGCCGGCCTGGGGTGTTCCGGGCCGGTTTCTTCATCGGACGGAGACGGTCGCGGAATCTTGCCTGCCGGAGGCCCGGCGTGGACGGCGAGTCGGTGATGGAGGAACGGCAGCAGGTGCTCCTGGGCGAGGTCCGGGAGGGCCGGCTGGTGATCGGCGGCATCCCGGCCGCCGATCTCGCCCGGCAGTTCGGCACGCCGCTGTACGTCATGGACGAAGCGCGCCTCCGGGAGAACTGCCGGGCGTACGTGCAGGCGCTTCGGGCGGCGTTCCCGGACTCCCAGGCGATCTTTGCGAGCAAAGCGCTGTGCTGCATGGCGACCTGCCGGCTGGCGCACGAGGAAGGGCTCGCGCTCGACGTGGTGTCGGTCGGGGAGATCCACACCGCGCTGCGCGCGGGCGTCCCCGCCGATCTCCTCCTCCTGCACGGAAGCAACAAAACCCCGGACGAGCTGGCGCTCGCGCTCGAGGTCGCAGTCGGGCGGATCGTCGTCGATAACTTCTACGACCTCGAGCTCCTCGAGACGCTGACGGACCGGATCGGCCGCGCGGCCGACGTGCTGCTGCGCCTGACGCCCGGGATTGAGCCCCACACGCACAAGGCGATCCAGACCGGGGGCGTGGACAGCAAGTTTGGGTTCGGGATGGTGGACGGATCCGCCCGGGAAGCCGTCGCGCGCACCCTCGACATCCCCAGCCTCCGGCTGCGGGGGCTGCACTGTCACATCGGTTCCCAGGTGCTGGACCTCGAGCCGTTCGCGCTCGCCGCGGAAGCGATGATGGAGTTCGCGGCGTGGATGGCACGCGAGCACAACGCCCCGGTCGAGGAGCTCGACCTCGGCGGCGGCCTCGGCATCCGCTACCTCCCCGAGGACCGGCCGCCGTCGGTGGAGGCCTACGTCAGCACGCTCGCCCGGATCGTCCGCGGGCGGGCGAGCGCGGACGGCCTGCCGCTGCCCAGGGTGATGGTCGAGCCCGGCCGCTCGATCGCGGGGGACGCCGGCGCCACGCTCTACACCGTCGGGGCGGTGAAGCGGATTCCGGGCGTGCGCACGTACGTCTCTGTGGACGGCGGGATGTACGAGAACCCCCGCCCGGCCCTGTACGCGGCGCGGTATCAGTCGGTCCTGGCCGACCGGCTCGCCGAGCCGCCGACCGCGACCGTCACGATCGCCGGGCGGTGCTGCGAGTCCGGCGACGTGCTGATCTGGGACGCGCGCCTCCCGGAGCCGCGCCCGGGCGATCTCCTGGCCGTGTTCGGCACCGGCGCCTACAACTACTCGATGGCCAGCAACTACAACCGGTATCCTCGGCCGCCGATCGTGTTCGCAAGCGGCGGCCGCGCGCGGGTGGTCGTGGAGGGAGAGACGATCGACGATCTGCTCGCCCGGGACGTGCCTACGGCGTGAGCCAGGACGTCCCGCCCGCGTAGCGCGCCCGGGCCGACCCCGGGATCATGATGTTGTCGGCGGATCCGCTCTCGATCGCCCTTACGCTCGCCGCGGTGCTCGTGGCCACGACCTGCCACGAGTTCGCGCACGCGCTCGTTGCCGATCGGCTGGGGGACCCGACGCCGCGCAGCCTGGGCCGGCTCAGCCTGAACCCGCTGGTCCACCTCGACCTGCTCGGGACCCTGTTCTTCGTGCTGTTCGGGTTCGGTTGGGCGAAGCCGGTGCCGGTCAACGCGCGCAACTTCCACGATCCGCGGCAGGGCATGCTCCAGGTCGCCCTCGCCGGGCCCCTCGCCAACGTGACGGTGTCGTTCCTCGTGGGCGCGCTGATGAAGGCCGGCGGCCGCCCCACAGATGCCCTGCTCGGCGAATTCGTCTCGCTCGTCGTGTGGATCAACATCGTTCTCGCCATCTTCAACCTGATCCCGATCCCGCCGCTCGACGGGTCCCGGATCGTCGAGAGCCTCCTGGCGGGGCCGCAGGCGTACGCGTTCTCGCGGCTCCAGCCATACGGCACGCTGCTGCTCCTCGCCTTGCTCTACACGGGGGTGGTGAGCCGGGTCCTGCTGCCGGCCGCCCGGTGGCTGTACGTCGTGAGCACAGGGACAGTCCTGTAGAGCAGGGAAAATCGCGGCGGCGGCGAATAACCGGCCCAAACACTGCCAGATGGTCTCATGGTCTCAGACGCAGCAGCATCCATACACCGAGTCGACGAGTCGACGCAGCGATCGGGGGACGATACGTGGCCCATCACGTGCAGTGTGAGGCGTTTGAAGGTCCGCTGGATCTTCTCGTCAGCCTCGCCTACCGCGGTCAGATAGACCTCCAGCGCGTGCCCCTCCGGCGCCTCGCTGAGGAGTACCTCGAGCGTGCGCGCGTCTCCCCGGACCTCGAGGAGGCAACGGAGGTTCTCGTCCAGCTCGCCGTGCTCAGCGATCTCAAGGCCCGCACGCTTGTCCCCAAGGCGCCGCCCGCGGAGACGCCGCCGCCGGCCGAGGAGGCGCCGTCGGATCTCCGGGACCGCCTCGGCGCGCAGATGGCCGAGTACCTCCAGTTCCGGGAGGCCGCGCAGGCCCTGCGTGTGCTGGAGGACATTCAGAGCAAGGTCTTCTCCCGGCCGGCCGACGCGCCGAATCCCGGCGATGAGGTGCTCCTCGAGGGCGTCACGCTCCAGGACCTGTTCGCGGCGTTTGCGGAGGTGCTTCAGCGTGCCCGGGAGTCTCCGCAGGAGATCATTGGGGAACAATTTACTGTCGGGGAGAAGATGACCGCAGTCGTGGCGGTGCTCCGGCACGCGGGCGGCACGGTCGCGTTCGGCGCGCTGTTCCGCGCCGGCGCGAGCCGGCTGGAGATCATCGTGACGTTCCTTGCGCTGCTGGAGCTGATCAAGCAGCGCCGCATCCGGGCGCGGCAGCCGCAGACGTTCGGCGAGATCGAGGTCAGTCTGGTGGACGAGCCATGAGCGACGCAGCAGGCCTGCCCCCGCAGGGGGGCAACGGGAAGCGGGACGGGATGCCTCCGGCGGGTCTGCCTGCTCCCGGCAGGGGGGCCCTCCCCGGCGGGGATACCCTTGCGGGCAGGCCACAAGGGGGCAACGGGCGCAGAGTGGGGCTGGCGATTCCGGCTGCCGGCCATGCGCCAGAAGCCGATCCGGAGGGCGACGCGTGCGCGCGGCCGGAAATCCACACGCCGTCTGCATCTTCGCCCGCGGCGCCGGAGGCCGCGTACACGGAGATCCGCAACGCCCTCGAGTGCCTCCTGCTCGCGCGCGGCGGTCCGGTCCGGCTTGCCGAGCTGCGGAAGACCCTCGATGTCGACGAAGCCGAACTCCGCGCGACGCTCGCCGCGCTTCAGGTGGAGTACGTCGGTCGCGGGCTGCAGGTCCAGGAAGTGGGGGGCGGCTACCAGCTCTGCACGCGCCCGGAGTACGCCCCGTACGTCCAGCGGCTTATTCGGATGAGCGCGCTGGAGCCCCTGACCCGGGCGACGCTGGAGGTCCTGGCGATCGTCGCCTACCGGCAGCCGGTCACCCGGGCGGAGGTGGACGCCGTGCGGGGCGTCCAGTCGGTGCATCACTTGATCAAGCTCCAGGACCGGCGGTTGATCCGTGAGGTCGGGCGGCGGCCCGGCCCCGGGCGGCCGATCCTCTACGGTACGGCGGAAGGCTTCCTGCGGTACTTCGGACTCAAAGACCTCACGGCGCTCCCCCCGCTTGCCAATCATGATCATCCGACCATTCTTCCGGCACCGGCTCCGTAGGCGCCCGGCCGCCTGGCTGGGTCTGGTCCTCCTGCCGCTTGTGGCCTGGGGGCCGGCTGCGGGGGCGTCCCTGCAGCTTCTCCCGGCGCGCGCGCCGGAGACCCCGGGCCCGGCCCGGGTCACCGCGACCGCGGCCGTGCTGATGGATGCCCGGACCGGTCAGATCCTCTACAGCCGCAACCCGCATCTCCTGTGGCCGCCCGCCAGCACGACCAAGATCATGACCGCGCTCGTCGCGCTCCAGGCCGCGCCGGTTGACGCCAGCATCCAGATCAGCCCCGAGGTCGCGCGGTTTCGCGTAGGATCCGTCGTCGGGCTCCCGGCCGGGGCGAGGATTCCGCTCCGGGATCTGCTGTACGGGCTGATGCTGCAGTCCGGCAACGACGTCGCCCTGGCGATCGCCGAGGGAGTGGCCGGCACAGTGCCGGCGTTTGTAAGGCGGATGAACGACGAGGCGAGGCAGCTCGGCGCCACGCAGACCCACTTTACTTCACCCCACGGCCTGTTCGACGCGGACCACTACACGACCGCGTATGATCTGGCCCTGATCACGCGCGCCGCGATGCAGAACCCGACGTTCCGCGAGATCGTCCGGACGCGGCGCTGGACGTTCACGCCGCCGGCGGGACCGTCCCGGGCCCTGTGGAACCACAATCGCCTGCTGTCGCGCTATCCGGGCGCGGATGGGGTGAAGACAGGCTATGTCCATCAGTCCGGCGAGACCCTCGTTGCCTCGGCGACGCGCGACGGGTGGCGGCTGATCGCCGTCCTGCTGCACAGCGGGGACCTGTGGGGCGATGCCTCCCGCCTGCTGTCGTACGGCTTTGCACACTTCCACGCTGTCGAGCTCGCGCGGGCGGGTGAGGAGCTCGCCGCGATCGAGGTGCCGGGGGCCGACCGCCTGGTCCAGGGCATCGTCCCCGACGACGTCTACGGGGCGCTGGGGCCCGGCGAAGTGCCCCTCCGCCGCGTGAGCCTCCGACCACACCTCGCGCTGCCGATCCGGCGGGGCGACCAGGTCGGCGAGGTCGAGTTCTACGCGTCCGGGGCCCGTGCCTACGGCGTAGCCAATACGCGCCTGAGCCAATACGTCCGCCTCGTGCGGTCCGCGCCCCTCGTCGCCGCGCGGGGCGTGGCGTCCGAGAGTAATCTCGAGCGCGCGATCCAGTGGGTGGGGCGGATGGTCGCGCACCTCTCCAGCGCCATCGTCCTGTAGTCCCGCGAGCCCGCCGATGGCGGATCCGCCGTGGGGGCTCCGCAGCCTCCTCTTCGTGCCCGGCAGCCGGCCCGCGATGGTCGCCAAGGCGCGCGGGCTTGGGGCGGACGCCCTCATCCTTGACCTTGAAGACGGCGTCGCGCCCGAGGAGAAGGACCCGGCCCGCCGGACGGTCGCTGAGGCGCTGGACGAGGGATTTCCCGAGCCTCGTGTCGTTTTTGTCCGCACAAACGGCCTCTCAAGCGGCCTGCTGGACGCGGACCTGCGCGCCGCGGTCCGGCGGCGGGTCGACGGAATCTGCCTCCCGAAGTGCGAGACGCCGGCCGCCGTCCTGGCCGTTGATGCGCGCCTGCGGGTAGCGGAAGACCGCAGCGGACTGCCCCGCGGGAAGGTGCGCCTCTTGCCCGTGATCGAGAGCGCGCGCGGCGTCATGAACGCCGCCGCGATCGCCCGCGCCTCCGACCGGATCTGCGGCGTGGCGTTCGGGGCGGAGGACTTCACGGCGGACGCCCACATGACGCGCACGCGCGAGGGCGCGGAGCTGGCGTGGGCCCGCGGCGCGGTCAGCGTGGCCGCCCACGCCGCCGGGGCCGAGCCGATCGACGGGATCTTCGCGGACTTCCGGGACGAGGCCGGGCTGCGCGCCGATGCGGAGGCAGCGCGTCGCCTCGGGTACACCGGCAAGATGCTGATCCATCCCGCGCAGATCGCACCGGTCCACGCGGTGTTCGCGCCCACCGCCGATGAAGTGGAGCACGCCCGGAGGGTTGTCGCCGCCTTCGAGGACGCTCGCGCCGCCGGGTCAGGGGTCGCAGTTGTGGACGGCACGATGGTGGACCG
>JAPVSX010000353.1:0-8356 GCA_047519495.1 Armatimonadota bacterium
AGTCGACGCCTCAGGTGTTCGCCCTACCGTTGACAATCTCGGTGAGCATGGCTCAACGAGAACGGGGGTGCGAGCACGATGGCACGCAGGAGGCTACCGATGCGCAAAGTCCGCGACATTCTTCGACTCCAGACCGACTATCATCTGATGGGACGTCAGATTGCCCAGAGCCTGGGGCTCTCGCACAGCACCGTGATGGGCGTGCTCCATCGGGCCGCGGCGCTGGAGCCTACGTGGCCCCTCCCTGAGGACCTGGACGATGCGACGCTGGAAGGGCGGCTCTATCCGCCAAATCCCGGGCGGTCCCGCGTACGGCCGAGCCGGTGTGGGAGGAGATCCGCCGCGAGCTCTGCCGCAAAGGCGTGACGCTCGGCCTGCTGTGGCAGGAGTACCGGCGCGATCATCCCGACGGCTATCAGTACAGCCGCTCCTGTGAGGGGGCGCACGTGACCCGTTTGACGTCTTCGGGGCATAACGGCCGACCGACGTTCGGGCCCTGAGAGGGCCTCCTGATTTTGATCTTCGCTTGGTGCAACGACCTAATCTGGAGACGACGATGGATCCAAAATGGACGGTCGATTTGCGAGACAAGAACCGAGCATGGCGTACGTCCCTCGATGGGCCAATAGCAAACTAATTAACACCTGCCGCAGCCGGTCGAAGTACCTCACCACGGCTACGGCGGTGCCCTCACGGGGCGGCTGGAAGCGGGTGCAGGCGTGCCTTAGCGGCCGTCCGGCGATCGCTCGCCAGGGGGGCGGCGGTTCACCTTCACAACGCGGGCGCCGTCAGCGCGGAGAGGGTCGGGGCCACCGCCGGCTCGAGCGCACGATGCAGGACGATCTCCGTAAGAATCGGGCGGACGAAGCCCAGCGCGTTCCCATCCGTCCTGGTCTCGGCCACGATCCGCCCCTGCCCGGCATCGAACACCTGGACCGTGAGGGCGGCCGTTGCCATGATCGGACCGCTCCCCCTGGGCGGGAACCCGTCACCGCCCGAGTCGAAGGCCACGGCGAGCTGGCGGATCCAGCCGATCACGAGGCGGTCCGCATGCAGGCGCTGGGCGAGCGCGCTCAGGCGATCATACCGCAGCACATCGGCATCATGCCAGGCGAGCTCATGCTCAGCCTGCTGCACCGTCCGGCGCGCCACCAGGATGATCCGGCCTTCCCCCGCTTGCGCGAGCATCCCCGAGAGGTCGTCGGCCGCAAACCGCTCGGGAATCACGCCGACGATCGGCGAGACCGGCGAGATGGCGTAGAAATCGACGACCCCTATCGTGCGAACGGCCGGAGCCGCTCCCGCCGCCTGGCGGGAAAGCGGGACGGCCGCCAGCACGAGCAGGACGCCCAGCGCCGCCCCGAGACCCCGCTGTCTACCCTGGTGTCTCCCCATCTCGATCGCCTCCTCCCGCGCGCCCCGTCACCTCGACTCATATTATCCTGTAAGATTGTCACCGTGTCGCACTCCGGCCCACCGGCGACACGCGCAGAGGGATCTCGAGCGACGGTACGTCGCGATGCCGGGCGGCCCGGGGACGCTCGGGGAATTCGCGATCACGTGGAACCTGTTCCAGACGGAGTCGAGTCCGCTCCGCCTGCTGATCCTCGTCGGGGATGTGTGGCGCCGGCGGCGGGCGGTTGCGCCACGCATGGTCCCCGCCGGGGGCGCCACCCGGCACGCGGCACAGCGTGGCACCCCTACTTCCGGAAGGACACGGCCTTGACGTCCGGGGTCAGGTAGTTGTCGTTGAGGAACACGGCCACGAATGCCATGTATGCGCCGCGGCCGAGGCGATCCCCGAGGTCAATGCGGTACACGCCGTTCTTCGGATCCGGGGCCGCCCCCACGTTCACCACGCGCCCGTCGCTCCCCACGATGACATACCGGCACAGGGACGTCACGGTGTCGATGGCCCCCGACGTCTCGCTTCCCAGGGCCTCCCGGGCGATCCTGTAGTACCGGTCGTATTTGATCACCCGCTCCACCTCCGGCCGGAACTCGATCCGGGCGCCCCGCTGTGACAGCGTGGGGATGAAGGCCCGCCGCGGCAGGACGTCCTTGTCAAAGGAACCGACACCCAGCGGGTAGCTGAGGTCACGAAAGACCTCCAGCACCGCTCCGGTGGATGACCATTTCGCGAGCCGGTAGGGACCGTTGGTCACAAGAAAATGGCCGTTCGCCCGGTAAAAAGCCAGGAGCGCCCGCCACCGCCGGCGGGCCTCGCCGGCGGACACCCGTCCCTTGAGGGCCTCCGGCACGTAGCTCCGCGCGGCAAACTCATCGACGAGCCGCGCGAGCCGCGCGGTCTGGTGCGCCGAGCGGACGAGATCCAGCACGGCGAGATGCTCTGACGCCGCGGCCTCGGGAGAGAGCGCCCCGATGCCGCGCTTGGCCGCTTCCTCCAGCAACACGAGGACATGCCACGGCACCGTACTCCAGGGCAGCGCGAGATCGGCCGCCTGGTGGGGATCCGCCCCGGCATCATTCACGTACATGCGGACGACCGGGACGTCATACCGCAGGATCAGGTCCCCGCCGAGGTTCTTCACCACCTTCTGCGTGCCGACCACCTTGATCCCGACCAGCACCCGCCGCATGAGCGCCGTGGCCCGGTCCACCGAGGGATCGTAGGCGTGAAGGTCCTGCGGATTCCCGCCGCTCCAGCGGTAGGCGAGGACGAACGGGTACAGCACGTCGGAGGCGGTCATCGCCGTGCCGTCGTGGAAGGAAGACGCGAGCACCCGGTACTCCACCATATCGGCGGCGCGCGTGCCCGGTTTGATCCGCTCCAGGACCCCGGTGCCGGGATGCGGGAGCAGCGTATCCGGTGGGACGTCGAGCTGCGGGCTGGGCGCGTTCTCCTGTCCGATCAGCCCCCCCAAGGTCCGCTGGACTCGCTCCCTCCACGTATCCCAACTGCCGAGACGGTTGGCCGCCCAGCCGCCGTTGGCGGGCGCGGGCAATAGCGCCGGGTCTCCGACCGCGGCCCACATCAGTCTCCCGAAGGCGTCCCCGAATCCGCTGATCGGGTTCCAGGGGGACGCAGGCGTCCCCGCCACCCCAAGGCGCAGCCAGCCGTTCCACGGGAAGTCCTTCAGCTTGGCGGTCCGGATGAACACCGCGGAGTTCAGGCCGCTGTGCGAGTCGAATCCCACGTTCTCGATGCCGTTGGAGTAATCGGTGTTGTAATACTCCCGGCGCAGTGTGTACCCCACGACCACGCGCTCGCATCCCTGTCGGAGCCGCGAGACGAGCATCCGCTCGAGGTTCACCTGGTCTTCCGCGCCCCGGTACGCGCCCGTCACCAGGCGGTGGTACAGGTGATCGATCTCCGCCCGGCGCTCGTGATCGGCGACGCTCCCCGCCATCAAGAGGTAGGCATTGAACCATCCCTCTTTGAGCCACGGCGGGCCCACCCACCCCGCGAACCGGATCGCGTGTGCGGCGAGCAGCTCGTCGGCATCGACGGTCTCCACGCGGGCGTCCCAGTCCGGCGACCCCGGGGACGCGTGGGGCGCCCCGGCGCCGATGAGGCGCGCCGCCTGGGCGGTCGCGGCCACGATCGCGCCCGGGCCGGGCGGCGTCCCGCCTTGGCCCCCCACGCGAAGGCTGCGGAGCGCGGCCGCGGCGAGGTCGGCGTGCTCGAGGTAATCCCAGTGGTACGGCGTGACCGGATAGGGATGAACGACAAATGCGCCGCCCGGCCGGCCGGGCCGGCGGATCACCTCCGCCGCCACCGCACACCGGGCCGCCGGGGTGGCCAGTCGTCTCGACGCCGGGTTCAGGGTGACGACGACGTACGAGCCCAGCGACTCCACCGGGGCGACGCCGCCGGGTGAGGTGCGACCGGCAAACGGGTCGCCGCCGACGTAGGCATGGATCGACGCGTTCGCCAGCAGGCGTCCGGCGGCCGCCGGGGCCACCGTGTCCAGGCGGATCTCCTGCGGGTAATACGACGGGTAGAACGGAGACTCGTGGCCGGCCCACGTCGGCGTGGCGAGGGCCACCACCCACGCGGCGGCGAGCGCCGCGATCCCCCGGCCGCGCCGTTCATTCCGGCGGGGGCCGTCGGGCGGATTCGCAGCGCAGGGCATGGATCGCGAGGGCCACCAGGGCGGGGCCGCGTGTCCGCGGCGCCCGCCCACGGCCGTCCGATCGGTTAGCCGGTCACTTTCGGCCAGGTCTTGTTGATCCAGTCGTAGGTCCGGGTGGGGTCGGTGCCCTTCCATCCGGGCGGCGCGGTGATGCTCCGGATCGGGACCACGATCACCCGGCTCGTATCGATGGTCTGGAACGGATAATTCGGGTAGTTCTTGGTGAACCCGGTCATCGCGTCCTTGTATCCCTGGTGGTTGTCCGGCCGGATGTAGACGTATCCGCCGGGGCCGACGTAGCTCAACCCCTCGAGTTCGCCGATGATCGCTTCGTCATCGGGCCACCCGCCCGTGAGCTTGTTGGCCCGCTCGATCGCTTCCTTGAGCATATTCATGCCCGTGTACGCGCCTTCGGCCTGGAAGTTCGGGTACTCCTGCCACCGCGCGTAGTACTTGCTGACAAAATCAGTGTTGAGCGGCCAGCGGCCCTGAGGCGGGTACGTGAAGTAGTAGTTCGCGTGGCAGCCGCCGATGACGCCCTCGGGGTGGTCCTTGCCGATCGCGTGCGGCTGCACGCCGAGCGCCAGCGTGGTGGCGAACTTCATCTTCTTGAACAGGCCATACCCGAGCGCCTGCTTGTAGAACGCGACGTAGTCGCCGCCCCACACCGATGAGACGAGGATGTCCGGCTTCGCCGAGATGGCCTTGGCGATGTGGGCCGAGAAGTCCGTGGTGCCCAGCTTGGGCCATCCCTCCATCACGATCTGCGAGCCCGGGAGCAGCTTCTCACTCACGATCCGAATATGATCGAACGCGTTGCGGCCGTAGGAGTAGTCGGGATGGATGTGGGCGATCTTGCGCACTTGAGGCCACGTCTGGGCGATCGCGAGTGCGCAGGTGACGCCGTCGGCCGACTGGATGTTCGTGATCCGGAAGATGTACTTCGGATTGGGCACGGCCTTGTCGAACAGAAAGTCCGTGCACCCGTCAACGAAAATCGTCAACACTTTGAGCTCTTCGGCGACCGGACCCAGGGCCGGCGTGTTGCCGCTGGACGTGATCCCCGTGAAGAAGTCAATATTCTCGGAGAGCTTGAGCCGCTTGAGCTCCTTGACATTGGCGTCGGTCCCGGCGTTCTCATCGGCCTTGATGATCTCGATCTTGCGCTTCCCCAAGAGCCCACCCTGGTGGTTGATCTCCTCCTGGGCGAGGACGGTGCCCTTATACATGGGCTCGCCCAGCACGGCCGCGGGCCCGGAGAAGTACGTCATCTGCCCCACTTTGAAAGGTGTATCGGGGATCTTCCTGACGGCCGGCTGCGCCTCCACCGGCTGCGACGCGGCGAGATTGCCAGCGGCGCCCGCGACCGCCGCCGCTCCCACCGTCACTCCAAGCTGCTTCAAGAAATCTCGGCGACCGACTTCCTGGTCAGCCATTGCTCTCTTCCCCCTCTCTCGTCCCGCGACTCCGGCTCCTGGCGAACCCACGCGCACGGTGAGCCGGCCTTTCCCCGCCCCCACCCCCCTCCGTCAGCCCGCAATCTTATGCCGTAGTTAGCCTTCCGCCGCGGCGTTCCTCCTGTTGTGTAACGAAGGACCGGGGCGGCCCTTCCCTCAAGGTGATGAGCCACGCGAGGGCCACCACCGCCAGCGTCATCCCGATGAACACCACCTGGGTCGCCGCGTGGGACACGGTGGTGAGCGCGGCGAGGGTGCCGCTCGTCAGGCCCTGGAGCGCCAGCCCCATCACCGGCAGCACGGGCAGGCCGCACCCCGCCACGCTGCACGGTGAGGTCGCCAGCCCGAGCGTGCTCAGGACCGCACCCGCCACTCCACCGCGCCCGCTGCCCCGCCACGGGCGGCTCCATCCGGCGAGCCGGGCTCGCGCATACACCCACAGCGTGAAGTAGGCGCCGAACACCCCGCCCATGTACAGCCACCGCAAGAGATCCTGGAGCCCCACCGAGAACCCCCATTCGGCCGCGTCATACGGGCTGCTGGCGATGAACCAGAAGAGGGAGACATCGGACAGAAACTCGACCTTGCGCGCCAGCGTCTCCTTGGGCGAGAACAGCCAGCCGGGCAGGTTCACGAGCCAGGGGTTGAACGAGAAGTGATCCCACGGCTTCCGGAAGACCGAGAGCACGAACAGCGGCAGGCAGAGGTCGAGGATGATCACCGCGAGCGCGACCGCGAGGAAGATGCCCGGGCGGGTGCGGATCGCGCGCCAGATCGTGCCGGGCGTTCCCACTAGACCCCGGGCGAGACCTCTCATTCGGATCACCCTCCTGCGCCGGCAGGGAGAGGCGCGCTATCCTCGGATCGTCTGCATGACCCCCTCGTGCTTGAACACCTCGGCCGGCGTGCCATCAAAAATGATCTCCCCCCGATCGATCACGTACAGGCGGTCGGCCACCTTGGCAGCGCTCATCACGTTGGATTCGGCGATCAGCATGGAAATCCCCATCGCCTGGATCTTCCGCACGGCGTCGGCAAACCGGTTGACGACGACGGGCGCGAGCCCCTCAAAGGCTTCATCGAGCAGCAGCACCGAGGGCCGGAGCGCCATCGCGCGGGCGATCGCGACCATCTTCTTCTCACCACCGCTGAGGTGCAGGCCCTTCCGCTGGAGCAGCCGGCGCAGTTCCGGGAACAGGTCGTAGATCGCGCCGCCGGGATCGCCGGCCGCGGATCCGTTGTGGCCCGCGCGCGGACGGGCGGCGAGCCATTGGCCGATCCGGAGGTGTTCGGCGACGGTGAGCTCGGGGAAGATGCCGCAGTCATCAGGGGCATAGCCGATGCCCATTCGCGCGCGGACGTGCGGCCCGAGCGCCGTGATCTCGCGCCCGCGGTAGACGACGGTGCCGGACCGCACCGGCAGGAGGCCCATGATGCTGTCCATCGTGGTGGTCTTGCCGGCACCGTTGCGGCCGACCAGACACACCGTCTCGCCGTTCCGGATGGACACCGACACCGTGCGCAGCACGTGCGCCGGGCCCCGGAAGGTGTTCACCCCGTGCAGTTCCAGCACCGTCTCCGGGGCGGCCCGCTCACTCATCCACGCCGCTCCGCCTCACGCCTTCCCAGCATGGTCGCGA
Organism: Armatimonadota bacterium; assembly: GCA_047519495.1. GTDB lineage: Bacteria > Sysuimicrobiota > Sysuimicrobiia > Sysuimicrobiales > Segetimicrobiaceae > JAPVSX01. The sequence continues at coordinate 7,195 of JAPVSX010000353.1, forward strand.
CGCGCGCGTCGCGGATGATCTCATCGGGCGCCCCCTCGGCGAGGACCCGGCCCTCGTGCATCATGACGATACGGTCCGAGTACTTGAAGACGATGTCCATATCGTGCTCCACGATCACCGCGCTCAGCCCGCGCGACCGGACCACGGCCGCGACCCGGTCCATGATGTCGCTTTTTTCCCGCGTGCCGACACCGCTCGTCGGCTCGTCCAGCAGAATCAGCCTCGGCCGAAGCGCGTAGGCCACCGCCACGTCGAGCAGCTTGCGCTCGCCCTGCGCGAGCCCGCTCGCCGGCACGTTCCACTTATCCGCGAGCCCGAACTCTCCGATGACGCTGCGCGCCTCCTGTTCCGCGTCGCGGTCGCGTTCGGCGAGGCGCATCGCCTGGTTGATCTTGTTGTCGCGGGAGAAGATCGCGAGCCGGACATTGTCGAGCACCGTCAGGGCATCAAACAGATTCACGAGCTGGAAGCTCCGCGCGATCCCGGCCTTGATCCGGCCGTAGATCGAGAGCGACGTCACGTCCTGCCCGGCGAAGACGATCCGCCCCTCGTCCGGCCGCAGGAGTCCGGTGATCAGATTCACGAGCGTGGTCTTGCCGGCGCCGTTCGAACCCACGAGCGAGATCAGGCGCTGCGCGTCGATTGAAAAGTCGACCCCGTCGACCGCGTGGGTATCGCCAAACGACTTTTTCAGGCCCGCGGCGGCCAGCAGCGGCACCTCAGCCCTCCCTCCGCACTCGGCGGGTCAGGCGCGCCACTGCGCCCATGATTCCATCGGGCATGACGAGCACCAGCGCGACGAACACCACGCCCAGCAGCAGCTGCCAGTACTCGGTCCGGCCGACCGCATACGACTTCAGGTAGTTGAAGGCGACCGCGCCGATGATGGGCCCGGGGAAACTGCGGAACCCGCCCATCACGGTCATGAAGACGATCTCGCCCGAGAACGGCCAGTACATCACGTCGGGGGTCGCCAGCCCGTTGAGCGGCGCCCACAGCACTCCGGCGATCCCCGTGAACATGCCGGAGAGCACGAACACGATCCACCGGGACCGGCGGACGCGAATCCCGATCGACTCCGCCCGCACCTCGTTGTCGCGGATGGCCTGCAGGGACTTGCCGAACGGGGAGTGCACGATCCGCCACATCAGGCCGGCGCAGA
>JAPVSX010000354.1:0-3344 GCA_047519495.1 Armatimonadota bacterium
CCTCGACACGCCCTACCAGATCACGAAGCTGCTGGGCGAGCTGTACTGCAACTTCTTCCACCACCACTACGGGCTGCCGGTCGTGCGGGCGAGGTTCTTCAACGTCTACGGCCCGGGCGAGATCCCCGGCCGCTACCGGAACGTAATCCCCAACTTCCTCTACTGGGCGATGCGCAAGGAGCCGCTCCCGATCACCGGGACCGGCGAGGAGACGCGGGACTTCACGTACGTCGGCGACGTCGTGCAAGGGCTCCTGTCCGCGGGGGTGTCTGAAGCGGCGGCCGGCGAAGCCATGAACCTGGCCTCCGGCCGGGAAGTCACGGTGGCCCGGCTCGCCGGGTTGATCAACGAACTCGCCGGGAATCCCGCGGGCGTCCGCTACGTGGAGCGCCGCTCATGGGACAAGATCACGCGGCGGTGCGCCTCGGTGGAGAAGGCCGAGCGCATCCTGGGCTACCAGCCTGCCGTCGACTTTGAACAGGGGCTCCGGCGAACCTGGGAGTGGTTCACGGCCCACTGGGACGAGATCGCCCGGGACGCGCGGTTCTAAGGGAGCGCTGCCGTGTACGCGATCGTGCTCGCAGGCGGGAAAGGGGAGCGGCTCCGGCCGTTTACGGAGGACCGCCCGAAGCCCATGGTGGAGATCATGGGCATCCCGATCCTCAGTTATCAGCTCCAGTGGCTGCAGGGGCAGGGCGTGACGGACGTCGTCGTCTCCTGCGGCTACCGCCACGAGGTGATCCAGGCCTACTTCGGCCGCGGCGAACGCCTGGGCGTGCGCATCGCCTACGCGGTGGAGCAGGAGCCGCTCGGCCGCGGCGGGGCGCTCCGGCTGGCGCTTGGCCAGGTCCCGGAGGGCGAGGACGTGGTCATCGCCACCAACGGCGACACCATCACCAACCTCCGCCTGGCCCCGCTCCTCGAGCACCACCGCTCCCACCGGATGCTCGCCACGATCGTCCTGACGCCGTTTGTGAGCCCGTACGGCATCGTCGAGTTCGACGGGGACGGCCGCGTGACGCAGTTTCGCGAGAAACCCGAGCTGCCGTACTGGATCAACGCCGGGGTCTACGCGCTGTCGCCCGCGCTGCGGGACCGGCTGCCGGAGCGCGGCGACCACGAGACGACGACGTTCCCGGAGCTGGCCCGCGCCGGCCGCCTGGGCGTGTTCAAGTCGCAGGCGTACTGGCGCGGCGTGGACACGATCAAGGACGTGAACGAGGTCGCGTCGGAGTTGCAGAGCCGGCTCCTGAGTTTCTTCCGCGAGGGATGAGGGAGGCCATCGATTGAACGCCATCATCCCGGTGGCCGGACGGGGAAAGCGGCTCCGGCCGCACACCCACACGCAGCCCAAGGTGCTGATGAACGTCGCCGGGAAGCCGATCCTCGCGTACATTCTGGACGACCTGCGGGATCTCGGCGTCGAGGAGATCACGTTCGTCGTCGGGTACCTGGCGGAGAAGGTGGAGGAGTTTGTCCGGGAGCGGTATCCGTTTCGGGCCCATTTCGTCAACCAGGATGAGCCCCTCGGGAACGGCCACGCGATCTACCTGGCCCGGCAGCACCTCACCGCGCCGACGCTCATCATCTTCGGCGACACGATCGTGCGGATGGATCTCGCGGCGGCCGCCCGGTTGCCCCACTCGGCGATTGGGGTGCACCGGGTTGGGGACCCGCGCTCGTTCGGCGTCGTCGAAGTGAACGGAGACGGGTTCGTCCGGCGCCTGTGGGAGAAACCGGCCACCCCCCCGAGCGACCTCGCCGTGGTCGGAGTCTACATGATCCAGCGTCCGGCGCCGTTTCGTGCCGCGCTTGAGCGCCTGGTGGGCGAGCACCGGATGGTCAACGGAGAGTACTGGCTCGCCGACGCGCTGCAGATCATGGTCGAGCAGGGGGAGCGGCTGCAGACCTTCCCGGTGGACCGCTGGTACGACTGCGGGACCCCCGAGGCGCTGCTGCAGGCCAACCACGCGCTGCTGGAGTTCGCGCCGCCGCCGGCGCACATCGCCGGCTCCATCGTGATTCCTCCCGCGTTCGTCGCGGACACCGCGATCGTCGAGGGGTCGGTGATCGGCCCCTACGTCACGGTCGCCGAGGGCGCCCGGGTCACAAACGCCGTCATCCAGGATACGATCATCAACGCCAGCGCGCGGGCCGAGAGCGTGCTGCTCGAGCACTCGATCATCGGCGAGAACGCCGTGGTGACCGGCCGGCGGGGCCGGATCAACATCGGCGACAGCTCAGAGGTCGAGCTGTCGTAGCGGTTCTCGCGAGATCCAGCATCCGCGGTTCCCACCCCCGCATCGAGGAGTGTGGTACAATCATGGCCGAAGGGGGCGGCCGATGAGCGTGGCGTTCTAGCCGCATCGCCCGACGGTCGGAGGGGCTGGCCTCCTCTCAGGGCAGGTGACGGCGGTATGGGCCCGCCGCTCCCCACAGGTGCCGCGCGATCTCCACACACACCCACCCCAGGGAGAGGCCGCCCAGGACGTCGGTCATCCAGTGGTCCCCCAGGTAGACGAGCGCGGCCATCATTGAGAGTACGGTGGCGCCGGCCAGGACCGGTGCGCGCCGCAGCAGCGTCCCCGCGATGAACGTGGTCCGGAGCGTATGACCCGACGGGAAGCTGAACGGCTGGGGCACGCTGAGCCCTATCTGGAACACCTGGCGCTGGAGCGGAAGGGGCGGACCCGGCTGGGGAATCACGTGCTTGAGGGCCACCGCCAGGAGGCTGATGCCCAGGAGCACCGCCGCCAGGCCGAGCACGGCGCTGCCCCCGAACCGATCCCGTCGCAGGAGGAACAGTCCGGCAAGCGCGAGCCCTGGGATGACCACCTCGGCGTCCCCCAGGAACACGAAGAGGGCGGCGGGGACATCGGGCGCCGGCGCCGCGTGCTGGAGCCAGACCGTGACAGCCTCATCCCACCGGTGCGATGCCGGGAGGAAGGTGAGGCCGAAGAGCAGGAGGAAGAGCACGGCCGCTGCCGCAAGGCGAGACACTGACATCGGCATGGGGGCAAAGACTTCGGAGAACGGGGCAGCGCCTCCTGTCCCACGCGACGCGCGGCCCGAAGTCGTGATAGCCATTCCGCCTGGCTGTCGTGGAGTAGAATCACCGGCCCGTTGCGTGTAAAATGAGCACGGGCGCTTGTAGGAGAGCATTCATCTCGATGACAACGGCGATCGACCGGCTGGTTGCAAGAGCCGCGGGAGGCGGCCATCGATGTGTGCAGCCTGATGGTCACGCGCCTGCGCTTGGGCCTGCCCGGAGAGGAAGACGACTTCTTTGAGAAACTCGCGCAGGCGGGCGTCGTCTCGGAGCTCGTGAAGCAGCGCCTGCGGCA
>JAPVSX010000355.1:0-2273 GCA_047519495.1 Armatimonadota bacterium
CGATCAGAGACATCTCCAGCCCTTCGCGCACGGTGATCAGGAACGCGCTAAACATGCGCCTCGGCGGCGTGGATATTCCTCAGCAAAATCATCAGAAATTTTCTCCGTGTGTTAGGGTAGCCTAATCCCCCTCGGGGTGTCAAGGTTTTGGGAAGCACCCGAAGCGCCCGGTCGGCGCGGCCCATTCCCGCGGAGGCCCGGCAAGCGAGAAGGGACCTGCGGCGACGCCACACGAATCTGTCTCCGGGTGACCGCCGTGACGACCCACGACATCGCCAAAGTCGAGCGCACGGAGATGTACCTCAAGAGCGTGCTGGTGATCGCGCTGGCGGGGCACCGCGTCACCACGTCCCGGGTCGCGGAGGCGATGGGGGTGTCCGCCCCGTCCGCCTCGGAGATGCTGAAGCGCCTCGAGCACCAGGGATACCTGGAACCCTCCAGCGAGGGCCCGCGGCTGACCGCGTCGGGTCTGCAGATCGCCACGCAGGTGGTCCGCCGCCTCCGCCTCGCGGAGCGGCTGCTGACCGACGTGCTCAAAATGGCTCTTCCCGCCGTGTACGACGAGGCGTGCAAGATGGAGCACGTGATCAGCCCGGAGGTGGAGGCCCGGCTGGATGATGTGCTCGACCATCCGGACCGGTGCCCCCACGGGCACGTGATCCCCACACCCGACGGGCGGCTTCCGGCCCGGCGCGACCAGACGCTCGCAGTCCTGCCGGCCCGGGTTTCCGCCCGCGTCACAGCGCTCCCGGAGGAGCGCACCGACCTCCTCCGGACAGCGCTGGAAACCGGGTTCCGGCTGGGGGCGGAGGTCACCGTGCAGGCCAGCGCGACGCCGCGGGGGCCCTTGATCGTCCATCTGGGCGGGGTCCGTAAGACGCTCCCGCGCGACGCGGCGGAGCAGGTCTGGGTCACGCCGCTCACGGCGACGGAAGGGTAACTGCCGGCGGGACCTGGGCCGGCGGCCTCGCCTCGAAGTACGGGCGAGGGGGAAAACCGGCGGCGGCCGCGACGACGGAGGCGGGAAACTGCATGACGAGCGTGTCGTACGTGCGCACGCGATCGTTGTAGCGGCGCCGTTCGACGGCGATCCGGTTTTCGGTCCCCGCGAGCTCGTCCATGAGGCGGGCGACCGTGTCGCTGCTGCGCAGCGACGGCGAGGCCTCGATGACCGCCACGAGACGCCCGAGCGGGGGCTCGAGCGCGGTCGCCGCGCGGACGCGTTCGGGAGAGCCGGCAGACGCCGCGAGGTAGGCGACGCGCGCGCGGGCGAGCGCCTCGAGGACCGTCCGTTCCTGCACGAGGGTGGCCCGGACCGCCGCGATCAGCTCCGGGACCAGATCCACCCGGCGCTGATACTGGATCTCGACCTGGGCCCACTGGGCGTCCACCGCGAGCCGGGCCTGCACCAGGTGGTTGTAGGTCGACGCGGCCCACGCGGCGGCCGCGACGGCGCCCAGCACAACCAGCAGCAGGACCGGGCGGCTACCGCGCACCGGTTCCCGGAGCGCTCCCCGCCCGCACGAGGTGATCGAGCGCCTCCGCCCCGCGCACCAACCCCTCGCCGTAGCGCCCCAGGCGGAACTGCGGGGCGATCACGCCCTCGATGATCTTCCGCGCCGCGTCCGGCGTCACGGTCGACGCGAGGCCGCGGCCGACCTCGATGCGGACGGCCCGGCGATCGACGACCACCAGGATCAGGATCCCATTGTCGCGGCCGCGCTTGCCCACGCCCAGGTGGTTGAAGTACGCGCTCGCGAACGCCTCGATGTCGTCCACATGCGGCACGAGAAGCGCGGCGATCTCCACGCCGGTCTCCCGCTCTGCCGCCTCGACGACATGCCGGAGGCGGGCCTTCTCCGCGGGACTCAGCAGCCGGTGCACCCGGGTCGCCATCTACCAGCCCCCGGTGGCGCCGCCGCCGCCCGAGGAGCCGCCGCCGAAGCCGCCAAACCCGCCGCCTGAGAAGCCGCCGGTCCCCCAGCCGGCCCCACCCCCGCCGAGCCAGATCGGGCCGGGCACCCCGGCGCCCTCTCGAAGGACATGCTTCTCTCGATAGCCGCAGTTGGGACAGACCCAGCCTTGGAGCGTGTGACCGCCGTACAAACCGGCGCGCAGCTCGGACGGCTGCAGCGGCGCGCCGCACCGGGGACAGCGGCGCGGGCGCGACCGCGAGAGGGCGAGCGAGATCCCGATAAACGCCAGGAAGAGGACGACCGGGAGGAACCCGAATCCGCCCGGCGCCGTTCTCTCGCGTGATGTCGCGGCGCCCG
>JAPVSX010000356.1:0-1549 GCA_047519495.1 Armatimonadota bacterium
GGCGCGGGCGCCGCCATTCCCGATCACGAACCCCTGACGTGGAGCTTGTGAAAAGTCGTATCATGTCCGCTGCCGTATCAGACCGCCCCGCGCGGGCGCGTCGGGAGGGAAACCCCCATGCCTGTGAGGCTCGACGGACAGCACCTGACGATCGAGGACGTGGTGCGGGTGGCCCGGCAGGGCGATCAGGTTGAGCTCGCTGCCGAGGCTCGCGAGCGCATCACCAGGTGCCGCTCGATGCTCGAGAAGAAGATCGTCGCCCACGAAATCATGTATGGGATCAACACCGGGATCGGCGAGTTCTCCGAGGTGGTGCTCTCCGACGAGCAGGTCAAGCAGTTCCAGCGCTACCTCATCTACAACCACGCCGCCGGCATCGGCGAGCCTGCACCGATCGAGCACGTTCGCGCCGCAATGGTTTCACGCGCGAACGTCCACGCCCGCGGCTACTCCGGCTGCCGTCCAGAGATCACCGACACATTCGTAGCGCTGCTCAACGCCGGGGTCACGCCGGTCGTCTGCGAGAAAGGGAGCGTGGGCGCCTGCGGTGACCTCTCGCCGATGAGCCAGCTTGCCCTCGTGATGATGGGCGAGGGAGAGAGCTTCTACCAGGGGAAGCGCATGCCCTCAGCGAAAGCAATGGAGAAAGCCGGGATCCCGGTTCCGGGGCTCCAGGCCCGGGACGGTCTCGCCGCGATCAACGGGTCGAACCTGATCACCGGCATGGGCTGCCTGATCCTCTACGATGCGGAGCGCTGGATCAAGCAGGCCGAGATCGCGGCCGCCATGTCGCTCGAGGCGCTGCTCGCCAACATGAAGCCGTACCAGGGCCGCCTCCACGAATTGCGCGGCTTCAAGGGCGCGATCACCTGCGCGGCGAACCTGCGCAAGGTGATGGACGGCTCGGACCTGGTCACCGGCAAGCTCAAGGTCAAGGTGCAGGACGCCTACTCGATGCGCTCCACCCCCCAGGTGATCGGCGCGCTGCGGGACGCCATGGCGTACGCACGCACCCAGCTCGAGATCGAGCTGAACGGCGTGGCGGACAACCCGATCTTCATAGGCGAGGAGAATCGGGTACTCACCGGTGCCAACTTCCAGGGAACGCCGGTTTCCATGCCGCTCGACATGGTTGGGGCCGGCCTCACCATGGTGAGCGTGCTCTCCGAGCGCCGCCTCAACCGTTTGCTCAACCCGGCGCTGTCCGTCGGTCTGCCCGCCTTCCTCACCAAGGGGGCGGGGATGTTCTCCGGGCTCATGCTCTCCCAGTACACCGCAGACATGATGATCGTGGAGCAGCGCATCCTCTCCACGCCGTCGTGCACGCAGTCGATCCCGGCGGCCGCGGACCAGGAGGACTTCGTCTCGATGGGGATGAACGCCGCGCTCAAGACCAAGCAAATCTTGACCAACGCGTACGGCGTGCTCGGCATCGAGCTGATCGCCGCCGCTCAGGCGCTCGACTTCCGCGAGTTCGCCCCCGGGAAGGGCACGCAGGCCGCCAGGGCGGCGGTGCGCAAGGTGGTCGCGCACCTCGAGGAGGACCGCC
>JAPVSX010000357.1:0-2597 GCA_047519495.1 Armatimonadota bacterium
CTGCCGTCCTGGGGCCCGCCGCGCGAGGGCCGGCCGGCACGCTCGTGTTTCCGAAGCGAGGTGTGGCCGCGGATGTGCAGGGCGGGATCGCCGTCCGGCTCAGCACGACCAGCCCGCAGTTCCGCACGCTGTTCGGGGCAGGGGTTGGCACCCGTGCCGACGAGGCCGCGCGGCTCATCGGCGACGCGAACTCGGTCGTGACGGGATCTGCGACCGAGACGACGGTGCTGTACCCGTTCCAGGGCGTCGGCTTTGTGTTTCGCGGCAGCCGGGCCGTCCTGGCCTTCGTGGTCGAGCGGATCGCTATCGGGCCGCTGGCCGCCCCGCCGCCGGCGCCCGCCGCGCCTCCGGGCCTGATGCCGGCCCCACCCGGTCTGCCGCCGCTGTCTCCGGGGACGACGCCTTCTGAGGCTCCGGCTCCGCGGGGCACGGCCGCGCCGGCCCCGATGCCGCTCGCGCTCAGAGGGCTGGCGGAAACGGTGGACACCGCCGGCCCGCTGTTTCGCGTCACGGGCAGGGTCGCGAACGCCGGGAAGGAGGCCAGCGGCCCCGTGACCGTGACCGTCACGTTTGACTGGTCGAGTGGGGACAGGACGGCCAACCGGGTGGCCATCGCGTCGATCTCGCCGGACGCGGAGGCGCCGTTTACCCTGACGACGCTCGTAGCTTCTGATGTCGTCACGAGCTACACCGTGCGGGTTTCCGTCGACACGCCGGGCGGCGCCGCGGCGCCCGTCACGGGAACCCGCCTGGTTCCACTCGCGGTGTACACGGAGCTCGCCAAACTGAAGATCAAGGTGGATGTGCAGTTGGGCGCTCCTGCCAGCGCATCCCCCGGCGTGCAGGCGCTGGTCTCGATCAAGGAGACGCGGCCGATCCCAATCCGATTGGTGAAGGATGTGCTCGCGCTGATCCCGTTCGGGCCGAGCGGGCAGGGGCAGCAGGTCCACGTGGCGCCCGGCCAGACCGTGACGATCATCGTTCCGGCCGCGCCGTCTGGGAGGGTCGTGACCCCGGCGGGCACCACGATCACCACCGGGAGTATTGCGCCCCTGCTCGGAGAGCCGAAGATTCTGGATGTCACGCTGGGAGCACCATGACGTGATCCTGCGCAGACCTCCGCTGTCCATGCTTGCTGTCGCCGTCCTCCTCGTCGGAGGGCTGGGACTCGCCGTGCTGGCGGTCCACAGCGTCGTCCGCACGGCGGCGACCGAGATCGCGCCCCAGGTCCCGCCGCCGTCCTCAACGCGGGTCCGGATCGGCCCCGAGGCGGGCGCGCTCGCCCCCGCGTTCGAGGCGCCCTCGTACGCGCAGGGCGAAACCGTGCGCCTGGACGCGTTCCGCGGGCATCCGATCGTCCTGAACTTCTGGGCGTCCTGGTGTCCCCCGTGCCGGGCGGAGACGGAGGAGCTGGAAGCCGCCTACCTCCGGTTCAAGGACCGCGGTGTCGTCATCCTCGGCATCGACAGCGAGACCGACACGTGGGGAGAGAGCCGGGCGTTTCTCCACCAGCACGGCGTGACCTATCCGGTGGCCCGGGACGTCCGCGGCGCAGTCGCCCGGGCGTATCGGATCGCGGCGCTGCCGACGACTTATTTCATCGGCGCGGACGGCCGCGTGCAGGGCCCGGCCGTGACGGGAGGCTTTACCGGCGAGGACGGCGCGCGGGATCTCGCGGCCGGGATCGAGAAAATGCTCCGATGAGGGAGGGACAATAGCATGAGATCGCGTGGACGCACCGTGCAAGGGTACGGCCGTATCTGGCTGCTCGCACTCGCCGTCGCGATATCGGCGGGCGTCCAGAGCCTGCCGGGTCCGGCGGCGGGCGTGACGCCGGCCACCGTGATCGTGCCGGGGCTTTCGATCGGGCCGTGGACGCTCGATATGACCTTCGCCAACCTCATCTGGACCCTCGGCACGCGCACCGTGGACCTCAACGGGCCGGGCCCGCAGTTCCGGACGAACTCGGGCATCGCGATGAGCGCCTGGGCCGCCCCGTCCCTGGTGGCGTTTCACGGGGTCGCCGACAACGCCGTGTACGCCCTGGGGACCGGCGATGCGGGGTACGCGACGCGCGAGGGGATCGGCGTCGGAGCGGCCGAGGCGCGGGTGACCGGGGCGTACGGCCGGGAGGCGACCGTGATCCAGGGACCGGGCTCCAAGTTCGTGATCTATGACACGAAGGGGGTCGCGTTTCAGATGGCGTTCAACACCGTGTCTGGGGCCTATGGCGGAGTGGAGCGCGTGTACGTCTTTCGGCCCGGCCGGGCCGGCGCGATCTGGCGGACGCCCTAAAGCGCACGGCTTCCCAAGTCTTGCGGCCGTCCTTCCCTCGTCGAACTTGCGAGACAGACCGCTAGCGTCGCTGCGGCGCCCGCGGCGCCGGTGAGATTGCCGAACGCGCACGCGGGATGTCCGGCACTTTGTTCATCCAACGTTCCAGCAATCGTGCTCCAAACCTGACGTGAAGCCTTGACACTCAAAACCGGATGTGATTAACTTGTAGCACAATTTCATATCGGCGCTTTGTTTCAGGGCAAACCCAGAGAGATCTGGGGGCGCAAAGCCACGGGACAGGCCAGCGGTGCTGGCAAGTC
>JAPVSX010000358.1:0-5315 GCA_047519495.1 Armatimonadota bacterium
TGCCCCAGGTGGACGCCGTCGAAGAAGCCCACGGTGACCGCCGTCCCCCCTTCCTCGCGGGGCAGCGATGCAAGGCCCCGCCGGATCTCCATAGACGGGGAGCCTATCGAAAGATCCCCGGGGCTCCCGTGCCCCGTGGCTTTCGAATACCCTTGTCGGGTCCCGGGCTCGGAAGGGAGGGCGCGTGGTTCGAGGGCGCGCGGCGGTGGTCCTGTCCCTCGCTCTGCTCGTCTCCTGCCGGACCGGCGCCCCGCCTCGGACGACCGCTCTCGGCGACGACGCGATCACGATCGCCTCCTTCAACTTCTCCGAGAGCGTGCTCCTGGCCGAGATCTACGCCCAGTCCTTGGAGTCAGCCGGGTTCCGGGTCGATCTCCAGCTCGACCTGGGGACCCGGGAGCTGGTCGAGCCGGCGCTCGAACGGGGACTCGTCGAGCTCGTCCCCGAGTACGCGGGCAGCGCCCTCGATTTCCTTGCCGGGGCCGGGTCGGCCACCGCCGATCGGGCACGGACCCACCGGGCCCTGGCGCAGGCGTTCGCGAGCCGGGGGGTCAGGGTCCTCGAGGCCTCCGCCGCCGAAGACCAGAACGGGTTCGTCGTCACAGGAGCCACGGCCGCCCGGTACGGCCTTCACGCGATCAGCGACCTCACGGCGGTCGCAGGCCTGCTCTCCCTCGGTGGGCCGCCGGAGTGCCCGCAGCGCCCCCTCTGCCTTCGGGGCCTCGAGTCCGTCTACGGCCTGACGTTCAAGGCGTTCGTGCCGCTCGACCAAGGCGGCCCGCTCACCGTGGCGGCCCTGGAGGGCGGACAGGCGCAGGTGGGGCTGATGTTCACCAGCGACGGCGCGATCGATGCGAACCACCTCGTGCTCCTCCGTGACGACCGGCACCTGCAGCCGGCGGAGAACGTCACGCCGGTGGTTCGGGACGAGGTGATCGACCGGTTCGGGCCGGGGGTCGCAGAGGCCGTGAACGCCGTGTCGGCCGAGCTCACGACCGAGGACCTGAGACACATGAACGCCGAAGTGTCCATCGACGGCCGTTCGCCAAGCGCGGTCGCCGCCGAATGGCTGCGGTCCCACGGGCTCTCCGGCGCGGGGTAGAGTCGGGCCTTCGATCCGATCGGACCATGGACACGACTAGCGAGGCACGGGGCGGCGGCGTGGAGGAGCATCAGCGACGGGTCGTGGGACGCGGCGACTCGCGCCGCCGACGCCGCCCATCCGGCCAGCCTCCGCCGCTCCCCCACGAACTCGGGCGGTCGGGAATGTTCTGGATCATCATGGTCGCCTACCTCCTGGCGATGCTGATCGGGGTCGTGTTCTTCCACCCGCTCGGCGGCCTCTTCGACCGGTTCGACACGCTCCGGCTCCGGTGGATCGCGAAGCTCCGGACCCACTGGCTGACCGATTGGATGCTGCTCATCAACCTCCTCGCGTCCCGCTGGACGATCCGCGTGCTCCGATGGGGGACGATCGCCGTCCTCGTCGCGTACCGACATTGGCGGCACCTCATCGTGTTCCTCGCCAGCATGCTTGCCGCCGAGCTGGTCGCGTACGAGATCTCGATATTCCTGGGGCGGGAACGGCCCCTCGGCGTCACGATCCTCGCGCCGTGGGAGGGATACTCAATGCCCTCCCGGCCGGTCGTCGGCCTGGCCGCGACGCTCGTCGGGATGGCCTACTCGATCGTCGTGCCGGGGCGCCCCCGCAACGCGGCGAAGTGGGTGGTGGGGGCGCTGATCCTGATCCTCGTCGTCGCAAGGATGTACCTGGCGGTGGACCATCCGACGGACGCTGTATTCGGCGCGATCATGGGCATCGCCATCGCCCTCGTGGCATTCCGATGGTACACGCCCAACGACGTGTTCCCCGTCACCTACAGGCGGGGAAAGGCCGCCCACCTCGATGTCGGCGGGCCCCGGGGTGAGGCGATCGCGCGCGGGGCGCAGGACCAGCTCGGCCTCATGGTGCTCGAAGCCAAGCCTGTCGGACTGGAGGGCTCGGGCGGCTCGACGCCGCTCCGCCTGCGGGTCGCCGCCACCGACGACGAACCGGCGAGGTACTTGTTCGCGAAGTTGTACGCGAAGAGCCACGTGCGGGCGGACCGCTGGTACAAGCTCGGCCGCAGGATCCTGTACGGGGCGCTGGAGGACGAGACGCCGTTCCAGTCCGTCCGGCGGTTCGTCGAGTACGAAGACTACACGCTTCGCCTGATGGCCGACTGCAGCCTTCCGACCCCCAAACCCTACGGGGTCGTCGAGATCACGCCAGAGCGCGAGTACATGATCGTCATGGAGTTCTTCAACGGCGCGGTCGAGATCGGCGACGCCGTCGTGGACGAGGGTCTGATCGACCAGGGCCTTCGGTTCATCCGGGAGATGTGGGACGCGGGCCTGGCCCACCGTGACATCAAGCCGGCGAACCTGATGGTTCAGGGCGGCCAGCTGAGAGTGATCGACGTGTTCTTCGTGCAGGTGCGGCCGTCACCGTGGCGGCAGGCCGTCGATCTCGCGAACATGATGCTCGTCCTGGGGCTCCGATCCGACGCGGAGCGCGTCTACCAGGCCGCGCTCAAGCACTTCTCCCCCGAGGAGATCGGCGAGGCCTTCGCGGCCACCCGGGGCGTGGCGAGCCCGACGCAACTCCGTGCGCACCTGAAGCGCGACGGCCGCGACCTCTTGGAGCACTTCAAGCGCTTGGCGCCTTCGTACCCGCCGGTCAGGATCCAGCGCTGGAGCGTGCGCAGGATCGCCCTGACGATCGGGGTTCTGGCCGTCGGGCTGTCCCTGGTCACCGCGCTGGCCCAGAACTGGGCGGTGTTCGCGTGAGGCCTCGGCCTCTCCCCCGGGCCGCCCTCTTCTCGCTCGCGGCCGCCGCCTTCCTCCTGCCGGCCTGCGGGGGCGTCTCCCTTCATGAGCCGACCTGCACCGGGAAGGACCAGAGCGCGCTGATCCTCGCCGCCCAGGCCGTTCCTTCGGCCACGTTGCTCCCCTGCATCGTTGGGTTCCCCGCGGGCTGGTCGTACGACGGTTCGCTGATCCGGCGCGGCGAGGCCCAGTTCTGGCTGGACTCCGACCGCGCCGGGCTTCGCGCCGTCGAGGTCACGCTGACGAGGTCCTGCGACGTCTCGCAGGCCGTCGAGGTGACGCCGGCGACGTTCGAGCAGGGCCTGCGAGCGTTCGACCAGCCCATCAGCCTGCCGCCGCGCTTCGAGGCGAACCGCTACTCCACGTTCCCGGGAGGGTGCGTGACGTACGAGTTCCGCTTCGCCAGCGGCGCGGCAGTGACGCTCGCGCTGGAGGCCGACCAGGCCCTCTCGTTCATCCCGCGTTCGGTGCTGGTGAAGCGGGCGAAGGACGAGTCGGGCTTCACCCTGTGTGGGGCGGACGCTCCGCCCTGCCCCGGGTAGGCTTTCGGCCTCGTGCTCAAGAACCACCGACGGACGTTGCTCTACTCGATCGGCCTGCTTGGCGCCATGGTGCTCGTCTTCGCGGCGGTCGGGCGGCATCCGCCGGCCGCGGCGCCCCGCACGACGGTTCCCTTCGTCGGGCGATGGGACCAGACCGTCCACAAGGCGATGGGCGATGTCCACAACATCGTGTTCTCGGGTATCGCCCGCGCCCTGAACGTGATCGGAGGGGGGATCGTGACGATCCCTCTGCGGGCGATCGTTGCTCTCTGGGTCGCCGTTCGAAGGCGGTGGCGGGCCTTCGCCACGTGGGCGCTGACGTGGGGGGCGGCGGAGGTGATCCTGGCGTCGGCGAAGGCGTATCTCCACCGAGGACGTCCGCCGGACCCGCTGGTGGCAACCTCGGGGTACTCGTTTCCATCCGGACACGCCGTGGCCGCCGCCGCGACAGCGGTCGCGCTCGTGCTGATCCTGATGCCCGCGAGTCGCAGGAGGCGGAAGTGGGAGGCTATAGCCGTGCTGTTCGCGTTCGTGATGGGCTTCTCCCGCGTGTACCTGAACGCCCACTGGCTCTCGGACGTGGTGGCCGGCGTGTTGCTCGGTGCGAGCGTCGCGCTGGGATCGGCGGCCATCGTCATGGAGATCCGCGACCAGGCGATGAGCAGGCGAGCGGGCTACGCGACGGGAGCCCGCTCCGCTTCTCGCTCGACGGGAACCGGCTTCAGCCATCCCTTCTTGGCTCGCCAGATCACGTAGGTGAAGCCGCCGAGCGGGATCTGCACGCCGTACGTGAGAGCCCGGAAGACGAGCACCGCCGCCGCGACCTCCGCGTGGAACACCTCTATGGGCACATCGGCGTGGGCTCTTCCGGCCAAGATGAGGCCGCCGATGTAGCTGAGCTCCACGACCCCCAGGCCACCGGGGGTGAAGGGCAACGCGGTGAGGAGCCGACCGAGGGCGAAGACCCCCAGGACCTGTGCCGTGCTGATCTCCTGCTCCGAGATCCCCACGTGGCGCACGGCAAGCAGCAGGACCAGGAACAGCGCGAGGTGACTCACGATGGTGGTGAGGGTGAGCAGCACCCACCGTCTTGCCACGAGGTCGATGGTCTGCCGCCGGAACCGGACGGCCCGCTCGCCCCAGTCGACCGGCGGCTTGCGAACCAGCTTCAGCAGGAGCGACGCGACCCGGCCCAAGCCGCTGCCGATCCTGCGGGCAAACTGCTTCTTCCACAGCATCAGCGCGAACAGCACGACCGCGGCGAGGAGGATCCCGACGCCGATGAACGCCGCGACGAGGAGCCCCCGCCTCGCCTGGCCCTCGACGGCCAGGACGGCCAGGGCAACGACCGGCAGGCCGAGCTTCATGAACATGTTCCAGATGCCGGTCACGAGCACCGACAGGGCGATCGCCGAGCTCGTGAACCCCCACGACCGGTACATCGTGTAGGCGACCCCCACCGCGATATATCCGCCGCCCGGGATCGTGTCGGCGATCGACGTGGTGGTCTGGTTGTTCACGGCCGCCTGCCACAGCCCAAGCCCCGGGACTGAGACCATGTTCTGCCACCAGTACGTGAACAGGTTGAAGACCATCGCGACCACGAGCGAGGTCAGCTCCAGCCAAGTCATGTCGGTCAGAGCTCGCCAGACCGCGCGATAGTCGGCGACCCTTGGGATGGCGTACGCGAAGATGCCGACGACGAGGACGGCGGAGACGACGATCTGGACGACGCGCCACATGCGCTTCCGGCGGCGTTTCCGCCCGTTGGAGAGCGCCGCCGCGGCGGCGGGCATCCTCTCCCGCCCCATCTCCATCAACGGAGGGTAGCACCCACCCGTCGCGGGCTTCGCTACGTCGCCAGGATCACGTCGGGGCGGGCCTTCGGGCCGTCGTCGCGGTACA
>JAPVSX010000359.1:0-5606 GCA_047519495.1 Armatimonadota bacterium
CATGATGGCGATCGCGCTGGCGGCGGTGCTGTCGCTCGCGGCGGCTCCGGTCGCCGCTGCGACGTCAATCTTGACGCCTGCAGGAACCAAGATCGGGCTAACGTTTCTTGACCCGGTGGATACCGCGAAGGCCGCGTCCGGAGACAGTGTGCGCTTCCAGGTCGCCGCGGACGTGATTGTGAGCGGGTATACCGTCATCAGGAGGGGGACCACGCTGACGGGGACCGTCAACGCGGTCGGGCACCCATTCCCGCAGAACGCGGGATATGCCAACATCAGCTCCTTGGCCGTGCGCGCGGTAGATCGGAAGATGGTCGGGTTAAAGGACGTGCGCATCAGCGCTCCGCTCTTTGGCGGCAACGTGCAGGTTGCGGCCGGCACTTTGATGTCGACCAGCACGAAGGTGGACACGGTGATCGCGGTCCCGCAGGGGCAGCGCTGACCCTCAGAGGCCCAGTCAGGCCAGCGTCGGCGCAGTCCCCCGAGTTACCCGGGGTGGGGGAACAGGAGAGTCCCCCATCCTCGGCGCTACAGTTTCGCCCGGCCCTGAGCCCGAGAGGTCTTTCAGGACCGCGACACGCGGCTGATCTGCATGGCTGACGCCAACGGCAGTCGGATCACCGTGCTGCGGTGGGTGGGCCCGATCCCGCCGAGGCCTCCAGTCCCGGCGGCCGTCCCCGGCGCTCGCTGATCGACGAATTCGGCGTTACGGCGACGCGCGTGCGGATGAGCCGGCGTGCCTTCCCGCCATACCTGCGGCACCCGGCGAATCTGCGGCCGGCGGGATCGCCTGAGTTCACCCGTGGGTCAGGGTGTGGCATCCTCCACTGAGAGCCGGCGTGAAGCGCCCCCGGGTCAACCTCAGGTCCACGTAGGAGACTAAGTCGGTTGCACCGAACGATCCTCCTTCGGAGGTGAGGCGCATGCGCAGAAGGAGCTTCGTGGCCTCCGGCCTGGGCTTGGTCGCCGCCGCCGCTGCCGATGGGCTTGTCGGGACTGTCCCCGGCGTGCGCCTTGGGGCTGCCCAACCCACAGTCGCGATGGCCGCCCAGGGCGGCCCCGGGGGCCCCCCCGCAGGGCAGGTGGATCAGTCTCGCCCCGTTTCCGGAGCCTTTTGAAGAACTGGAGGGGGCGGCGGCGAACGGCAAACTCTATGCTTCCCAGGGGCTCCTGCCGGGGTTCAAGCCCGGGGGCGTGATGTACGAGTATGATCCGGCCGCCAACGCCTGGACCCAGAAGAAGTCGATGCCTCATCCCGTCCATCATGCCGCGGTCGCCGGGTTGAATGAGAAGATCTACGTCTTCGGCGGCTTCGAACTCCCCCGCTCGGGCCCGCCGGGGTGGGTCGCCGTCAATGACGCCTGGGAGTACGATCCGCGCACCGACGCGTGGCGCACGCTCGCTCCGATGCCGACGAAGCGTGGGGCGGCCGGGGCCGCGGCGGCCGGCGGGAAGCTGTACGTCATCGGGGGCGCCGGCCCCGTGCCCGGCGCCAGCGACCCGGCGATCCGTCCCGGCCAGCCCCAACGCTCCCTGAACACCGTGGAGGAGTACGATCCGGCCACGAACAGGTGGCGCACCCGCTCTCCAATGCCCACGGCTCGCAACCATATGGGTGCAGAGGCTGTAGGTGATAAGGTCTATGTAATTGGCGGGCGGTTGGGCGGAGCGTTCATCATCGCCATGCCGGGGAACACCGACCTGGTCCAGGAATACGACCCCGCGGCCGACTCCTGGACGACCAAAGCCCCCATGCCGACGGCCCGCAGCGGGCTCAACTCCGCCGTGTTGAACGGCATCATCTACGCGGCAGGTGGCGAGGTGCAGACGTATCAGTACCTGGCGGCGTTTCGAGCCTTCGAGGCCTACGATCCGGCCAGCAACACCTGGTGGCAGCTACCCTCCATGCCCGCACCCAGGCACGAGTCCGCTATGGCCGCCATAGGGAATCGGATCCATGTGGTGTGCGGCGACGTACAATCGGCCATCGTGCCGCTCCCGAAGGGCGTGAGCTTTGCGCTCAGCGCGCACGATGCCTTTGAGATTACTCCGTAACTGGAAATCGCTCTGGCCGGGATCGGCGTCCCGGGCGTCTCCGCGAGTCCTCGAACTTCACGTGGGAGGTGAGAGAGGAAGATGAAGAGATTGCGATCGACGATGCGCCCCATGCTCGCCCGCGTTCTGGCCATCGCAGCAGTCTGCGCCCTGATTGCCGGGGCGGCTGGCTTCAGCCCCTCTACGGCCGGCAATGCGTCGCCGTTGGTGGTGGGCATTCTCGCGCCTTTCACCGGCCCTGACGCCGGACTCGGGCCGGCCTACTTCGCGGCCTGCCTGCCCGCGACCCGTGAAATTAATGCCGCCGGCGGCGTCCTCGGGCGTCAGGTGACCTGCAAGCAGTTCGACACCCGCGGCGAGCCGGCCGATGCCGTCCCGGCGGCCCGGCAGATGGTCGCCAGCACTCCCAATCTCTTTATGGTGATCGGCTGCACGTCGGACGAGGCCGCGAGCGTCGTGCCGATCCTCGAGCAGAACCGCGTGCCCGCGTTCTGCCAGACCGGCCAGTCGGAGTTCAACCAGAGCAAGTTTCAGTACTTCCACCGGCTGGTGCCTCCTGACGAGTATGACGCCTACGCGATGGTCGGCATCGCCATCTTCCGCGGCCACTACAAGCGCATCGCCCTCGTCTTCGGCAACGACATCGGCTCCCAGACGTTCGTCGCCCCGGCGATCCGCGCGATCAAGAAGATGGGAGCCCAGGTCGTCATCAACCAGGCCATCGACCTCAAGCAGTCCTCGTATCGAACCGAGGTCACAAAACTGATCGCCGCCAACCCGGAGGTAATCCTCACCGAGGCGCTGGGCCCAGCCGACGCGACATATCTGTCTGAGCTAAAGCAACTTCACGGCATGATCCCGGTGATCGGGTCTTCCGCGACCGTGGATCCCGTCTGGTACAAGGCGGTCGCTGCCGCGATCGGCGCCCAGGATGTGACCAAGTACTTCGAGGCCAACGATACGCCGACGACGTTCAGCGGAACCGGCTACGACGAGTTCAAGGCCAACCTCCTGGCATCCGTCTCGCAGTTCCCCAACGCCGCGCGGTACCAGAAGCGCGCGTCCACGATTCACCTCTACGACGGCATCATCATGACGGCGCTCGCGGCGACAGCCGCGAAGAGCACAGACCGCGCACGCGTCCAGCCGTGGATCGTCAAAATCGGCAACGGGGCTCCCGGAGGACAGGTAGTGGCGACATACTCGCAGGGTGTCGCGGCGCTCAAGAAGGGGACCGGGATCCGCTTCATCGGGGCGGGCGGGGCCACCCACTTCGACAAGTGGCACAACTCCAACACCGGCTATGTCGTCGTCCGCTACACGTCAACAGGCGACGAGGAAACGATCGGAGGCCTCACGCAGGCGCAGATCGAACAGCTCAGCACGCCGTGACGGGAACGTCCAACGCCATCGTTCGAGGGGATCCTCTTCCCCGCGGGAAGAGGATCCCCGCCACGGCCGCAGCGCCAGCGGGTGGCACGAGCGGGTTCTCGGCCGGCCACTGATCGTTACCCAGCAGATGTCCCTCAAGGGGTCTGGAAGGCCCCGGCGGGCTCGGGGCGACGTGGGTCCCTCGATTGTCCGTGATGCGCTCGGACGAGGAGCGGGCGGCCGGTGAGTATCTACGCGGCCGCCTTCGGCTTCGGCCTGGTGAGCACCGCCGTAATCGCGATCGCCGCCGTGGGTTTCACCATGCAGTTTGGGATTACCAACATGATCAACCTCGCCTACGGCGGGATCATGATCACCGCCGCCTTCGTCGCGTACGGTCTTAACCACGCCGGGATCAGTGTCTGGATCGGCCTGGCCGTCGCCACCGTCTTTGGCGCCGTGGCGTCTGTGGCGCTGAATCGGGCCCTCTACGCCCCGTTCCAACGCCGCGGCACCTCCCATATTGGGATGGTGATCGTGTCACTCGCCGCCGCGCTGATCCTGACCAACGTGCTGCTGGCCGTCGTGGGACCCGACAATGTCTCGTACACGGTGTCGGACCAGGCGGCCGTGAGTTCGGGGGGCCTGATTCTGACGTCGGTGCAGCTGGTTATCATCGCCATCGCCGTCGTGGCGATGGTCGTGATCCACGCCCTCCTCACGTTCACGCGCCTGGGAAAGGCGATGCGGGCCGCCGCGGCCGACGCGACGCTGGCCCGCAACTGCGGAATCCCGACCGGGCGGATCATCGATCTTGTCTGGTTGATCACAGGGGCGCTGTGCGGAGTGGCGGGCACGGTATCGGCCATAGACTCCGGCTCCTTCGGGGTCGCTAACGGGGCCGCGTACCTGATCGTTATTCTGGCGGCGGCCGTGCTGGGCGGCGCCGGTCAGCCCTACGGGGCCATGCTGGGGGCGGTGCTGATCGGGGAGATGACGGAACTGAGTGCGGCCGCCTTCTCCCCGCAGTACAAAGAGGTCGTGGCCTTCGCCATTTTGGTGCTGGTCATGATCTTGCGCCCGCAGGGGCTGCTCTCGAAGATCGGGGCGCTCGGGCCGGCCGGCTGATGAGCAGCAGCGAGATCTATTACCTCACCACGCTGCTGGTCTATGCCGGCGTGGACATCATGGCCTGCCTCGCGCTCAACTTGCAGTTCGGCGTCTCGGGGCTGGTGAACTTTGGCTTCATCGTGTTCCAGGCGGCCGGGGCCTACACGGCCGCGGTCCTCTCGATGCCGCCTGACTCGGCGAACGGCGGCTTTCAGCAGTACGTCCTCGGCCTCCAGCTGCCGTTTCCGCTGCCGTGGCTGGGGGGCGCGGTCGCCGGTGGGCTCCTGGCTATCCCCGTCGGCCTGGTGGTGCTGCGGCGGCTGCGCAGCGACTACCAGGCGATCGCCCTGCTTGTGCTCTCGGTCATCGCGAATACTGTGATCACGAATGCCCGGCCCTTCCTCAACGGGGCCGCCGGCCTGTCCCTGGTGCCGCCTCCTCTCACGGGGCTGATCAACACCACTACGGTCGGGTATCAGTGGCTGTATGTCGGCCTGACGGCACTGGGCTGCCTCATCGTGTTCATCGCCGCCAACCGCATCGCCAGTTCACCGTATGGACGGGCGCTGCGCGCGATGCGGGAACGCGAGCTGGCGGCGGCGGCCCTGGGCAAGGACCTGGTCAGGCTCAAGATGGTCATGTTCGTTTTCGGAGGCATGATCGCCGGGTTGAGCGGCGCCATCCTCGTCGGCTTCATCGGGGTTTGGGCGCCATCGTCCTGGCTCTATCCGGAGACCATCGTGTTGTTCGCCGCCCTGATCGTCGGCGGCCTCGGCAACAACCTCGGCGCGATTCTGGGCGCGCTCCTTGTCCCGGTCGGATTCGAAGAGGTGACGCGTTTCATCCCGGAATTCGGCCCCCCGGGATTCATCCCGGCGATGCAGTGGGTGGCCATCGGGCTGCTGATCGTTGGTTTTCTCTGGTTTCGTCCGCGCGGCACACTCCCCGAGCCCCGCCGGGTATTCGGACAGCGGCCGCCGGGTGGTTCCGCGCGCTCCCCCGAGACGCCGGGGACAGGGGCATGGGGGCTCGCCTTCGCCGGCCGTTTGGAGCCCCTCCTCCGCGCTGAG
>JAPVSX010000360.1:0-18386 GCA_047519495.1 Armatimonadota bacterium
ATGGGCGCAGTCACCACGATAACGCCAACTGTTCGAAAGAGGTCTCTGCAAGCGGCAAGGACAACGAACCGTTGTGCAAGACCCGGGGTTCTTGTGAGCGGACATGCGCCCAACGGTACGGCGCGTCATGCAGGCAGTCCCCTGGAAGGGTGCCTGGGAGCCTTGCTAACAAAGGCTTCCAGGACTACTCGGGACTAGGCACCTGTACGGAGGGCGATAATTCGATTCCCGCCGCCTCCACCATCGCTAGCCCTTGTTCTTCAAGGGCTGACAGCGCGACGGCCCTCCAAAACTGTCACCAAGTTGTCACCACGGCCTGCACCGATAACCTCGGACTGAGCACACGTTCGGGTCCAGCGGGGGACCGGGCAGCCTTTGTCGATGGCGCAGGCTGAAGCCAACAACTTCTATGTGGCAGTGAAGGAGAAGACGAGGGGGCAGAGAGCGTTTGAACTCCTGATCGACCGCTACACGGGATTCGTACACCCCGAGTCGCCCCGAGCCGCAAAGCATGATGTGGGACACCGAAATCTGTGATAGGCTAGTTGTACCTCCAAAAACCACCGCGCTCTGGCGGGGCAGAGCCGGGAACTTCTTAGACCTGAGGGGGAATGATGTTTATGCGAAGAGAGCAACGGCAGACGGGCAGTACGCGCAAGGCCAAACCGAGCAAGCTCGACGCGGTGCATCCGCCGGCCGCTGCCGGCGTCCGTCCGGGGCCTTTCCCCTGGGACCGGTATCAACAGGACACCCAGAAGCCCTCCAACAGGGCGCTGCGCAGGTCTTATGGGGCGAACGTAGGCTCCGGGACACGGAAAGGCTAGGTTTGGGCTGTCGAATTTGGGACCCCTCCGGCGGGCGTCCTGCCTTCTCGATTAGTTCTGGGGGTTGCGGGTTCAAGTCCCGTCGGCCACCCCATCGGCAGCCTCTCGAGGGAGGAGACGTCCCCATGCTTAACGAGGACCGCGTGGTGATGACCGGCGTCACCGTCCGGTTCGACGCCGCGGCCGGCCGATGGGTGGCGGCGTGCGACGATCCGGAAGGCGAAGAGCGCCTGGAGGTGCACGCCGAGACGCGCGAGCGAGCGCAGCGCCTGCTCGATGAGCGCTGGCGGGCCCGGCTCGAGGGGCTCGACCGCGAGGCCGAGGAAGACCATTAGGTCCCCCTCAGAAGCCCGACCGCCCGCAGCACCGGTTTCATCGTCAATCCCTGGCCGAGCAGCGTAAAGACGACGAGGCCGAAAACGGCCGCCGCCACCGGCTCCCGCCCGGGCAGATCCGCCGGCAGATCGAGCACGAGCGCGAGCGCCACGCCCCCGCGGAGGCCGCCCCACACGAGCAGGTGCCGCCACGCGCGCGGGAGGGGTGCCGCGCCGCGCGGGCGGAGGGTTGCGAACGCGTGGACGGTGGCCGCCCGGACCGCGAGCGCGACGACGATCACGATCCCGATCAGGCCGGCGTGACGGACGAGGAGACCTGACGGCACCTCCAGGCCGATCAGGAGGAACAGCGCCGAGTTGGCGAGGAACGCGATGACGTCCCAGAGCGTGCGGACGGCTTGCTGGGCCGCCTCCGTCAGGTTTTGCAGGCCGTAGCTGCCGAAGACGATCCCGGCCAGGACGACCGCGATGACCCCGCTGGCGCCCAGGCTGTCCGCGGCAAGGAAGGCGCCCACGGCCAGGATGAGACTCCCCAGCGCCTCGACAAGGGGCTGCCGGATGCGGCCGAGCCCATAGCAGACCGCGATCCCCAGCATAAGGCCGACGGTCGCCCCGGCGGCAAGCAGCCAGACGAACCGGCCGGCTGCGTCGAGCAGTCCCGGCGTCCGCGGAGCCGCGGCCAGCGTGAACAGCACGATCGCGACCCCATCGTTCAGGACGGCCTCTCCCTCAAGGATCGCCCCCAACCGGTGGTCGAGGCGCGCCTCGCGGATGAGCGCAAGGACGCTTACAGGATCGATCGCCGCCGCGATCGCGCCGAGGAGGAGCGCGGCCCGGACGGGCAGGTGCGTGAGCGCGCCCGCCGCGCCGGCGATGGCGGCGGCCGCGGCGACCGTTCCGAGGACCGCCAGCGCGGCGATCAGCCCGCCATACGCGCGGAGGTCGCCGGGCGCGAGCCGGAGCGACCCCTCGAACAGGAGCGGCAGGATCAGGAACACGAGCAGAGCCTGCGGGGTCACGTGCACCGGTGGGAAGAGGTGAAGATTGCCGGCGGCGAGGCCGGTCAGCACGAGGGCGATCGTGTAGGGCAGGCGCAGCCGCTCCGCGGCGATGGACACGAGCGCGGCCACAAGCATGAAGAGCAGGACAAGGGTAAGGGGCGTCATCCCAGGAACAAGCATCACGTACCGTGCGGCCCACCGGCGTCTCAGGCACGTGGGGTTCGGAGCCTCCGCGGGGATTCCCTCTTGGCCGGCCGGGCGCGCGGGGCCGCGGCGGCCCCGGGGAGAGCAGGGGGATTCAACGCCGTTGCGAACTCATCCGTAGCGCCCATGCCGCCGAGATCACCCGCGCCGACCGCCGGACTCCAGATCGTCACCGCCGCCAACGCGTCGCCCTATACGCTGGATGGGACGAACACCTACCTGCTGGGCGGTCCCCGGGCCATCGTGATCGATCCGGGCCCCGACGATACAGGGCACGTGGCACAGGTGCTCGACCGGGCCCGCACCGCGGGACAGGAGATCGCGCTGATCCTGGTCACGCATGCCCACGGCGACCACCTCGGCGGAGCGGCGCGGCTGGCCCGCGAGAGCGGCGCCCAGGTAGCCCGGTGGCACGCCGGGGACCGGCCCCTCGAGGACGGGCAGACCGTGGCGCTGGACGGGCTGTCCATCCGGGTGCTGCACACGCCGGGGCACGCCCCTGATCATGCGGCGTTCCACTGGGAGGAGCGCCGGGTGCTGTTCGCGGGCGATCTCATCATCGGCAGAGGGACGGTCGTGATCAGTCCCCCGGCCGGCTCCATGCAAGACTATCTGCGCTCGCTCGAACGGGTGGCCGGCCTCGACCTGATGGTGATTGCGCCCGGCCACGGGCCCCTGATCTCGGATCCGGCGGCCCGGGTCGCCGAGTACATCGCCCACCGCCGGATGCGCGAGCGGCAGGTGCTCGAGGCGCTGGCCGGCGGCGCGCGGACGCCCGGCGAGATCGCCGGGGCCATCTACTCGGACCTGGACCCACGCCTCCATCCGGCGGCTGAGGGGCAGGTGCAGGCCCACCTGGCGAAGCTGCATGACGAAGGCCGCGTGCTCCGCGAGGGCAACCGGTACTACCTGCCGTAGGCCGTGGGCTGGACCGCGGCCTGCGGCCTATGGCAAGGAACGTCACGCATGAACGGACAGCCGGGGGCCTGCGCCGGGGCCTACGGCGTAAGCCAGTAGGCGCGTAAGCCAGTACGCGCGTGAGCCAATACGCCGGAGCGCGCCCGGGGACGGTTTGGCTCACGCCGTAGGCAGGAGGCGGTGATGGCGGTTCCGGTCACAGCAGCGCATGACGTCAAGGACAAAGCCGGGGGCCCGGTCCGCGTGGGCAGCCGAGTCCGCGTGGCGGGCATCGCCGCCCCGGTCGAGGTGCACCAGATCGACTCTCGGTACGGCACCGTGGTGGTGCTGGTCCCGGGCCGGGCGGGCCAGCAGATGGGCGAGATGCTCCGGGCGAGCGAGGTCGAGCTGGCCTAGGGCGTCACGGCCAAAACAAGCACGGGGGCCGGTGAGGGCCCCCGCCTGAAGAATCCCCGGTCGCCCCGGGTGCTACATGTCCATGTCCTCGGGGTTGTACCCGCCGCCGCCCGGCGCGGCGGCGGCCTTCTTCTTCTCCCGCTTCTCCACGACGAGCGCCTCAGTCGTCAGCAGCAGGCTCGCCACGCTCGCGGCGTTCTGGAGCGCCAGCCGCGTGACCTTGGTCGCGTCGATGATGCCCGCCTTTACCATGTCGGTGAAGGTGCCGTCGGCGACGTTGTAGCCGATGCCCGGCTTCTCGGCCTTGATGTGCTCGACGACGACCGCGCCCTCCATCCCGGCGTTGGCCGCCAGCCACTTGGCCGGTTCCTCGATCGCCCGGCGGAGGATCGAGACGCCGATGCGCTCGTCCTCGCTCTCCACCGAGACCTTGTCGAGCGCCTTCGCGATGTTGAGCAGTGCCACGCCGCCGCCCGGGACGATGCCTTCCTCGACGGCCGCCTTGCTCGTGCTGAGCGCGTCCTCGAACCGGTGCTTCTTCTCCTTGAGCTCGGTCTCCGTCGCCGCGCCGACCTTGATCTGGGCGACACCGCCCGAGAGCTTGGCCAGGCGCTCCTGCAGCTTCTCCTTGTCGTAGTCGGAGGTGGTCGTCTCGATTTCCTTCTTGATCTGGGCGATGCGGCCCTGGATGTCCTTGCGGGCGCCCTTGCCTTCGATGAGCGTCGTCTCTTCCTTGGCGACCCGCACCTTCGCCGTCCGGCCGAGCATCTCGGCCTCGACGTTCTCCAGCTTCACGCCGATGTCGTCACTGACCACCTTGCCGCCGGTCAGGACCGCCATGTCCTGCAGCATCGCCTTCCGCCGGTCGCCGTAGCCGGGCGCCTTCACAGCCACGCAGGGCAGCACGCCGCGGAGCTTGTTGACGACGAGCGTGGCGAGGGCCTCCCCTTCGACGTCCTCGGCGACCACGACGAGCGGTCGGCCGAAGCGCATCACCTTCTCCATGACGGGCACGATGTCTTTGACGGCGCTGATCTTCTTCTCGGTGAGCAGGATGTAGACGTCCTCGAGCACCGCCTCCATCTTGTCGGCGTCGGTGATCATGTACGGGGAGATGTAACCGCGGTCGAACTGCATCCCCTCGACGACCTCGACGGTCGTCTCGATCCCCTTCGACTCCTCGATCGTGATGACGCCGTCCTTGCCGACCTTGTCCATCGCCTCGGCGATGATCTTCCCGATCTCCGGGTCGTTGCCGGCGATGCTGGCGACGTGGGCGATGTGCTCCTTGCCCTCGAGGGGAATGCTGGTCTTCTTGAGCTCGGCGACGAGCGCGTCGACCGCCTTGTCGATGCCGCGCTTGAGGATCATCGGGTTCCCGCCTGCCGCGACGTTCTTGAGCCCTTCCTTGACGATCGCGTGGGCCAGAACGGTCGCGGTCGTGGTGCCGTCGCCGGCGGCGTCATTCGTCTTGCTGGCGACCTCCTTGACGAGCTGGGCGCCCATATTCTCGTAGGGATCCTCGAGCTCGATCTCCTTGGCCACCGTCACGCCGTCCTTCGTGATTGTCGGCGAGCCCCACTTCTTCTCGAGCACGACGTTGCGGCCTTTCGGCCCGAGCGTGATGCGCACGGCACTGGCGACTTTCTCGACGCCGCGCTCAAGCGCCTTACGCGCCTCTTCATCGTAGAGCAGCAGCTTTGCGGGCATACGGCC
Source organism: Armatimonadota bacterium (assembly GCA_047519495.1). GTDB lineage: Bacteria > Sysuimicrobiota > Sysuimicrobiia > Sysuimicrobiales > Segetimicrobiaceae > JAPVSX01. The sequence goes on from JAPVSX010000360.1 coordinate 5,395, forward strand.
CCTCCTTGGCAGGTGTTTAGCACTCGCGTTGGGTAAGTGCTAACTAATCCTATTGTTCACCGTCTGCGAATGGCTATCAAGGCTGCCCTGAGGCGGTATCCGATCCTGGAAGGCTGAACTTTGCATTTGGCTCCCAAGGAGCCGTCGCATCTCTTTATATCTGTCAAAATCTCAATCGCGCATCGTGTACGCCGGTTCCTCAAGATCTCCCTCGTCCCACTGGACCGGCGGGAGTTTTCCCGGCCCCCGTCAAACTGCCCCGGAGACGTTTCGGACGCCGCGGGGCCTGCCGGCGGGCGCAAGATGCTGCGGCAGGCCCCCGGCACCGAAGCACGGAGGGAGTGTCGTGCCCCAACCTCGCCCCCAGTGGCAGATCGGTTTTGCCCTGCTGTGCCTGCTTGCAGGGTTTCTGCTCGTGCTCCAGCTCCGCGCGAATCAGGCGCTGCGGGCCGGCGCGGCCCTTCCGTCGCGCCGGCTCGAGGACCTCACAGTGCTCGTCCGGCGCCAGCAGGAAGCGGACCGGATGCTCCGGGACGAGGTGGCAGCGCTCGAGGCCAAGCTCGAGGGATACCGGACCGCCGAGACCCGCGGCCGCAGCCTGACCCAGGAGATGCAGCGCGAACTCGGCGAGCTCCAGGAGGCGCTTGGGCTGACGCCGGTGCACGGACCCGGGCTCGTCGTCACCCTTCGGGCCTCGCCGGAGCGGTCGGCCATCCCGCAGGCCCAGGACGTGGCCGGGGTCGTGAACGAGCTCTGGGCGGCGGGCGCCGAGGCCGTGGCGGTCAACGGCGTGCGCGTTCTGGCCACGGACGGCTTTGCGCCGCAGGAGGAGGCGATCCGCGTCGGCGCGCGGCTGATCCGGGATCCATACGCCGTCGTCGCGATCGGGGACCCCGCGGCGATGGAGGGAGCGCTCCTCGTGCGCGGCGGTCCGGCGGATGGGCTGCGGGGCGTCGGCCTCGCCGTCGAGCTGTCCCGCGCCGCCGACGTGACGCTCCCGGCCTACACCGGCCGGCTCCGGTTCCACGTGGCGCATCCCCTCGGGGCCCCGTAGCCCCGGAGAGAGCCCCTTTAACGGGCTGGCGGGCCAGCACGATCCAAAAAGACCGACGGCCGCCGCCCAGTGCGGGTGCACTCCCGCTCTGGGCTGTCGCAGCCGTCGAGTTCCCCGTCCTGGAGAAGGTGCCTGCCCTTGGGCCGGGTTGCGTCAGCTCTTGAGAACTTCCCGGCCTTGCAGACCGCTCTCATCGAGACGGGAGGTGAGAGTACCACACAGCGTGCGCACCTGTCAAGAGAAAGTTCCTTGGATACTTTGGGGACAATTATGGTACGATTGAAACGACATGGGATCCGGGGAGCGGACGCGCTGGATCACGTGGGCGGCGTTACTGGTGCCGGTGCTGGCCCTCCTGGGGCTCCTCGCCGCCGGCACGATACGCCACCAGCAGGTCTTGCGCATCGGAGCGGCGCTGGCCCGGGGCGAGACGCCATCCGCGCCGGCCGTAACACTGCCGGCGATCGCGGGTCCCCCGGTGGCCCTGGCCGCGCTCCGGGGACACCCCGTCATCCTCAATTTCTGGGCGTCCTGGTGCGTGCCCTGTCGCGAAGAAGCCCCGCTCCTTGAGCAGGTGTGGAACGAGTACCGGGGCCGCGGGCTCGTGGTGCTCGGGGTGGACACTCAGGATTTGGAGTCGCCGGCCCGCACATTCCTCGAGAAGTACGCGATCACCTATCCGAACGGACGCGATCCCGATGGGTCGGTCTCCCGCATGTTCGGCGCATCCGGCGTTCCTGAGACGTTCTTCATCGGCGCGGACGGGCGGATTCGCGGCAAGTTCCCCGGGGAGCAGGTCGACCCGGCGGCCTGGCGGGCGGCGGCGGCGGCGCTGCTGGCCGGTCAGGCTCACGTGCCCTGAGGGTGGCGGGTCCCCGCCTCGCCCCGCCTGGCGGGGGAATCACCGGCCGAACGTCGCCGGCTTGACGTCCACCCCGTCCGGGTCGTCCAGGTAGCCCGGGGCGCGCCCCTGTATCCCCGTATGCCCGTACTGCCAGAGGATTCGCTTCGTCTTGCGGCTCAGCACGATCACCCGGTGATTATGGTCGTCGTTCAGGAGGAAGTTGCCGTTCGGCAGCTCGATCGCGAGCGACGGGTGGTCGAGGCGGCCGGTGCCGCTGACCGGGCTGTACGACCACACAGTCTTGCCTTCGCGGGTCACGACGACCGCTTTGCCGGGGCGGCTGTAGTCCACGACCAGGTATTCGCCGGCGCGGGTGAGCTGCGTGTCGGACGGGTAGGCGACGGGCAGTGGGACCCGGTAGAGGATCCGGCCCGTCGCCAGTTCCAGCTCCGTCGCGCTTCGCGTCCCGATCTCTGTGATCAGCAGGTTACCGTTCGCGAGCGGCGTGTCGCCGTTCGGGTAGAGGAAGTGCCCCGGCGTGGCGCGGCAGTCCCTCGTCACGCCGAATTGCCGCTGGATCCGGTGGGCTGGCGGGGGATCGAAGACCAGGATACGGCAGTTCTTGATGTCGGCCACCACGATTCGCCCATCGGGGAGCTGATACGCGTCGTCGGGGGTGTTCAAGTAGCCCGGCGCGCTGCCCGGATGGCCGGGGTGGCCGTACTGCCACACGATCTTGTGAGTGGCGTAGTCGATGACGGTGATCGTGTGATTGTCCTCTTCGTTCGTGATGATCGTCCGCCCGCCGGGCGTGTAAAATGCGTCGTCAGGATCGACGAACGACTGCCCGGCGGCCAGATCCCCGGGCCGGGGAAACTCCCAGACGATGCGCTTGTCGGGGGTGACCTCGATGATGCGGTTGTTGTCGGCGTCGGCGATCAGGACGTTGCCCGGCAGGCCGGCGGGCTGCAGCCCCGCAGGGCCGGCGGGCGATGGCCCGGCAGGGCCGGCGGGCGATAGCCCCGGGAGCAGCAGCATCACGGCGATCGCGAGGGCAGGGGAGAGGCGAGGGGCGGCGAGCTTCGGCATAGGGTCCTCCTGACGGGTTGCTGGCGCGTGTACGGCCGCTTGCCCCACGATAGCAGGACTGGTATCCCGCGCGCAACCGTTACTTGACAGGCATGGGCGTGCTGCGTAGAATTAGGACAGATTAGTCCTATTAGCCATGGCTCGCGACCAGCGAAATCGGGAAAAGATCATCGACGCCGCCGCCGGCCTCTTCCACGAGCGCGGGTTTCAGCCCACGGCGCTCGACGAGGTCTTGGAACGAAGCGGGGTGTGCCGGAGTAATTTCTATTACCACTTTCGCGGCAAGGAGGACCTGGGACTCGAGGTGCTGGCGCGGCAGGCGGAGCGGTTTGAGGCCGGCATCATCCGGGGGATATTGGAGAATGAGAGCGAGTCCCCCCGCCGGCGCCTGGAGCGCCTGTTCCAAGCCCTGACCGACGGCTGCCGCGCCGAGGCGTACCGGTACGGCTGCCCGTTCGGCAACCTCGCGGTGGAGCTCGGCGGGATCCATCCCGAGTTCCGACACCGTCTGAGCGCGTTCTTCTGCCGCTGGGAGGACGCGGTGGAGCGCTGCCTGCGAGAGGGTGTGGTCCGTGGCGAGTTCCGCCATGATCTCAACACCCGCCGTATGGCGACGGCGCTCGTGAGCCAGATCGAAGGAGCGGTGCTGTTGACGAAGACCCACGGCCACGGCGGACCGATCGAGGCCGGGGTGCACGTGATGCTCAAGTTGCTGGAAAGCAGGTGACGACAGTGGAACACGCTCTCCGTCAGACGATGGCTGAGGTGACGTCGCATCCCGCGGTGCGCGGTGAGGCTCCGGGCGCTCCGGCGCCGGTGCCGGGCGTCGCACAGCCGCCCGAGGTCGCCCTCTTCGAGGAGATGGTGACCGCCCACCTGGATCCGCTGTACCGGACCGCGCTCCGCCTGACCGGACGTCCTCACGACGCGGAGGACCTGGTGCAGGAGACGTACCTGCGGGCGTGGCGCTCCCTGCACACATACCGGCCGGGGACGAACCCCAAGGCCTGGCTGTTCCGGATCCTCCACAACGCGCGGATCGACCGGTACCGCGCGTCCACGCGGACCGTCCAGACGGTCGACGAGATGGAAGGGCAGGACCCGGCGTTCGTCGTCAACGAGACGCCGGAGTCGCTCATCCTCGCCGGCGTCATGGACGCGGAGGTGCGGGAGGCGCTCATGGACCTGCCCGAGGTGTTCCGGGCGTGCCTTATCCTGGCCGATCTCGAGGGGTTCTCCTACCAGGAGATCGCCGATATCCTGGGGATCCCTCGCGGCACCGTGATGAGCCGCCTGTTCCGGGGCCGGCGCGCGATGCGCAAGGCCCTTGCCACGTACGGGCGCGAGCACGGGTACGTAAAGGCAAACTAGCCCGCCGGCCGTCGTCCGGGGGAGGGGCGCCGCCCCCACGGGCGCGAACCCTTCCCTGACGATGACGGACGCTGAGAAGACGATGCAGGCGGGGCCGGACGTCCTCGCCCTCCGGCGGACGGTCCGGTTCTACCGGGGCGATCCGGTGCCCGACGCCCTCGTGCAGGCGCTGCTCGATGCGGCGCGGATGGCGCCATCGGCGCACAACGCGCAGCCGGCCCGCTTCGTCGTCATCCGGTCCCTCGATGTGAAGCGCCGCCTGGCCGCGCGGATGGCGCGCCGGTGGCAGCGCGATCTGGAACGCAGCGGCGTCGCCCCCTCCGCGATCCGCGTCGAGCTCCGGTTCTCCCAGCGCCGGTTCAGTGAGGCGCCGCTCCTGATCCTGGTCGGCTACACGATGGAGGAGATGGACCGGTATCCCGACCGCGCCCGCCGGCGGGCCGAGGAGACGATGGCGGTGCAGAGCGCCGCGGCCGCGGTCGAGAACCTGCTCCTCGCGGCGGCCGCGCACGGGCTGGGCGGGTGCTGGTGCTGCGCGCCCCTGTTTTGCCCCGGCGTGGTGCGCCGGACGCTCGGTCTTCCCCTGACGTTCGTTCCGCAGGCGCTGCTGACCCTCGGCTATCCCGCGCACACGCCGCCCGTCCCCCCGCGAAAGCCGCTCGAGCGCCTGGTCGCGTTCCTGTAGACCGTCTGTGCGCGGCGAGCCAGCGTGATCACCGTTCTCTCTGGCGGCGTGGGGGGCGCCAAACTCGTCGACGGCCTCGCCGCCGTGCTCCCGGATTCCTCCGCGCTCACGGTCGTCGTGAACACGGCCGACGACTGGGACCTCTGGGGGCTCCGCGTCTCTCCCGATGTGGACACGGTGGTGTACACGCTCGCCGGGCTCGCGAGCCCCGAGCAGGGGTGGGGCATCGGCGGCGACACGTGGGGGGCCCTCGAGATGATGGGGCGGTACGGGTTCCCGGCGTGGTTCCGAATCGGCGACCGCGATCTCGCCACCCATGTCGCCCGGACCGCCCGGCTACGGGAGGGGCGCCGCTTCACGGAGGTGACGCGGTCGCTCGCCGCGGCCCTCGGCGTGCGCCCGCGGGTGCTCCCGATGTGCGACGAGCGGGTCGCCTCTATGGTGCGCACGCGGGCCGGCCGGCTGCCGTTTCAGGAGTACGTCGTCGCCCGGCACGCCCGAGATCCGGTCCACGGGATCGAGTTCGAGGGCATCGCGCAGGCGCGCCTGACCCCCGAGGTCCTGGAGGCTCTGAGCGCCGCCGCGGTGATCGTCGTCGCGCCGAGCAACCCCCTCGTCAGCGTCGGACCGATCCTGGCGGTGCCCGGCCTGCGCGCGGCGCTCGTCGCCTCGCGCGCGCTGCGCTTGGCCGTCACGCCGCTCGTCGGCGGCCAGGCGATCAAGGGCCCCACGGTCGAGATGCTCCTCGGGCTCGGGATGCCCGCGGAGCCGGCGGCGGTTGCGGGCCTCTATCGCGAGTTTCTCGACGTCTTCGTTCTCGACGAGCGTGACCGCGCCGCCGCCGCCGAGGTCGCCGGCGCGGGTTCCGGCCGCCGCCTGGCCGTCGAGTGCGCCGACACCCTGATGGTCGACGTCCCCGCGCGCCGCCGCCTCGCCCGCGACGTGCTCCGGATCGCCGCCGCGCACGGCGCGGCCGTGCCCGCGGCCCGCCCCGAATGACGGTCCGGGCGATCGTGCCCCAGAAGCCGCTCGCCCTCGCCAAGGGCCGGCTCGCCGCGGCCCTCAGCCCCGCGGCCAGGGGCGCCTTGAGTCTCGCGCTGCTGCGGCACGTCTGCGCCGTGCTCCAAAGCGTCCCGGCCGTGGAGGCGGTGGGAATCATGAGCCTCGATCCGATGGTGCGGGCCGGCGCGGGGGCGTGGGGCGTGTCCTCGTGGCCCGATCCCGGGTCGGACCTCAACGGGGCCCTGGCTCAGGTGATCGCGGCCTCCGCCCGCGCCGACCAACGCCGGGGGCTCCTCGTCATCGCCGGCGACCTCGCGTGGCTCCGGGCGGCCGACGCGGCGGCGTTGCTGCAGGCTGCGGGCCCGGACGCCGTCGTTCTGGCCCCGTCCAAGGACGGAACAGGAACGAACGCGCTCCTGGTGCCTCCCCGGGCGCCGTTCCGGCCGGCGTACGGGGATGGGAGCCGCGCCGCCCACCACCGCGCGGCACGCGCCCTGGGGCTGAGGATCATCGAGGTGTGCCGGCCCGGGCTCGCGTTCGACGTCGATACCCCGGACGACCTGGCGGCGGTCCTGCGGACCGGGTTCTGGCGCGGTCCGGCTCAGAAGTAGGGCGGATCCCGATACATCCGCCCGAAGTCGATCCCGTTCTGGACCAGACACCCCAGCAGGTCGACGATGTGACCGTGAAGCGGGCCCGGGATCGCGTCGGCCCCCGGGTCGAGCAGGCCCGGACCATCGTTGTTGGCGCCGGCGGCGGCGCAGAGGTCGTAGGTGCGGGCGTCCACGGCGCGCGAGTGCAGCACCTCGGGGCGCCCGAGGAGGAGCGCCATCGCCGCTTCGACCCCGTAGGCCCCCCAGTTGGAGACCACCGCGGTGATGAGGACGTCGGTCTCGACAACCGGCACGACCGACCCCCCACACGGGCAGGCGCACCGCCGGGCGTTCGGCACGACCCGCAGCACCGTGTCACGAATCGCGGCACAGCCGATCTCGTTCCCTCCATCGCCGATCCCGATCGTCAGGATGCCCTTCCCGCGGGCAGCCGCGAACAGGGTGTCGATCTTGGCGCAGTGGTCCGTGAGGCTCTTCCCGCCCGCTGAGTGGTACTGCCGGTGCTCGTTCGCCCCCGGGCGCTCGATCGCGACGAGCGCCGCAGGATGGAGCGACTCGAGCATCCGGTGGGCGCGGGCATCGGCCTCATCCCACTCGAGCGGAAATGGGGCGACCGCGGCCGTCGTCGGCAGGCGCAGCGCGTCGTCGGCCGGGCGGACGTAGAGGCCGGCGCCGCGAATCGCCGCGGCGCAGGGGTCCACGTTGACGGGATCGGTCACGATCACCGGCCGCGCGCCGATCCCGAGGACGAGGGCTCGGGCGAGGGTGGCTGCGCCGACCGGCCCGTCCTGCTCGCCCGCGAACCACGGGTAGGTCGGCCACCCCGTCGCCAGCACGACCACGTCGCCCTTGCGGACGGCGCCGAGCAGGCGGGCCGCCGCCTCGAGGCACAGCGGTCCCTCCTGCGTCCGGCGGGCGGCGGCATACAGTTCGCCGATCACGCCGCGGCCGCTGATCTCGGCGCTGATGAGGCGGTCGATACCCTCGCCCATCGCGCGCTGTTCGCGTGTCGGTGTCATCTCACTCCCTCGGATGTGCCCTAGAGTATCCCACGGCCCCACGCGACGTTCCTGCCCGACATCTGGTGCGGACCCCGCGGCCCGCATGCGGAGGAGAGGCCGTGCGCCCAGCAGGGGAGGGGGACCATCCCCGCATATTCAGCTCACATGGGAGAGACGTACCGGGTTCGGACGCTGCCGGACTATCTACGGCCGCGCCTCCGCCTCGTCTTTATCGGGATCAATCCCGGTTTCTACTCGGTCGAACGGGGGCACTACTTCGCCCGGCCCACCAGCCGGTTCTGGCCGGCGTTCTCCCGGTCCGCCCTCTCGGCGCCGGTCCGGGCGGCGCTCGGCCGGGAAGCCCTGGGACCAGAAGACGACCACCTCCTGCTGCGGTTCGGCATCGGGTTTACAGACGTGGTCAAGGTGCCGAGCCGGAACGCCGCGGCGCTCCGGCCGGCGGAGTTCCGGGCGTGGGCGCCGCGCCTCCTGCGGCGCCTCGAGCGGTACCGGCCGCGTGTCGCGTGCTTCCACGGCATCACCGCGTACCGCGCGTTCACGCGCCATGCGCTGGGGAATGAGAGGGCTGACTGGCCGCTCGGCGTGCAGTCGCTCACGGTGGGGAGGACGCGCCTGTTCGTCGTCCCGAACCCCAGCCCCGCGAACGCCCACTTCCGCCTCGAGGACCAGGTCCGGTGGTACGACCGGCTGGCACAGTTTCTGCAGACGAACCCCGACCTGGTCCGATAGGACAGTCTCCCTATCGCGGCCAAATGTGAACGTTGGTCTCGGCATTTTTCTGTCGATAAGGTGAGGGAGCCAGAGGTCCTATCTGTTCACTGCGCCGGTCTTCGGATCGGGTACGACTGGGAGAATGATCGTAGGGTCCCGCAAATCCCAAATGGGGTTGACAGACGGCGTAAGATTCTCGTAATCAATGGTATGCTATAAGGGATAGTAAGTATGTCCGCTCAGTACATCCTGATTGTAGACGATGAGCCCAGCATCCGCGAAGTGGTCCGCCTCTACCTGCAGCGAGAGGGTTTCGTGGTGGATGCCGCGGCCGATGGCGCCACCGCCCTGGAGCTCGCCAGCACGCGACGCCCCGACCTCGTTGTCCTGGACCTGATGCTCCCGGGGTTGGATGGCCTTGAGGTCTATCGCCGCCTTCGCAGTGTGGACGTGCCGGTCATCATGCTTACCGCCAAGGGGGCCGAGCACGATCGCATCGCCGGATTGGAGATGGGTGCCGACGACTATGTCGTCAAGCCCTTCAACCCACGAGAACTGGTGGCCCGCGTCAAGACCGTGCTGCGCCGTGTGAGCCAGCTCTCCCCGGTTGAGGCTCCAGCGTCGCCTCTTGTCTACGATGAGCTGCGTATTGACCCGCGCGCCCGGACGGTCGAAGCTCGGGGCCGCGCAGTGACGCTCACCGCCAAGGAATTCGACCTGCTCTGGCTGCTCGCCACGCATCCCGGCCAAGTGTTCACCCGCACCCAAGCGCTCGACCGCGTCTGGGGACATGATTTCTTTGGCGATGCCAGCACCGTCACCGTCCATATCCGTCGACTGCGGGAGAAGATCGAGCGCGACCCCGGTCAACCGCGATTCATCGTCACCGTCTGGGGCGTCGGGTACAGATTCGAGGCTGGTTGAGATCGATGCGCTGGAAGAATTGGCTCGTCCCCGCCAGCAGTCTGCTCGCCGCCTTGACCTTCGTCTTGGCGGTAGCGCTGTTCATCATCGGCATCCCGCGCAGGGACATCGCGGGGCTTGCTCGCTTCCTGCTGCTCTCCAGCATCCCGTCATTGGGCTTCGGCTATGTGGTGTTCCACGTGATGCAGCGACGCCTGCGAAGCCTCGGACAGTTGATCACATTGGCTTATGCGTTGGGCCTGGCCATCGTTGTCATCAACATCCTGATCACGGCCCGCCTCATGTTCATCTCTGACCACGATCTGACATTGCTGAGCCTGCTGCTCGCTTTCGCAGCCGTGTTGTCCCTGTCGTTTGGCTTGACCTTGGCTGCCAATCTGACCCGCGGCATTCGACTCCTTGTGCGCGGGGCGGCTGAGTTGGCTGAGGGGAATTTGACAACGCGCGTCCCAGTCGTGAGCAGCAGCGAACTCGCCGACCTGGCCAACGCCTTCAACCGAATGGCTACCCGGCTGGAGGTGGCCTTTGCCCGCCAGCGCCAGGCGGAAAGCACCCGCCGTGATCTCGTCGCTGCCGTATCCCATGACCTGCGTACGCCTCTGGCGTCGATTCGCGCGATGGCGGAGGCCTTGGCCGATCGACTGGTGTCTGATCCCGCAACGGTTGAGCGCTACCTGCATGCCCTGCGCGGGCAGATCGAGAGTCTGAGCGCGCTGATCGATGATCTCTTCGAGTTGTCACAACTGGACCGTGCTCATCCGGGGCTTGAACGTGAATCGAGCTCATTACTCGACTTGATCTCCGACACGCTGGAATCTCTTCGTGCTGAGGCTAAAGAGAAAGGCGTGAATCTGACCGGTCAGGTAGATCCCATCGTGGATCCGGTGCAGATGAACCCGCAAAAGATCCAGCGGGTCCTCAACAATCTCGTCCGGAACGCCATCCGTCACACCCCGGCTGGTGGAACGGTGGCGATCACCGCGCGGCAGGTGCCTGGCGGTGTGCACGTAAATGTGGCCGACACCGGTGAAGGCATCGCTCCGGAGGAACTGCCGCGCGTGTTCGATTGGTTCTATCGTGGCGAAAAGTCCCGGTCACGAGACTACGGCGGCGCTGGATTGGGCCTTGCGATCGCCCGGAGCCTCGTGGAGGCCCATGGAGGCCGCATTTGGGCTGAGAGCGCGGTGGGGAGCGGAAGCACGTTCAGCTTCCTCCTCCCGAAGGAAGTGGAGCCGCCGGCTAAGGATTCCAGCGGACCCCGTAGACATGGCTGACGCAGATCCCCGCTCACCCTACGGTTTCGTCAATCGTCCGGGCGGGCGTTTGATTCATGTGGCCGGGGCGAATTGATCTGCGTACCTCCGGTTCCATCGATCGCGTAAGGCTTTCATAAGAATTTCTTTATCCCCCGGTAAGAATCCATCGCTACAGTCGATAGCGAAAGGCCCGCGTTGCGCGGGCGAAATCCGTAATCTGGGCATTTGACGTCCAAGGAGGGGTCGCGGATGGGTCTGCGCAAGGCATGGATCAATCGCATGGTCGCCGCCTTCGTGGTGATCGCGGCGCTGGGGCTGGTGGGGGCGGTCGCCTTCTCCGCCGAGATGGGCATGATGGCAGCGAACCAGCTGAAGACCGCACTCGATGAGTCGAAGCTGGCCCAGGACGCCAGCACGCTTGCGACGGTCAAGGTGCACCTGCAGCATGTCGTCAACTGCGTCGAAGGCCCCAAGGGCGGCATGTTCAACCCGGGCGGCGGGAACCCGTGCCAGGGCCAGGGGAACGGCATTCTGGCCGACATGAAAGAGGCGGGCAGCCAGTACGCCGACGCGATCCCGTGGGTCGAAACCGCCGGGGAGATCGCGGTGGTGGGGCTTCATGCCGAGACCGTCGCGAAGGGCAAGGCCGCAGCCTGGGCAACACATGCGACACTCAAGCACCTGGGCATGATGATGCACAAGTAACGTAGTCGATGGGTGGAGACTCCATCATGCCTGTGCACGACCAGCCGACGATGCCCAGTTCGGGACCTACCGATCGCTCCCGGATGCGGATGGAGCCAGGTGGCTTTCCGCAATTGCGACTCACCCCGAGGTGACCGATCGTGAGACGGTCTGATTTCTGGCGCGGACTTTGGGCCGGCGCTGCCGGCGGGGCGGCGGCCGTGCTCGCGCTGTTCGTCTACCGGTACGCCACGGGAATGCCGACACTGCCCGAGGCGCTCGCGGAGCGCATGATCCGGCTCTTGCCCTATCAGGTCTTCGCGCTCGTCCTGGCCAAGCTCCAGCACCTGGCGAAGCCCCTGGGGTTCGCCATGGCGATCATCGCCAGCGTGATCGGGTTCGGGCTCGGCGGCGCGGCGTACGCCCGGGCCAGCCGCGGGTCCCGCCGGGGGCGGCCCGTTCTCGTCCTTCTGACAGCGGCCGTCACGTGGCTGTTCTTGACTGGTGTCTTCCTTCCGTTGATCGAAGGCGGCACATTTGGCGCTCCGCTGACCACAGTCGTGACGTCCCCGGCCCTCCCGATGGCGCTGGCGAGCGTGGTCTACGCAGCCGTACTGGTGCTGCTGGCCGGCCCGGCCGCGGCTCACGGACGCCCCGCTTCATCGCCTCCGGCGCCCGCTCCCCGCGAGGTGGGCGCCCACCCCGAACGAGGGGAAGTGATCACCCGGCGCGACGTCATGCGGCGATCGGTCATCGTGCTCGTGGCCGCCGCCGCGGGGACCCGGGGCGCGAGGTGGATTGGGCACGCGGCGTCCGGGGTGGCCGCCGCGGCCGCTCGGGCGTTTACGCTCGTCACGGGAATGCCGCCTGAGGTGACGCCCAATAATCAATTCTACCAGATCTCCAAGAATTTCTTTGACCCCACCGTCGACACCGCGAGGTGGACCCTGGAGGTCAAGGGGCTCGTCGCGAAGCCACTCAAATTGACCCTCGAGGAGTTGAGGAAGGCGGGGCCGGCGGTGGAGCGCTACCAGACGTTCGAGTGCATCAGCAACGAGGTCGGCGGCGACCTGATCGGCAACGCCAGGTGGAAGGCGGTGCGCGTCAAGGACATCCTCGCCCTGGCCGAGGTCAAACCCGGCGCCAAGACCGTCATCTGGCACGCGGTAGACGGTTATACTGAGTCGATCCCGCTGGAGATCGCGATGGACCCGGCGTCGCTGCTCGCCTACGAAATGAACAGCGAGCCGATTCCACAGAAGCACGGCGCGCCCGTCCGGGTGCTGCTCACGAACCGCTACGGCATGAAGCAACCCAAGTGGCTCACCGTCATTGAGGTCTCCGACCGCGAGTATCGGAGCACCAAGGGGTACTGGGAGCACCAAGGGTGGAGCCAGGACGCGTACGTCAAGGTCAACAGCGCGTTCCGCGTGGAGACCAGGGAGGGCGCGACCCTGGCCCTCGGCGGCTGGGCGTTCGCAGGCAACCGCGGGATCTCGAAGGTGGAGTTCAGCCCCGACGGCGGCAAGACGTGGCTTCCGGCAGCGGTCAAGGAACCGCTCGGCGAGAACACCTGGCAGTTCTGGTCGGCGACGTGGACGCCCCCGAAGACGGGCGACTACACGATCAAGGTGCGCGCAACAGACGGGAAGGGCGTCCTGCAGCCGGAGGAGCCGAAGCCGACACTGCCGGATGGGGGCCAGGGATACCACACGGTGGAGGTGCACTTCAGATAG
>JAPVSX010000361.1:0-1713 GCA_047519495.1 Armatimonadota bacterium
GGATGAGAACTTCCTCTCCAAGGGTACTTCCGGGATCGCCGCCGTCGCACAGGACGTGCTCGAGGGCCACATGCGCGCCGCGCTCGGGATGATGAAGGTGGAGGAGATCTACACGGAGCGCGAGCAGTTCGCGGAGCGCGTTCGCCGGGGCGCGGGCGAGGACTTTGCCCGTCTCGGACTCGAGTTGCTGGCGTTCTCCCTCAAGGACATCTCGGACTCCCAGGGGTACCTTCAGGCGCTGGGGGCACGGCGCATCGCCGAGGTGAAGCGCGATGCAGCGCTGGCGCAGGCCGAGACCGAGCGTGACTCCGCGATCCAGGCCGCGGAGTATCGCAAGGAGGGCGACATCGCGCGCCTCGCGGCGGAGGCCGAGCTCGCCAAGGCGACCCGCGATTTTGAGATGCAACGCGCCGAGTTCCAGTCGGCGGTCAACTCCAAGCGCGCGAAGGCGGACATCGCGTACGACCTTGAGCGGGCCAAGCTGTCCGAGGAGCTCAAGCGCCAGGAGTACGCGGTGCGGCTTACCGAGAAAGAGCTGGCGGCCAAAGTGGAGGAGCAGGAGATCGTGCGCCGTGAGAAAGAGCTGGAGGCCACTGTCAAGCGCCCGGCGGAGGCGATGCACTATCAGGCCAAGCTGGAGGCCGAGACCGACGCCTACCAGAAAGAGCTCGAGGCGAAGGGCAAGGCTGCCGGAATCCGGCTCTACGGGAGCGCGGAGGCCGAGGCCACCGCCGCACGGGGCAAGGCCGACGCCGATGCGATGCGACAGAAGGCAGCGGCGTGGAAGGAGTACACCGACGCCGCGCTCGCCGAGATGGTCATCAAGCAGCTGCCGGAGCTCGCCAGGGCGGTCTCCGAGCCCCTCTCAAAAGTGGACAAGATCGTGATGGTCGGCGACGCGGACGGCGCCTCCAAGCTCACCGGACAGGTTGGAAGCGTGCTCGCGCAACTCCCTGGGGTGGTGGAGTCGCTCACCGGCCTGAAGCTCGATGAGATCCTCAAGCGCGGCAAGAAGGAAGAGGGCAAGAAGTGAGGGCGGTTTTGCCGCGAAAGGTGAGGTGAGACCGCCATGCTCTCCGAACGCTCCAACCGCATCACCCTTTCCCCCACGCTGCGGATCAACGCCCGCGCGACGCAGATGCGCGCGCAGGGCGTCGATGTGGTGGACTTCTCGGTGGGAGAGCCGGACTTCCCCACGCCGGAGGCCGTGAAGCGTGCCGCGAAGGCCGCCCTTGATGCCGACTTCACCAAGTACACCGCCAACGACGGCATCCCCGAGCTGAGGAAGGCCATCTGCGAGAAGCTCGAGCGCGAGAACAACCTCCGCTACACGCCCGACGAGGTGATCGTGTCATCGGGCGCCAAGAACTCCCTGTTCAACGTCGCGATGGCGCTCTACGAGGAGGGGGACGACATCCTCATCCCCGCTCCGTACTGGGTCTCCTACCCGGATCAGGTGAAGCTTGCCGGAGCCAACCCGGTGTATGTGCCGACGCGCGAGGAAGACGGATTCCGCCTGCAGGCCCGCGACCTCGCCGCCGCCATCACCCCCAACACGAAGGCGCTGATCCTCAACTTCCCCTGCAACCCGACGGGCGCGACGTACACGCGTGAGCAGCTGGAGGAGATTGCGGAGGTTTGCGTTCGCGAGCAGATCTGGGTGGTCGCCGACGAGATCTACGAGAAGCTCCTGTACGACGGCCAGCGCTACAC
>JAPVSX010000362.1:0-3329 GCA_047519495.1 Armatimonadota bacterium
ACTGCAGCATCCCGAACCCGATGATCAGGCCGGCGGCCCAGATGCCGAGGAGCACGAGCACGCCGAGCGGGCCAAAAAACCCCAGGTAGGCTTCCCGGCGCCCCCGCGCTCGGATCCGTCTCACACAGCGCAGCCAGAGCCACCAGGAGATCATGTGGACGAGCCGCGCGAGGCGCACTCTCCGGGTAACCCGCCGGGGCAGGATGATGGTTTCGAACGCATCCCACAGGATCGCCAGGATGAGGAGGAACCCGAGCGCTCCGACGATGATCGCCATGAGGTTAGGCACCGAGCCGGCAGGCCGTCATCTCACACCCCGGAGGACGAATGCCTGGTTCTGTTCGGTTGGCATGAACGCGACTCCCTCCCCCGGTCACACAGGCGGCGGCAGCGAGACGAGCAGCCCGGCGAGCACGAGCACGGCCAGGAGCGCGACGGCTTCCCGCGACCACCAGGGTGCCCGGCGCGCCTCGGAGACGCGCGATGCGGTCAACGCAAGCAGCAGGACGACCAGCAGCACGCCGAGCTTTGCAGCCAGCGTCCTCCCGTAGGGAGTCCCGAGCAGATCGGAGGGAGCCGCCAGGTGCTGGACGGCCATGACGATGCCGGTCGCGGCCAGGACGCCCAGGGCAACGGCGGCCAGCCGGCCCACGCGCGCGGCGACCTCGCGCGGGCGGCCGGCGATCGCAGGCAGTCCCCACACGCTCAGGAGCGCCGCGATTCCGCCGGTCCACACGCCCATCGCCGCCACGTGCAGTGTATTCAGACTCAGCCCGAGCCACGCCGGCCGGACCCCGCCGGCGTGCGCCGCCTCTCCGTCCACAAGCGCGAGCGCCAGGCCGAGGATCGCCACCGCTCCCGTCGCCCGCGCGGACGCGTCTCGCGCCGCGCCGAGCAGGACCCACAGGAGGAGCGCCGCCCCGAGGCGCTGCGCCAGCACGCGCCCGAAACTCGAGTCGAGGGCCCCGCCCACGATATCGGGATCGAGGGGCCCCCCCGCCCCTGCCCCGAGACTGGTGGTCTGGGCCAGGAGGGCGAGCGGCTCCGCCGCGAGGAGCAGCAGCACGCCGATCCCGACGAGCCGCCACGCCCGTCCCTCAGCGTCGGGGGCGCCGAGTCCGAGCGGCCGCAGCACGATCGTCTGGAACGCGAAGGCGCCGAAACCCAGCGCGTACCCGGCGAAGTGCGCGGCGCGGGCCAGGACCTGCAGCAGAAGGCCCACGCTCGAGCCGGCCGCCGTCCCGCCCGCGCCGGGCACGCCGCCCGGAGGAGCGCTCGCCTCTCTGACGCTGAACGCAAACGTCCCCACCGCCGGATGCGTATCGCCGGACACGACGCGCCACGCGACCAGGTACGTCCCGGCCTCCGCGGCGTCGATGCCGGCCGTCACCTCCGGCCCGTCGACGCGCACCGCGCCGCGGTCGACACGCCGGCCATCGGGAGCGAGCACGCGGACGCCGCGCCCGACCAGCTGGACGCGCTCGTTGAAGAAGAGGTGCACGGACGGCGGGGGCGACGGCAGCACCGCCCCGGTTGCGCACCGGGGATCGCCCGCCGGCACGCGGGGAACCGCGAACGGCGAGCAAAGGTCCGGCGGATCCGACCGGATGAGGGTCGCGTGCGCCAGCGCTGCCGGTGGCCGCGCCGTCATCCAGAGCAGCGCGGCCGCGGCGGCCAGCAGGAGCCGGCGGCGCCCGGCCAACGCGCTAGATCGGCGCCCCGACCTCGGCCGGGCGCACCGGCAGCACGCCTCCCCTGGAGGCCGCGCCGATCCGGATCACCAGGCCGGCGGCGATCAGGCAGAGCAGCCCGGCCGACATGAAGCTCACCTGATAACTGCCGAGCCACGTACGCAGCGCGCCCGCGCCGAACGCGGCCGTGGCGGCCCCCATCTGGTGCGCGGCCAGGATCCATCCAAACATGATGCCGACGTTCCGCTTGCCGAAAGCGTCTGCGGTCAGGCGGACGGTCGGCGGCACCGTCGCCACCCAGTCGAGACCATAGAATACCGCAAACGCGGCGAGGCCGACAAACCGCGTGTTGAACGCGTATGGCAGGAACAGCAGCGACAACCCCCGGAGCGCGTAGTACCAGCAGAGGAGGTACCGGCCGTCCCACCGGTCCGAGAGCCACCCCGAAGCCGTGGTTCCGATGAGGTCGAAGACGCCCATCGCCGCGAGCAGGCTGGCCGCCGCGACCTCGGGAATGCCGTGCTCCATGGACGCCGGGATCAGGTGTGTGCCGATCAGGCCGTTGGTACTGGCCCCGCAGATGTAGAAGCTACCGGCGAGCAGCCAGAAATCACGAGAGGGGAGCCCTCGGGCGAGCCCATTGAGTGCCGCCGCGGCCGGGTTGCCGGCGGCCGGCGCCTGCAACGGCGCATCAGCCGGCGCTCCCAAGGGGCGCAGGCCGATCTCGTGCGGATCGTTCCGCATGAAGACCGCGACAATGGGCATCACCAGCAGAATCACCGCGGTCACCGCCAGCGCCGCCGTCCGCCAGCCGTGCGCGACGACCAGCGACGCGAGAAACGGCAGGAAGAGAAGCTGACCCGTCGCCACGCTCGCGGTCAGCATGCCCATCACCAGCCCGCGGCGCTCGACGAACCAGCGGTTGGCGACATAGGCGCCCAGCACGAGGGCCATGGTACCGCTTCCTATCCCTACGACGACGCCCCAGAGGAGGTCGAGCTGCCACGGAGCGCGCATGAGCGTCGTCAGCCCGACGCCCATCGCCAGGAGCGTCAGGGCCCCCAGCATCACGCGGCGCACCCCGAACCGGTCCATCAAGGCGGCTGAGAACGGCCCGAACAGTCCGTACAGCAGGAGGTTGATCGAGACCGCCAGCGAGACCGTCGCCCGGTTCCAGCCGAACGCTTTCTCGAGTGGGATGATCAGGACGCCCGGCGTCGACCGGATGCCGGCCGCTGTGAGCAAAGCGAGAAAGGTCACGGCCGCGACGATCCAGCCGTAGTGCAGCCGGCCCCCGATCAGCCGCCTAACCCACACCCCGCACCGCCTTTCCCGCGCACTGGCGATCCATGTCAGCCCCCCTCAGACGAGTGAGATCAGTACCGCAGCGTCAAACGCCCCCGCGTAACGCGCAATTTCCGCCGGTCGCGCGCTTCCGAAGAGCCACCGATCTCAACATCGCTTCTCCCACATCTAACCCCTTACATCTGTTCGGTTGCGGCCAACAGTGCCCTGCGGGAGCCCTGGCCCGATCCCGTCAACTCCCCGATCCTCCCAACTCATTTAAGCCTCATGCCAGAAAGGGCATCGTCAACTCACTTGAGTTCTTACCCGTTCTTCCCGGAGGGCGGCGCGCGG
>JAPVSX010000363.1:0-4254 GCA_047519495.1 Armatimonadota bacterium
ACTCCTCCTCGGCGGCACCTTCGTGCTGTTTGCGGCGTGCTCGTTGACGATGGTCGTCATGTCCTCGACCCGCGTCAGGTCCTTGTTCGTACGCCATCCAAAGTACCGGTCCATCTCCCGCTGGGCCACGGGGTGTGTGTTCATCGGATTCGGCGTCCGGCTGGCGCTCGAACGCCGGTAGTGCGCAACCCCGGCTCTAATGAGTTTTTCGTTTCGGTCAGGCAACGGGGCGCAACCGGGTGACGCACGGTATGCGACTCCCCATCAAAACCCCATGGGCCCCGAGCCGTCGAGCGGCTCCCGAAGCAACTTCACCTGACGCTCCGCCTCGACCAGGTCCTGGACCTCGATCGCCAGCAGCGCAAGTTCCTGCCGGACGAGCCCGACGTCATGAGGGCGGCGGAGCTCCGCGAAGAGCCGCAGGCTCTCCTCGAGCGCGGTCCGGGCCTCCGCGGCCCGCCCGACCAGCCGGCAGATCGCCCCCCGCACCCGCAGCACGTGGGCCTGCTCCCGCCGGTCACCGTTGTCCGTCAGCAGGTGGAGCGCGCTCTCCCCCACGACCCGGGCGGCCTCGGGCGACGCCCGCGCGAGCATCGCTTCCACGAGGCAGCCCAGGATCTGCGCGGCGCCGTGCCAGTTGGCGACCGCACCGTGGAGCGCGACGCTCCACCGGTAGTGCTCCTGCGCCTCCTCCCAGCGGCCACCCTGGAGCTCCGCCTCGCCGAGCCGCCCGTGGATCTCCGCCAGGCGGCGCTTGAGCGCGATCGAGTCGTACATGGCAAGCGCCCGGCCCGCCTGTTCGGCCGCCTCGTCGAAACGGCCGTTCTCGGCCGCCGCCGATGCCAGCTCGAGATACCGCGCGCCCACGCGATACTGGTCCCGGAACGGCTCGGCGACTTCGAGCGCGCGCCGGAGCTCAATGTGCGCCTCTTCGGTCTGGCCGAGCCGGCGGTGCGCCTCGGCCAGGCAGAGGTGGAGGTCGGCGAGGAGTGCGGGGTCGTGCCGATGCTGTTGAACCAGGCGCAGGGCTGCCTCGAACGTCCAGACGGCGGAGACCGTATCTCCGGCGTCCAGGCGGATTCGCCCCAGGCAGGCCTGGGCGCTCGCGAGAATCGACGCGTCGGGCGTGCGGCTGAGCACGCGCAGCGACCGGTCGATGCGGCGCCACGCCTGCGGGATATACCCGAGCTGTCGGTCCACCATCGCGAGCGCCACCTCAAGACGGGCCTGAAGGACCTCGTCTCCCTGCTGCGTCGCGAGCTCGAGTCCGCGCTCCAGCGCCGACTGGGCCTCCCGAAATGCCTCCGCGCGGAGGTGCGCGAGCCCGATCGTGAGGAACGCCTCGGGCTCGCGGTCCCCGGGAACTCCGGCGAGGAAGTACGAGAGCGGGCGGTTGAGCCGGCGCGCGAGGATTTTGAGTGTAGTCAGCCGGGGCGTCCGCGAACCCCGTTCGAGTTCAGAAATGTAAGACTTAGTAAAGTCCTTACCGGCCAGCCGCGCCTGGGTCAGCTTTTGCTCGAGGCGCGCGGCGCGAATCTTCTCCCCGAGCGTGGTCACACCCGGTGCCCCCAGGCAAGGTCGATGCCCCAGAGTTTAACAATAAGTCCACCGTGTGTCAAATAATGCTATACTGAATTAAACGATGCTAGATGTGTTCTAGCCTCCAGAGGTCCCCTGGGCTCGCTTGATCAGCGAAGCATGCCCACGGCTTCGGGTCCCGGATACATCCGCGGTTCGCGCAGTTAACCGTCGCGGTTATCGACGTTGCTTGCCGCCGGTGTCTGACCCTTGTAGGATGTGGACCGGGAGGCACGCGGCACAACCATCGCCTCCGCTTCTCGCTGCAGACGAGCCCGGCCGGGCGCATGGGGTGGCGGCGATGCTGTTTGACAAGCTGTGGGCTCAGGTCAAAGGCGCGGAGCGTTCCGGCAAGTTGACCGTCGAAGAGGCGCTCGACTGCGCCACCCGGCTTCCCCAGGCGCTCTACTGTTCGATGATGGAGTGCCTGGCGGAGAACGGCGAGGACCCCCGGCTGATCGTCGCGCAGGTGGCCCGGCTGCACGACCACATGCTCAAGCGCCTGCGCGAGGTCGCCGCGACGCTGCGCCTGCGCCCGCCGTTCGGCCCGCACTGATCGCGCCCGCACGCCGTCGGCGCCACCCGGCGCTGCGTCTTCCCCGGCCCCGCCGCTTGCATATGGATGTCACGTCGTTTAGAATAACTCATGTAGTGATATCCATATGACCGAGACGAGGAGGGGTCGAGCATGCGGGGCCGGACACGGGAAGGCGTAACCGGACGGGCGGCTGGGTCGAAACCGCGGGCCGAGGCCAAGATGGGCATCCACGTTCCCAAGGAGCTTCACCGCCGGTTCCGCGCCCGCCTGATCCTCGAAGGGCGCCAGATGCAGGACGTCATTCGGGCCTGGGTGGACGAGGAGGTCGCCTCCCACCGCACGCGTCCCCCGGCGACCGGGGGCCTGCGCTTTTTCAAGGGCGTCGACCGCAGCACGCTCGCGGCGATCGCGGTGCCGATCGAGCAGGAGAAGATCCGGCGCCTCAAGAGCAAACTCCTCATCGAGGGGCGGAACATCTCGCAGTGGGGTACGGAACGGATGGAACAGTTCCTGAAGGATCGCGGATGATCCACCGGCTCCGGGCGTATGTCGCGGGGGCAGCCCTCGCGCTCGCGGCGGGATGCGGACCCGGAGGACCGGCCGCGGCCGGTCCGGTCGCCCTCACGGTCCACGCCGCTGGCGTCGCCGCGGCGACCGTGCTGCATCTCCAGCCGGGATTCGCCACGGTGCTGCGGGCCGATCACCGCGTGGACACCGTTGCGATCGGCGACCCCAGGCTGGTCACCGCGACGGCCGTGCGGCGCGGGCAGGATGCGTACGACCTCGTACTGCAGCCCCAGGCGGAAGCCGGAGCGACCAATATGGTGGTGTGGTATGGGGACCTGGCCACGGTCTGGGATCTCGAGATCGGGGCGGGCCCCCGCACGGCCGATGTCGTGTATGTGGTGACGGCCGGCGGCGCGGCGCGCGCTAGGGTCACGGCCGGCCCCGGCCCCGCGTCTCCGCCGGCGGCGCGTCCGGGCGCAGATCCGTCTGCGAACCAGGGCCCGCCGCGAACCGCGCCATCCGCCGCGGCCGCGCCGCCCGCGGCGGGTGAGGCGGCCATTGCTCCTCAGGCGGGCCAGGCTGCGGCCCTGCCGCTGCTCGAGGTGCGCCAGGCGCTCGGGGACGTCGCCGGCGTGTTTCAGGTGCTCCGGGTGCCTGATGGCGTGGTGATCCGGTACCGGATCACGAACGGCAGCCCGGCGGACCTCACGATCCGGCCCGGCGGTGTGCTCGTCCGGGTAAACGGCCGCGTCGCCCCGTACGGGATGGCGCGCGATAGCGTGGACCGCGACCGGCCGGAGATCCTCCCCCGAGGGGCAACGGAGAGCGGGGTGATCGGCGCGCCCGGCCCCGCGCCCCGGCGGGTCCAGCTGGTCCTCTCCCTCGTTCCCACCGCCGCCCCGGACCAGCCGTCCCCGGGCGCGGCGCTGCCCGTCACGTTCCAACCGGAGTTCGTCGGAGTGGACCGCCTGACGATCTCGCCGGCCCCCTAGCGCCGGACCCGCCGATGCCCGAGGCCGGCGACGTCGAGGCGCTTCTCGCCCTCGTCCCACGCTGGATCGGGGCGCACATCACCGCACGGGATCCCGCCGGCGTGGAAGAGATCGTCATGGACCTCGGCCGCCCGCCGCAGCTCCGCTTCCGCGACGGCTCCGAGCCCC
Source organism: Armatimonadota bacterium (assembly GCA_047519495.1). Taxonomy (GTDB): domain Bacteria; phylum Sysuimicrobiota; class Sysuimicrobiia; order Sysuimicrobiales; family Segetimicrobiaceae; genus JAPVSX01. Next base: position 3,784 of record JAPVSX010000363.1, read on the forward strand.
TGGCGGTGCCCGGCGAGGTGAGCCGGGCAGACATCCAATACGTCCTCAGCCGGGTCACGCGGTTTCGCGAAGACAACCGGACCGGGATCGAGCGGACCCTGCACCGCATCGCGTGTATCCGAGACCGGTATCAAGAGATCATCGGCTTCACGTTTCGCGCCGGCCGGACCGTGGACGGCGCGGCCCAGCCGCTCGCCGACCTCCTGGCGGCCGGCCGCAACCTGCTCGTCGTCGGCGCGCCGGGGGGCGGGGTGTTCTGCGGCGTCTTCCAGCCCAGCCGCGACGCCGTCAACCGCCGCTTCCCCATGGTGATCGGCGCCGCGCTCCCCGAGCAGACGGTCGCCCAGGGCCCGCACCTCCTCCCCCTCGTGCTGGGTGACTTCTTCGAGAACGCCACCAGCTCGCTGATGAACATCGAGGCGATCGGCTCGCTCGAAGAGTTCGAGCGTCACGTGTCGCGCGTGCAGGATC
>JAPVSX010000364.1:0-14528 GCA_047519495.1 Armatimonadota bacterium
CGCGGGCGGCAGGCGCGGGCAGCGCAGCAGCACCTCGTCCTCGGGCACCCCGATGCCCTGGAGCTCTTCGGGGCGGCGCAGCGGAATCGGAATCTCCCGGCGCTGCTCGCCCGTGCGGCGGCCTCCCGAGCCCCATCCGCGGCTGCGGGCGACGTCCTCGCCCGGAGCGGTCCCCAACGCGCGGCTCAGGCGCTCGGCGTCGAGGTCGGAGAGGAGCGGGAAGTAGATCTTGGTCGCGAGGTTGGCGGAGATCGCGGCCCACCCAAGGCGACCGTACACGCACTCCCCCTGCGCCTCGCTCTGGATCGTTGCGAGGACCGACACCCGGCGGCTGCGGAACGTCGCGAGGTGATCCGCCAGTCCGGGGAACGGCCCCCACGCCGGCAGCTCCTCGAGCACCTGCAGCACCCGCACGCGCTCGTCAGGATGCCTCGGCCGGAGCAGGCGTGAGGCCAGGTCCCGAAGGAACAGATGGCACAGCCAGCGCAGCCTTCCGAGCGCGGGCTGCGGGATCCCGACGATCAACAGCAGCGGCTCCCGCCGGAGCCGGTCGAGGTCCACGCTATCCCAAGACGGGCCGACCCCGGTCGCGCGGCAGACCGCGTCATCCGCCCACGCCTCGAGACGGGTGGCGATTCCCTGGAGGATGCCCGCCTCGTCCTTCGGCAGCATCGCCCGGTACGTGCCGAGGTGGGCCGCGACCCGATGCGCGGCCGGATGCGTCTGCACGTACGCCTGAACGGCTCCCGGCCCGGCCTCGCACAACGCCCGGAGGCGGTCGAGCGCGGGAGGACCGCCGTCGGTGGCCAGGGCAAGGCAGAGCGCGGCGCACACCTGCCGTTCGGCGCCCATCCAATACAGCAGATCGGGATCTCCGTCCGCTGCGTCGTCGAAGAGGAGCGCAGCGAGACGGTGCGCCGCTTCCATCGTGCGACATCTGCAAAGAGGGTTCCATCGTAAAGACGCGGGATCGAGCGGGGCGAAGACGAGCACGTCCCGTCCCCACCGCCGCCACTCGGGCGCCGCGAGGACGAGGCTGTCCTCCTCGCCGTACTTGAGATCAAGCGCCACGACGGAGACGCCCGCCCGGGCGGCCTCGAGCAGCACCGGAAACGTGACGGCCGTCGTCTTGTGCGCGCCGGTCAGCCCGACCACAAGAACGTGTCGGGCCAGGTCTTCCTCCGGCAGCCACGCCGCAGATCCCTGGAAGCGACGACCGCCTGAACTGCAGCCGGCGGCCGACCAGCCGAGGCGGGTCATCCATCGGGGAACGTACCCGAGCGGGAACCAGTCCTCGCGGGACCGGCGGATCAGGCGTCGTAGATCGGCGCGGCCTGCGAAGCGCGCCGCGCCGGCCGGCGGTCTGGGATCGGCGGGCCCGGCGCGCACGGCGGCGCAGACGAACGCCGCGCCAAAGGCCAGCAGCGCGAGCCACAACATCGGCGCGTGCCGGCCGACGGCCGACGTCAGGGCGGCCGCGGCCGCGGGGCGGCAGCGCGCTGATCCGGCACAGGCCCGGAGCCGGAGCCACTGGTCCGACGCCGAGCGGCCGGAGTGGCCTGCTCCTCCTTGCTGGGGGAGGTGGAGGGCAACCGCGGCATCCCTCAGTACGCCGGCCGCGCCGGCGATGCCGCATACAGCGCCAAGAAGAAGCAAGGCGATCAGTACGAGGGCAGAGGACCTCATCGAACGAACGGGATGCCGTATCCTTCAGGGACGGCCTCCAGCGTCAGCACGCACCACACTCCCTGCCAGTGGATAAAGAGGAAGACGGCATATCCCCGCCGCTCGTATGATGTGAGATCGCTCACCAAGGGCACGGCCGCTTTGAGCGCCTCGACGGCGGGGTCGCCCGGCGTCCGCAGCCTCTCGACGAGCCGGGTGATCACTGCCTGCGCATCGGGATCGTGCGGCGGCCGGGCTTCGAGCGCTCCGGCGATCCGCGCCGCGCTCGGAGGTCCGCCCGGAACGCCGGTGATCAGCATCATGATCGCACCGGGCCCAGGACAGCCGTCCCAGAAGTACGGCACGAACGGATAGACCGCGGTCTCCGTGGACCCTCCCGGCCAGTGCCGCACGACCTCAATCCTGCCGGCTGCGGCATCGACGAACGAGAGCACGGCGCCGGTGCTGCCCGCCGGCGCGGGACTTCCAAGTCCAGGGGGGATCCACGCGGCGGCCACGGCAACCACCGCACCGAGGCCGACCGCCCAGCGCGAGCGCCTCAATCGGGCGTGGGGGCAGCCCATCTGTTCATGGCCCCGGGAGTGGTCCGCCATCAGGCGAACCGGCCTCCCGCCTTCATCATGATGGTCGCCTCCTGGGCTCCCCCGCCGGGGCCGCCGCCGGTGCTCCAAGGTCCCTGATCCGCTCCGGCCGGGGTGGCGACATTGGGCTCGAGGTGATCGCCGCCGGACCGCGCATACCACCCCGCCATCTGCCCTCGAAGCCACAACGGCCCTCCGAGGATGTGCTCGCCGAAGGCGACGCCCTCGACAAACTGGCCGGTGAGCCGCTCCGCGCGGAGCATCGCGTAGATGCCGACGCCCGTGCCGACGAGCATCAGGAACAGGAACCAGGCAAGGTTCAAGAGCAGCGCGAGGAGGGCAACCGGCCCGCCGACGGCGCCTCCCTGCTGTTGCGGGCCGGCCTGCATCCTCGACGCCACTTCCCGGACGGGGACGATCACCGCGAGGTACAGCACGGCGGCGTGAATCACGCGCACGCTGAAGACGACCAGGCCCGTCCGAACGATCACCACCGCCCAGCGCGCCGTCCACCGCTGCGTAGCCGGCGCCGCCAGCAGCGCGATCGCCAGGGGCGCCAGGAAGATGGCCAGCAGCAGCGTGAGGTGCGCAAAAAACAGGATCGCCAGGTAGACCATGACGCCGAGCGCGAAGAGCAGGACGCCGAGCATCAGGCCCGCCGCCAGCACGGCCATCGCCCACGGGTAGGCGAACCAGGGGCCCGCGAGATTGAACATCGTCCCCACCTGGGGGCTGAGCCACCCCTGGATGAACTGGCTCCAGTTCTGTCCGACCAGCCCGTCCAGCACGGCCGCTCCCGCTCCCCGCAGCGCCTCGAAGCCGACCGCGATGACGTGGGTGACGGATCCCACGGCGGTGAGCAGGCCGCCCGCCACGACCAGCCGGCCGAACGCGTCGATCAGATCCGGATGGCGGCCCGGGCGCGTCGACGCGGCGATATACCCGAGCCAGAGGACCGCCAGCACGGCCCAGGCCAGCCGCAGCATCGAGCCGGTCGCGCCGGCCGTGATGAGCCAGTCCTCCAGCGCGGCGAACACGTCGGCGATGCCGCGCTCGATCGCGGACACGACGGTACCCACCCGGCGCCTAGTACAAGGAGTCCAGCCGCATCTCGGTGCCGGACGGTTGCCCCACACCGGCGAGCATCTGGCGGAGCGCCTCCGCACCCGCTCCAACGGCATCCGCCAGACCGAGTTGGGCATCGAGCGCCCGGCCGTCGCGGTCCGCCTCCCGGGCGGTGAGGGCTCCGACGCTCGCGGCCAGCGCGCCGATCTGGCTGCTCACGTCCGCGGTCTGCTGGGCCAGCAGCGTGAGGCGGCCGGCGACCGCTTCCGCCAGGTCCGCCTGCTGGCGCATCCCCATGCCCATGCCGGCGACCAGCAGCTCCACACCCGCCCGGGTGCTCGGCAGCTCCTGGGCACCGGCCAGGAGCGTGTCGCCGGCCTGATACCCCGCGGCGACCGAGGCCGGCAGGCGCGGGTCCCGGGCGGCGGCTGCCGCGGCGAGCGAGGCGGCGCGGGCCGCGGCGGCCTGCCCCACCGCCCCGCCCGTGACGATCTCGTCGGTCGCCACGATACCCGCCACCTCGTGGGAGAGGGCAGGACTGCGCCCGACGTACGCCTGATGGCCGGCCTCTGCGCTCCCCGGCGCCGCCGGGGCGCGGAGCTTGGCGAGGAGCGTCTCGAGCGCTGTGCGCAGCTCGCGCGGAAGTCGAGTGATCTGGCCCACCAGGTCCGGCGGCTCCATCCCCTGAGGCAGCTGACCGGGAGACTCCCAGATCATTCGCGCCAGCGCGTCTGCGGCGGCGCGCCGCGCGGCCTCGGCCCACTGGGTCAGACGATCACGCACCTCCTCGAGAATTGCGATGAAGCGCCCCAGGTCCACGAGCGCCGGCGGCAGATCTCCGGCCGCCGGCAACCAGTCGGAGTCCGCCGGGCCGAGCGGAGGAAGAAACGGCGGCGTGCCGGGCGGAGGGGCCGGCGGGAACGGGCGCGGCCCGGGAGGCGCCGGCGGCCACGGCAGGAATGGCAGCGTATCAAACGTCCCCGCCGAAGGGGCGCCGGGCGCCGCCACCTGCGCGCCTGCATCGCCCCCGGCACCGCCGATGAGGGCGATCGCCAGCATCAGCAAGGCGAGTGGGCGTATCAACTGCTGTCGCGGCATGCCGTCCTCCTCGACGCGGCCAGCTGTTGAATCGCCGGCCACGCACCCGTCTCCGCGGCCAGGCGGTCCCGCGTCCGCCGCTCCTCGGCGGTCGTCGTTGCGATCAGGTAGTCTTCGGCGATCTCCCGGATCACCGCAACGCCGCCCTCCCGTCCCTCGAGCAGATCCAGCACCACCAGGACCTCGTTGAAGACGCCGCGCCGCTGGCCCAGGCTCTTCCAGAGCGCACGGTACTGATCGTTGAGATTGAGCAGCGGAGCCACGCGGTCGATATCGGCTGCGCGCGTCAAGATCTTGAGCGGGGCGTTCTCGAGGATGCCGCGGGCGTGCTCGCTCTCGAAGTCCCCGAGGCGCTGGCTGATCGCCATGATGCCCGCCCCGAACTTCCGGAACCGCCGGAACATCCCCACCAGGGACTCCGCGGCAACCCGGTTGAGGAGCGCGGCCCACGTCTCGTCGCTCACGACGTACTTCAGGCGGCCCTCCTCCGTCCGGATCCGCCGGTAGATGAGGTGGTTGGCCAGCAGGGCGGCGACCGGCACCAGCTCCGGATACTGCTCGTCCAACCCCTCCGTATCCAGGCAGACGACCGAGGCGTGCAGGTCGACCGTTGAGGGCCGGTCGAGGAGGCGGGCGTAGAGCCCGTGCTCCACCCACAGCTCAAGACGCCGTGCGATGCCCCGGGCCGCGGACCACTCCTCCGGTCCCGCATCGTGGCCCCCGACCTGCTCAAATGTGCGGAGCGTGTGGACGAGATCATGGAGGAACACCGTGGCGCCGGCGGCGCGGGCGTACGTCTGCCGGATCGCAGATTCGACCACGGCCGTCTCCTCGCGGCCAAGCACCCCGCCCGGCTCCACGACCATGAACCCGACCAGGCTGCGGAGGAGCGCGAGGTGGGCGGGATCCGGCTCCGCCTCACCCGGAAGCAGGTCGAACGGATTCACCGCGACGTCCGCACCCGGATCCAGGTGGATGTGCTGTCCGCCGTAGACGTCGCAGAAGGCCCGGTACGACCCGCCCTTGTCCACGATGATGACCACCGGGTCGAGCGTGAGCAGGTGGGACAGCCAGGTGATCGCAAAATGGGTCTTCCCCCCACCAGACTCTCCAACGACGATCGCATTCCAGGACGGCAACCGCGGGTCAAACGGGTCAAGGGCAGCCAGGCTGTCGCCGCGCGTGTAGAGCGGGTAGACCGGCCGGGCAGCCCCGCGCCAGGGACCGTAGCACGGGATGAAATCTGCCGCGTTGCTCGTCAACATCCGCAAGAGCCGCTCATTGGGTAGGGCGCTGAACGGGGCAAGCTGCACGAACTGCCGGCGCAGCGCGACCGATTCGATGCGCGCGTCCACCCCCGGGACCTGCCGGAACGCATCGAGCGCACGCCGTGCGGCGGCACGGACGTCTTCCGGGCGCGGTTCCTGCAGGACCAGCGCCGCTCCCACGCGCATCACGCGTTCGCTGGTCAGCTGGACCACGTCGAGCGCGCTCGCGATCTGGCGCTCCACCGCGCGGGTGTTGGAGTCCCCGCCGTCCTGGGCCAGGACCGCCTGGCGGCTCAACCGGCTCTTGAGCTCCAGCCGCTTCAGCTGGTCGGAGCGGGGATCGTTCCATGCCTCGACGATCAGCCAGAAGCCACCCGGCAGTGTGAGCAGCGGCGCCAGCGCGTTCGGCATCGTCGGCCGGTCCGGCAACAGATCCATGGCGACCACCGCGTGCGCGTAGCCGTCCATCCAGAGGAAGTCCCACCGGCGGTACAGGTCGGAGCGTACCACGGCGGTTCGGAGCGACTGCCGCCCCAGGGCGAGCCCGGCCCCCAGGAGACGCCGGGGCAGCTCGATCTCCTGGGTCTCGTCCGGCACCGGCGACGGCATGCCGGCGCGCTTCCGGGCGGGGTTGAAGTACCGCCAGATCGCGCCCGCGAGCTCTTCGTCGGAGAGCGGGCGGGCGCGGAAGCCGCACCGCTCGCAGTGACCGACCATCACCTCCCGAAGCAGGCGCAGCTCGTCCCGGTGACGGCGGTAGACCTCCGCATCGACCGGGACCCACCACCGCCGCGAACGCTTCGGGGGATGATAGGAAAGGTCGAAGAGGACGCGGTAGTTCACGAGCCGGCCGCCGGCATGCGCGCTGCTGAGCGCGGCGAGCCGCCGCCGGTGGAGTTCGCAGACGACCGGATGCGCGGTCCGGCAGCTCTCCGCGTAGGCGCGCAGCATCGCCGTGTAGTCGGCGTGCACCTCCAGGAGGACCCGCAGGCACTCTCCTTCCGGGACGGCTGTGTTCAACAACGTCCGCAGCCGGTCGTTGCTTCTCGCCAGCTCCACGGCATCCCAGACCTCGGTTCCCGGGAGCGTCACCTCGAACCCCAGCCGATAGCTCCCGTCGCGCAGCACGACCGTCTCGTCCCGGATCACCCAGTACGGGAGCTCCCGGGTAAGATTACCCAGCGCGGCTCGGGGCGGCACGACGTCAGCGCACGTAGGGATTGGCGTCCTGGTCAGGCACGAGCGCGTAGGCATCCGGCTCGCCGAGATAGTCCAACAGGTGCCGCATGAAATGCCGGGGGGTGCGTTCCCGCACGCGCCGCCACGCGAGGAACAACACCCCGGTGGCCAGCGCGGAGACGCCCGCCTCGGCCCTGGGCCACCCGAGCACGCCGCCGACCACGAGATCGCTGAGCCGTGAGAGGACCACAAAGGCCACGCCGAGGCCGAACCAGTCTTCGAGCTCTACGCCGAGCAGCGTCACCGGGGCGTCGAGCTTTCGGTAGATCGGGTGGCGGGGCAGCATCGGCACTAGCCGTGGATCATCCGGATGATCTGGCCGCCGAAGAACAGGATCACGGAACCGATGATCACCCACAGCGCGTTCCGGACCCCGTTTCGGTGGTCCGCCACGATGATCGCCCCTGCGACGAGGAGCGCGGCCGTCGCATACGCGAGGCCGAACGCGCCCGAAAGGCTCAGCGCCGCCTGGTTGAACAAGTTGGTCAGCGGCGCGAAAAGGTCTCCGGTCGGGGCGGCCCCGCCGGCCGGCGCTGGGCCCGCCACCTGTGCCTGCGCGGGGGCGCCCACCGCCATGATCACCGCGGCGCCTGAGGCCCCTCGACCTAGCCGTCGCAGCCGGCGGCGCATCTCACGGCGCCTCCGTGAGCAGAATGACCAGCGGCGTGCCCGGGTCGATCTCGGTCGTCGCGACCGGTCCACCCGCAGCCCCGCGCGGGTCCAATCCCGCAGCCAGCCGGGCCGCCACGTACGCCCACGCTGGCGCGGGGGACCCGGATGCCAGCTGCGCCCAGCCGTCCACGAGCGTGACCTGCCCTTGTCGCGCGAGCGCCTGCGCGTAGTCTGCCGCCGCCTGGAGCGCCGCGGCGGCCACTGCCCCCGCGGCCTGAGGGTGCCGAAGCGCCGTTCGGCCGGGGAGCCCGGGAGCCAGACGGGCGGGATCCAGTGCGACCCCGCGCACAGCGGCCGATGCCCCCGCCGCTGCGAGCGTGAACGCGACCTGCACCAGGCCTTCGGGGCCCAGGGACGCGTGGCCGAGCCAGATGCCCTTCGGCTCCGCGCTCTCGGCGACGACGGGGACAGGCGGGCCGTCCGCGACTACAACCACGCCGGTGGCCAGGCGAGCCTGCACACGCTGGCCGGTGGTCCAGCGTGTGGCGCCGGGCGCTCCCGCCACCACGAGCGCCGCACCGACTTGCGGCGTCTCAACGCTGGGACCGGCGGCCCGCGCAGGATCGCCGGTATCCAGCGCGGGCCCCGCCGGGCGATCCGAATCGGCTCGTGAGGCCACGAGAGCCTCACCCCGGTCGTATACGACCGGTGGACGCGGGCCCTCAGCATCAGGCCGGATCCCGGCGGGGTCGGCGGACCGGGGCGCCGGCACACGGCTGAACACGACGGGATTGCCGGGAGATTCCGGCCCGGCGGTCGACGGCACCCACGGCCATGCGGGTGGAAGAGGCGGTGTCGGCAGTGGCGCCGCCGGCGTCTTAGGATCTGCGATCAAGAGATCGGCGGAAGCAGGCGCCGGCACGAGGCTCGGAGGCGCGGGCACACGCCGCGCCGCGTGGCCGGGCTCTCCGCGCACGGCGGGTGTGGAGGCGCGGGCCGGAAGCCGCCGGGCGGTCGGAGCGGCCCGATGGCCGACGGTACTCGACACCGCCAGCATGATCAAGATGAGCGCTGCCAGCCCAAACGGCACGGCGGCCGCGACGTGCCGCTTGGCGACCAGGCGGTCACCGGCCTCGCTTTCGTACTCTCCCCACCAGAACAGCGCACGCCGGAGGAGACCGCGCCGGCGCCGCCGCTGGAGCTCACGCTCGCTGTCGAGGCGGATCTGTGACCCGGAGATCTCGGTCAGAACGTCCGAGTATATGCCGGGGGCCTCCACGGCAAGGCGGGCGAGCACCGTGGGCACCGCTCCGGGGGACAGGTCGACGTCATCGCCAAGCGCAGCCCGGATGCGGTCGGCGGTTGAGGGACGGAGGCTGATCTCCATCTCGAGTCGGGCTCCATGCGCAGCAATGATGTATAGATATCTCGACATCACTATATCTACTGCGGCGCCGATGTCAAGAGGCGAACGCCTGCTCCCCCGCGAAGTGAAAATCTCATGTCTCCGTCCCACCCGCGTGACGAGCGGCGCCTGCCGGTCGAGGCTCTGCGCTGGACGTGCAACCCGGCCGAGCTGGGCTTTACGTCAACCGCCGATCTGCCCGCGGACGCGCAGATCATCGGCCAGGACCGCGCGGTGCGCGCGCTCGAGTTCGGCCTCGGGGTCGACCAGCAGGGCTACAACGTCTTCGTGAGCGGGCCGTCGGGCACGGGGCGCGCGACCTACACGCGCACGGAGGTCGAGCAGGCGGCCCGGGGGCGCCCGGTCCCCTCCGACTGGTGCTACGTGCGGAACTTCGCGTCGGCCGGAGAGCCGGTCGCGATCGCCCTCCCCGCCGGCCGCGGGCGAACGTTCCGGCGCGACCTGGAGGAGCTCGTCGCCGAGGTGCAGGAGGGCCTGCGCCGGGCGTTCGCCAGCGACGTCTACGAGAAGCAGCGGGCCGAGGCCGTCAAGCACTACGAGCAGGCGGTCGGGGAGATCTGGCAGGAGCTCGACAAGCAGGCCCGGAGCCGGGGCCTCTCCCTCCAGCAGACGCCGACGGGCATCCTGACGGTCCCGGTGGACCTCCAGGGCCGGCCCATCACCGAGGAGACCTTCCGGCAGCTGCCCGAGCCGGACCGCGCCCGCCTGACCACCAACATGAAGGAGCTCCAGGACCTCGTGGCCGAGGCGCTGCGCAAGGTGCGGGCGCTCGAGCGGGAGGGCCGGGACGTCCTGCGCGACCTCGAGCGGCAGGTCGCGCAGTACATGATCGACCAGCCGATCGCCCGCCTCAAGGAGCAGTACGCGCAGTTCCCCAGGGTCGTGGCGTTCCTCGAGGCGGCGGAGCAGGACATGCTCGAGCAGGCCGCCGAGATCAGGGCGGACCGGGACGACGAGGGCGGCCCGCCGCGCCCGGAGCTCCCGCTGCCGCGGCGGGATCCCACCGCCCGGTATCAGGTCAACCTGCTCGTGGACCGCGCGGAGATGCGGGGCGCGCCCGTGATCATCGAGGCGAACCCCACCTACTACAACCTCGTCGGCAAGGCGGAGTACCGGGCCGAGTTCGGGGCGCTCGTGACGGACCTGACGATGATCAAGCCCGGCGCGCTCCACCGGGCGAACGGCGGCTACCTGATCCTCGAGGCGCGGGACGTGCTGACGAACCCGTTCGCGTACGAGGGCCTCAAGCGTGCCTTGCGCGGCCGGGAGATCCGGATCGAGCCGCTCGGCGACGCGCTCGGGATGCTGCCGACCACGACGCTCCGGCCCGAGCCGATCCCGCTCGACGTCAAGGTCATCCTCATCGGGACCCCGGATCTCTACCACCTGCTCTACCAGCTGGACGAGGAGTTCGAGAAGCTGTTCAAGATCCGGGCGGACTTCGACATCGTGATGGACCGGACGCCGGAGACCCTGCGGGAGTACGCCCGGAGCATCGCGGCCGTCTGCCACAAGGCCGGGGTGTGCGCGCTCGACGCGTCGGCGGTCGCAGGCATCATCGAGCACAGCGTCCGGCTGGCCTCAAGCCAGGACAAACTCAGCACCCGGTTCAACGAGGTGGTGGAGATCGTGTTCGAGGCCGCGGCGTGGGCCCGCCGGGCGGGCCGGACCACCGCCACCCAGGACGACGTGCGCCGGGCGATCGAGGAAAAGGCGCTGCGGTCGAACCTCCTGGAAGAGAAGATCCGCGAGATGATCGCCAAGGGCCAGCTCCTCATCGATACCGACGGCGCGGTGCAGGGCCAGATCAACGGCCTGTCGGTGCTCCAGCTCGGGGACTACACGTTCGGCCAGCCGAGCCGGATCACGGCGCGCGCCTACGTCGGCAGCCGCGGCGTCGTGAACATCGAGCGGGAGACCCAGATGTCAGGGCGGATCCACAGCAAGGGCGTCTTTGTGCTCTCGTCGTTCCTGGCCAGCCGGTTCGCGCAGCAGCAACCGTTGAGCGTGTCCGCGTCCCTCACGTTCGAGCAGCTGTACTCGGACGTGGACGGCGACAGCGCGAGCTCCACCGAGCTGTACGCGCTCCTGAGCGAGCTCGCGGGCCTGCCGATCGACCAGGGAATCGCGACCACGGGCTCGGTGAACCAGCGCGGCGAGATCCAGCCGATCGGCGGCGTGAACGAGAAGATCGAGGGATACTACTACGTCTGCAAGGCCAGGGGCCTGACGGGCCGGCAGGGCGTGATCATCCCTCACCAGAACGTGCGGGACCTGATGCTGCGGGACGAGGTCGTCGCCGCCGTGCGGGACGGCCGCTTCCACGTGTGGGCGGTTCGGAACGTAGACGAAGGCATCGAGATCCTGACCGGCACCGAAGCGGGGACCCCCGACGACGCGGGGACCTACCCCGCCGGCTCCATCAACGGCCGCGTCGCCGCGCACCTGGCCGAGCTCGCCCGCCGCTACCGCGAGTTCGCGAACGGCGAGGGCCGCCGCAAGGATGCCGGGGACGGCAAAGAGGGCGGCGCGCCGCCCGCGTCACCGACGCCCTGAGCGGCCCGCCCGGGCAGGGCGCCGGTGGGCCGCAACGCTCCCGACCAGACCCCGCATGCCCTGACCCCGCGTGTCGAGCAGCGTCCGGATCCGCCGGTGCACGGCCCGGAGGCCGCCCGGCGTCTCCGGCTTGTCCCGCCCGCCCCGGGTAAGGTAGTCGTGGAGGACGCTGAGGGTCATGCCCGACGGCATGCGGCTCAGCGTGCGCTTCCCGACGCGGGCGATCGTCTCGAGCTCGACAATCGGCTCTTCCAGGTCGTCGTCGTCGAGATCCTCCCCGGACCGCTGCCGCCGCGCGTGCACCAGCTCGTGCACGATCGTAAACCGCTTTTCGGGCGCGGACAGGCTGGCCTCGACCCAGATCTCGTTCCCGTCCTCGCCCATGTGCAGGAGGCCGTCGAACGTCGTGTCCGGGCTGAGCGGCGTGTCCGAGAGCTGGCGGGCGAGAGTGCGGAACCGCCGCAGGTACTTCTCACGGATGACGTACCCCCGGCGGGGGAGGCGCGACACCACCGATACCCGGGCACGCCTCTTGCCTGACATGGCTCCCTCCGGATAAGCGGACCTGTGATACCCTGCATAAACGAATCGTACCCCGCCGGTGTTCCGGATAGCATGTGGCCGGTTCAGCGGAAGGAGGACACCTGTTCGCCTGCGGACGGCCCTCCTGTCCAGGGGGGAACTCCGTGGCATGATTCTGGTTCCCTTGATGCGGATCCAATCCTGGCAAGCGTCGCCGGATTGTTGCAGCGGATCTCTGACTCGGGAGGCCGGCTCACGGGTGTCAGTCTTGGGGCGGCAGGGTGGTCCGGAGCACTGCCGAAGTAGCCGCAGCGCACGAGAGGCGGCGCATCGAGATGTGGAGGCGATACGGGACCCGGCTCTGGCGGCGGCTGCCCGGGTGGGCGCAGCGGGCGCTCGTCTGGCGGCTGAACGCGCACTTCATCATCGGCACCGTCGCCATCGTCCGGGATGGCGAGGGCCGGGTCCTCCTTGCTCGGCACACGTACCGGTCGCGCAGACCATGGGCGCTGCCCGGGGGGTGGGTGCGGCACGGCGAGGATCCGGCGGACACGATCGTGCGTGAGATCCTTGAGGAAACCAGCCTGCGGGTGGAGATCCTGGTGCCGCTCACGGTGCAGCCGGAAGGGCCGGCGCACCTGACCGTGATCTACGCCGCCCGGCTCATCGGCGGGATGTTCCGGCCGAGCACCGAGGTGTCCGAGGTGCGGTTCATCACCCCGGGAGAGTGGCCGCCGGGCCTGCGCGAGGATCATCTCGCCCTGATCGAGGCGTTCGCGAGCCACCCGGTGTTCGGAGCGCGCGCCCGCTGAGCCGGGAGCCCGCCAGAGGATACGCGTGTTTACGGCTCTCACCCTGGTATGCTAATGTGATGCGGGAACAGCCCCCATCGTCTAGCCCGGCCTAGGACATCGGCCCTTCAAGCCGGTAACGCGGGTTCGAATCCCGCTGGGGGCGCCACCTGGTCGCCACCGCCCTCTTCTCTGTCCGGCTGAGGCTTGGTAGGCTGGTCGTCGGCGAGGGCGGCGCCGGAGCAGCAGCGGCGGCGCGGGGCGGGGGGTCAGGTGTTTGTCGAGATCCTAGTCCTATCGGTCGCCGCGGGACTCCTGGGCGCGCTGCTCGGCCTGGGCGGCGGCATCATCATCATCCCGGGCCTGACACTCCTCATCGGCCTCCCGATCCGCTACGCGGTCGGCGCGAGCATCGTCTCGGTGATCGCGACGAGCAGCGGCGCCGCCGCCGCCTATGTGCGCGGCGGCATCTCAAACCTACGGATCGCGATCGCCCTCGAAGTGGTCACAACGGTCGGCGCGCTCTCGGGAGCCTTCCTCGCCGGACACATCTCCTCCCGCTGGCTGTACGTGACCTTCGGGCTCCTCCTCGGGTACTCGGCGATCGCCCTGCTGGGACGCCTGAAGATCGAGCTGCCGGCCGAGGTCCCCCACGATCCGCTCGCGATGCGGCTCAAGTTTTGGGGCGAGTACTACGATCAGGTGCTGGGGCGGCGCGTGCTGTACGCGGCGACCAACGTGATCCCCGGCGGCCTCATGATGTATCTCGCGGGGGTCCTGTCGGGACTCCTGGGGATCGGCAGCGGCCTGTTCAAGGTCCTGGCGATGGACGTCTTCATGCGCCTGCCGATGAAGGTCTCCACGGCCACGAGCAACTTCATGATCGGGGTCACCGCCGCCGCGAGCGCCGGCGTCTACTTCTCCCGGGGAGACATTCACCCGCTGATCGCCGCTCCCGTCGCCCTGGGCGTCCTGGCAGGTGCGTGGAGCGGCACCACCGTGATGCAGCGCCTGCGCAGCACGACGCTCCGCAAGCTGTTCGTCCCCGTGCTCGCGGTCGTAGCCGTCGAGATGATCCTGAGAGGCCTGGGGCGATGAGGACCCTCGGCGCGAAACTCACTCGGGCGACCGGGCTCCGCAGCCCGCGCGATCTCGCCGCCGTCGATCCAATCATCAGCACGGTGCTGCGCGCCGGCGTGCTCATATCCGCCGCCATCATTCTGATCGGGGTCGTCCTGTTCGTCGTGTTGCGAGGCGGCGTCCGCCCGATCCTGCTTGCGCCCCCCGGCATACCGTCGGGCGTGGAGGTGAATCCCCAATCGGTCCGGGTCGTCCTCGATCGATTGAGCCCCCGCCACCCGGCGGCCGTCACGGACCTCGGGCTGCTGCTGTTGATCATCACGCCGGTGGCGAGCGTCGTGATCTCGATCGCCGCCTTTGCGCGCGAGCGGGACTGGACGTATGTGGGGCTCGCAGCGTTCGTCTTCGCGATGCTGATGCTCAGCTTCGCCCTCGGCAAGGCCTAGCGCGCCGTCTCACATCCGGCGCGGAATGTGATGGGGGACGGGGCCTACCGGCCGGCCCACCGGGCCGCCCGGCGCTCCCGGAACGCCGCGATCCCCTCCCGGCAGTCTTCGGTCGCGTACAGCAACCGCTGCAGCTCGCCCTCGAGCTCGAGGCCGGC
>JAPVSX010000365.1:0-15449 GCA_047519495.1 Armatimonadota bacterium
GAGATAGATCGCGTCCTCGTGCACGAACTCGGGCGCAGACGGCAGATCGATCTCGCCGATCACCTGCGGCCGCGGGTCCGTGGTGTCGATGATCACGACGTTCTCCTGGCTCGTGCTGCGGAGGCTGATCTCCTCCGCCGGGTACGCGTCGGCGACGTAGTGCCAGGCGGTCCCCTCGTGGTGGAGCACGCCCTCCTCCTCGAGGTAGGCCAGGATCTCCGGAAGCGTGCTGGGGCCAAAGGTCTCCCCGTCCCGGAGCGGCAGCTCGAACGCCGCGCACTTGAGATGGCCGGCCAGGATGAGCAGGTTGTCGGGGTTGATCCGGGCCTCCTCGACGGGGGCCGCGAACAGATACTCCGGATGCGTGACGATGAACTGGTCGAGCGCCGCGCTCGTCGCCACGAGGACCGCGGCCGAGAGGCCGCTGCGGCGGCCCGCGCGTCCGATCTGCTGCCACGTGCTGGCGATCGTGCCGGGGTAGCCCACGAGCGCCGCCGCGGCCATCGGCCCGATATCGATGCCGAGCTCGAGCGCGTTGGTCGCCGCGACGGCGCGCACCGCGCCCTCGCGGAGCCCGGCCTCGATCCGCCGTCGCTCGCCCGGCAGGTACCCGGCCCGGTACCCGCAGATCGCCTCCGGCGAGAGGTGGTGCCGGCGGCCGACGTCCCGCAGGTACGTCGTCAGCAGCTCGGCCGCGAGGCGCGTGCGGGCGAAGAAGATCGTCTGCACCCGCCCGGCGAGCAGCTCTTCGGTGAGCGCGACCGCTTCGCGCACGGCGTCCCGCCGGATCCCGAGCGCAGGGTTCACGACCGGCGGGTTGTACAGGGCGATGACCCGCTCCCCCGACGGCGCGCCGCTCTGGTCGAGCACCGTGATCCGCCGGCCGGTGAGGCGCTCGGCGTGCTCCCGCGGGTTGCCGATCGTGGCTGAGCAGCAGATAAACTGCGGCGTGCTGCCGTAGAACCGGCAGATCCGCCCCAGGCGCCGCAGCACGTTCGCCAGGTGCGAGCCGAACACGCCGCGGTAGTGGTGCAGCTCGTCCACGACGACGTATTCCAAGTTTTCGAAAAGGCGCAGCCACTTCGTGTGGTGCGGCAGGATCGCCGTGTGCAGCATGTCCGGGTTCGTCACGACGATGTGGCCGGCCGCGCGGATCGTGCGGCGCGCATCCCCCGGCGTGTCTCCGTCGTACGTGAACGCCCCGATCTCCACCCCAAGCGCGCCGATCAGACTCTGCAGCTCGTCGACCTGGTCCGCGCCGAGCGCCTTCGTCGGGAACAGGTAGAGCGCGCGGGCGCCGCTGCCGCGCAGGATCGCGTCGAGGACCGGGAGGTTGTAGCACAGCGTTTTCCCGGACGCGGTGGGCGTGACCACGGCGATGTCCTCGCCGCGGCGGACCGCGTCAAACGCCTGGGCCTGGTGGGTATAGAGCTGGCGGATGCCGCACCGCGCAAGCGCCTGCGCGAGACGCGGATCGAGGCCATGAGGATACTCCGCACACTGCGCCGGTCGAGCGGGCAGCGTACGCCAGGCGGTGAACTGGGACGCGAACCGGGGACGGGTGCGAAAGGCCTCCAGGATCTGCTCGAGGGTCATGCTTCGCTCCCTGGTGCGACGTGTCTACGGCACTGTTTCCCAAGTCCTGCGATGGAATGTTCCCGGAACGGACGGCCGCGGAGGTCTCTGCCCTCCACGGGTGCGCGGCGATCCCTTGAAGCGAACGTGTGTTCGGCGCGGACCTCCATGTTTCCTGCCCGGCCCGGAGATAGAATGGGTATCTGGAAACTCGTGATGAGAGCGCGAGAGATCCTGGGGTGGATCGCCCTTGGCCTGGCGTGCGCCGTCGCGTCCGGCGCGTTTGCGTCGAGGATGTTGTCCCCGGCGTTCGTCCGTCTGCCGCGAGGCTTCCCCCTGCCCCTGCCGGCCCCGCCGGCCGCCGCCGATCCACTCGACGGCGAGCCCGTCCCGGCGGCGGTCGCCGCCCGCCGGCCGATCGGCATCATCGTCGACAATCATCCCGGGGCGCGTCCCCAGTGGGGGCTCGGGGCCGCGTCCCGCGTGTACGAGGCGGTCACCGAGGGCGGGATCACGCGGTATCTCGCCGTGTTCGGCCCGCAGGACGCCGACCGCGTGGGCCCCATTCGGTCGGTGCGCACCCAGTTTCTCGATTACGCGCTCGAACTGAATGCCGTGGTGGCGCACGTGGGGGGCAACGCCGACGCCCTGGACCTCATCCCGCGGCTACACATCATGAACCTCGACGAGTTTCGGTACGCGGGTGCCTTTCACCGCGTCATCCGACCGGGGGTCGCCTACGAGCACACGACGTTCACCTCGACGGCGGTGCTCAGGGCCCTCGCCGCCCGGGCGGGCGCAGGCGACGCCCCGCCGGCCGATGCCCCGCTGTGGAAAGACGACGCCCCCCGGGGCCGCCGGCCTGCGGCCGCGCGGGCCACGATCGATTTCTCGATCCCGGCCTACCGGGTGTCGTGGGTCTACCGGCCGGATTCGAACGACTATGCCCGGCTCCTGACGGGCGCGCCGGCCGTTGACGCCGCGACCGGGAGTATGCTTGCGGCGAAGGTGATCGCGATCGCGGCGGTCCCGCGGACGCACGGCCGCACGCGCATCGGCGAGGACACCTGGACGTTTCTTGACCTCGGGTCGGGAAGGGCGTGGGTCCTGGAGGACGGCGCGGTGATCCCGGGCGAGTGGCACAAGGCCTCCCCGTCCGACCGCCTGCGGTTCTTCGATGAGTCCGGGCGCGAGATCGCCTTCGACCGCGGCCCCGAGTGGATCGAGGTCATTCCGCCGGAGGTCGCCCCCGCCTTCGAGTAGGTGTGCTAATATACCGGCATGATTTACCGGACGCTCGTACGCCCGCTCCTCTTCCGGATGGAGCCGGAGCGCAGCCACGAGGCCGCGCTTGCGGTCCTGGGCGCGACCGGCCCGCTGTGGAGGGTTCTCGCGCGGGGTCCCGCCGGTCCGGATCCGCGCCTTGCGGCCACCGTGGGCGGGATCCGGTTCCCGACACCGGTGGGGCTGGCGGGCGGCTTCGACAAAGCCGGCCGGGCGCTCCGGGCGTGGCCGTCGCTCGGGTTCGGCTTCGTCGAGGTCGGGACGATCACGGCGCAGCCGCAGCCGGGTAACCCCCCGCCCCGGGTCTTCCGCCTGCCCGAAGACGACGGCCTGATCAACCGCCTGGGGTTCAACTCGCCCGGCGCCGAGGCGATGGCCCGCCGCCTCGCCGCGTTCCGGCGGGGCGGCCCCTACCCGATCCCGCTCGGCGTGAATATCGGCAGGAGCCGCGCGGCCCCCAACGAGCAGGCGGTCGAAGACCACCTGTTCTCGCTCGAGCGCCTGCACCCGTACGCCGACTTCCTCGTCGTCAACATCTCGTCGCCCAACACCCCGGGGCTCCTCAGCCTGCAGATGCGCGGTGCGATCGTGCCGCTCCTGGACGGGCTGGCGCGGCGCAACCGGGCGCTCGGGGAGAAGCCCCTGTTCGTGAAGGTCGCGCCCGACCTCACGGACAGGGAGCTCGAGGACATCGCCGCCGCGGTGGCCGGCCGGGCGCACGGGATCGTGGCGACCAATACGACGGTGCGCCGGGACGGCCTCCGCAGCGCGGCCCGCGGCGAGCCCGGCGGGGTGAGCGGGCGCCCGCTCAGGCCGCTCACCAGGCAGGTGATCCGGACGCTCTTCCGGCTGACCGGGGGGCGTGTACCGATCGTCGGCGTCGGGGGGATCTTTACCGCCGAGGACGCCTACGCGCACGTCAAGGCGGGAGCGACGCTCGTCGAGCTCTATACGGGCTTCGTGTACGGCGGCCCGGGCACGCCCCGTCACATCACCGCAGGGCTGCGGAGGCTGCTCGAGCGGGACGGCCTCGAGACCCTGGCTCAGGCGGTCGGGGTCGAGGCTAGGTAGCTTCCCGCAGCGCGCCGGCGACCCGCTCCGCTCCAAACGGCATGTCGAGGTGGCGCACTCCCAGGTGGCTCAGCGCGTCCACGACGGCATTGGCGACCGCCGGCGTCGAGCCGATCGTCGCCGCTTCGCCGATCCCCTTGGCGCCGAGAGGGTTGCGGGGCGTGGGCGTGACCGACGTCCCCCGCTCCATCCGCGGCACGAGGCCGGCATGGGGGATCCCGTACTCCGCGAGCGTGCCCGTCAGCAGCTGCCCCTGCTCGTCGTAGACGACCGCTTCGAGGAGCGCCTGGCTCACGCCCTGCACGATCCCGCCGTGCACCTGCCCGTCCACCAGGAGCGGGTTGATCACCCGCCCGCAGTCGTCGACCGCCAGGTACCGCACGACGCGCACGACCCCGGTCTCGGGATCGATCTCCACAACGCACAGGTGGCTGCCGAACGGGAACGTCGTCCCCTGCGACTTGAACCGGCTGGTCGCCTCGAGCCCAGGATCCTGCCCCTCCGGGAGGTGCTCGCCGTTGTATGCCGCCTCCGCCACCTCCGCGATCGAGACCGCCCGGGCCGGCGTCCCCCGAACCGAGGCGCGGCCGCTCTCGAGCGCCAGGTCCGCCTTCGCGGCTTCGAGCATGTCGGCCGCGATCCCCAGGATCTGCTCGCGGACCGCCTGCGCGGCGAGGAACACGGCCGATCCCCCGAGGGCCATGCTGCGGCTGCCGCTCGTCCCGCCGCCGTGCTGCACGAGCAGCGTGTCGCCGTGGACCACGGTCATGTGCTCCGGCGGGATCGTCAGGATGTCCGCCACGATCTGGGCGAACCCCGTGTCGTCGCCCTGCCCGTGCGCGGACGTGCCGGTCACGACCGTGGCCGTGGCGTCCTTGTTGACACGCACGGTGCCGAGCTCCCACGGGCCGAACCCGCAGATCTCCACATAGCTGCTGAGCCCGATCCCCAGGAACCGCCCGGCCAGGCGGGCTTCCTCCTGCTCGCGCCGGAGCCTGGGATAGTCTGCGAGGCGCAGCACCTCGTCGAGCGCCTTGGCGTACTCGCCGCTGTCGTAGCTCACCCCGCTCGCCGCCTCGAACGGGAAGCGGGACGGGGCGATGAAGTTGCGCCGGCGCACGTCCGCGGGATCGACGCCGGTCGCGTCGGCCACGAGGTCCATTGCCCGCTCCAGGTAATAGGTCGCCTCCGGCCGGCCCGCGCCGCGGTAGGCGCCGGTGGGGCAGGTGTTCGTGTACAGCGCCAGGAGCTCGCACCGCAGTGCGGGGATGTCGTACGGGCCCTGGATCATGAGAGGCGTGAGCGTCGGCACGATCGCCGTCGTGTAGACGAGCGAGGCCCCGAGATCGGCGAGGACGCGGCTCCGGATCCCCCGGACGCGCCCGTCGCGGTTGGCCGCGACCTCGACCTCGATCACCTGGCCGCGGCCGTGGGTCGTCGTCAGCAGGTTCTCCCGGCGGGTCTCGACCCACTTGACCGGCCGCCGCAGCCGGCGGGCCAGGTGGGCGACGACCGCATCCTCGGGATAGGTGTTCAGCTTGCTGCCGAAGCCGCCGCCGACGTCCGGGGTGATGACGCGGATCCGTTGCGTCTCGAGGCCGAGCACCTGGCTCAGCCCGTCCCGGATGGCGTGGGCTTCCTGCGTGGACGTCCAGACCGTCAGGATCCCCTGCCCCGTGCTGCCGTCGTACATCGCCGCCGTGCCGCGGGCCTCTATCGAGACCGGGGCGACGCGGTGGTTCACCATGCGCTGCGAGATCCGGACCGGAGCGCCGCGGAACGCGGCCTCGACGTCCCCCCGCTCCACCGTGGTGGTATAGGCGACGTTGGTGCCGAGGTCGCCGTGGGCGAACGGCGCGCCGGCCGCCGCCTGCTCGAGATCCACCACGGCGGGCAGCGGCTCGTAGACGATCTCGACCAGGTCCGCCGCGTCGCGGGCGGTGTACGGATCCGCCGCGACGACCGCCGCCACGGCCTCGCCGGCGTAGTGCACCGCGTTGGATGCGAGCGGCAGGTGCGACGCGACCCGCATCTCCCCGACCGGCATCACCGGCAGCGGGCGCTGGATCTCCGGCAGGTCCGCGGCCGTGAACACGGCGGCGACGCCGGGGTGGGCGCGGGCCCGCCGGAGGTCGACCTTCGTGATCCGCGCATGGGCGTGGGGGCTGCGGATGAACACGGCGTGCAGCATCCCGGGCAGCACGAGATCATCGAGGAAGAGGCCCTCGCCGCGGATCAACTTCGGGTCCTCGATCCGCTTGACCCGCGCGCCGACGTAGCGTGATACCGCCATGGGTTCACCGTCCTGTCGGGGAAGTGTGGGCAGATGTTCGACCGGGCTCCGATACCCCCCTGCACGGTTCGGCCCACGCGCGTATTGGCTCGCGCCGCAGGCACAGGTACGGCCGAGGCCGGAACCGCAGAGAGGAACGCACCGGACCGGCGCGGAAGATACGGAGCATTGAGGGCGGTGCTCCGCCGACTGTCTTGACATGTCTTCCCCCGGTGTAGGCGAATCCGACGTGGACGCGACAGCGGTCAGGCGTAATGGCGCCGTCCCAGGCGGCGTGCCAGAAGCGACCGGGGACGCCCGGCACGGGTGGACGATGAATGACACCCTGATGACGGTAGCGGACGTGATGACGCCGGCCACGGTCTCGGTGGCCGTCCGCGAGACCGTCGTCACCGCGGCCGAGCTCATGCGGCGGCACGCCCTCCCGAGTCTTCCTGTCGTCGAGGGCAGCCGCGTCGTTGGCCTCGTGACCCCGCTCGCGCTCCTGCGCGAGCCGGCGTACCGGACCGTGGCGGACGTCATGACCCGGGACGTTACGCCGGCGACGCCCGGGCTCACGCTCCTGCAGGCGCACGCCCTCATGGCCCGCCAGGGCGTCGAAGTACTGCCGGTCGTCGAGGGCGACCGCGTCGTGGGGCAGCTCTCGCTCGCAGCGATCCTCCGCGCCCACGGCCACCAGACCGATCCGCTGACCGGCCTGCCCTGGGCGACCGCGCTCCGGGCGTGGGCCGGGGCCGCGCTGGCCCACGGGCGCGAGATCGCCGTGCTGTTCATCGACCTGGACAACTTCGGCATCGTGAACAAGACGCTCGGCCACGTCGTCGGCGATGACATCCTTCGTTCGATTGCCTATCTCCTGAGCAGCCTCGTGGATGTGTCCAGCGACCTCCTCTGCCGGTACGGCGGCGACGAGTTTGCCATCGCCACGACCCGGCAGGAAGACGAGGCCCGCGCCCTGGCGCAGCGCGTCGCGGAGACCGTCACCCTCCCCGTTGAGATGGGCAACGCCACGCGGCGCGTCACCCTGAGCGTCGGATTCGCCGGCGGGCGCCGGGCCGAAGGGCGGGCGCCGGCGCACGTCGCGGCCACGGTGGATGACCTGCTGACGCTCGCGAGCCGGGCGTCGACGGCCGCGAAGGAGGCCGCGGAGCGCCTCTCCCCCCGCGGCGGCTGGGACACAGCCGGCGCCCAGAGGCCCGGCCTCGCCGAGGCCCGGCTCCGCCTCTCGGAGGTGACAGTGTACGCCGGGCCCGGGGGATCCACGGCCGCTGTGACCCTCCGGCTCGGGACGAGGGAGGGCATCGGACGGGCCACCGCGCCGGTCCGGGGACGGGCGATCCCCTACCTCGTCGCCGAGGCGACGCTCGCCGCGATCCAGCAAACGATCGGGGATCAGCACACGTACTTCCTCGAGGAGCTGACTGAGCTTCCGAGCGACGCCGGGAAGCTGGTTGTGGCCGTCCTGACCGATGGGCCCGCCTCACCCCGGCGCCTCGTCGGCGGCGCGAGCGCGCCCGACCTTCCGAAGGCCGTCTCAAAGGCGATCCTGGACGCCCTCAACAGGGCGCTGGCGAGGACCCTCGCCGAGTATCTCCAGCGCGATACCCTCCCGTGATCCCCGGCTCGCAAGGCGGAGAGCCAGGCCGGCACGTCAAGCGGAAAAGGAGCGACACGATGCGGAAGCCCATCCTGTCCGTCGCTGCCTCGGCGATCGTGGTGCTCGTCGCGCTCGCCGTCTCGGCGCCGGCGACCACGGTGAGGGGCGCGAGTCCGGCGTTTGTGTTCGGCGTCATCCTTGTGGGCCCGCACAACGATCATGGGTGGAGCGAGGCCCACTACATCGCGGGCCAGTATGCCGAGCAGATGGTGCCGGGTGCCCACATGATCTACGTGGACAGCCTGAACCCGGCCGCCAAGCCGGGCGTCACGGTCCCCCAGGTCGTTCAGGACATGCTCTCGAAGGGCGCCCGGCTCGTCCTGACGACATCGGACGATTTCAAGGACGGCACGCTCGAAGCCGCCAGGCAGCGTCCTGCGCTCCCCATCATCAACGTCTCCGGCGACCATGCGTGGAAGGCCGGCCGGGATTACAAGGCGCCGCCGAACGAGAGCAACTTCATGGGCCGCATGGAGTACATGAAGATGGTCGCGGGGTGCGCCGCGGCCCTCACAACGCGGACCGGGAAGATCGGGTACCTCGGGCCCCTCGTGAACGACGAGACCCGGCGCCTGGCCGATTCAGCCTACCTCGGCGCGAAGTACTGCTGGAGCACGTACCTCAAGAAGGCCGACCTCGGGTTCAAGGCGACCTGGATCGGCTTCTGGTTCAACATCCCGGGTCAGACGCTCGACCCGACCAAGGTCGCCGACGACTTCTACAACACAGGCTATGACGTGGTGATCTCCGGAATTGACACGACCGAAGCGCTGGTCGAAGCGAACAAGCTGGCCAGAGCCGGGAAGCGCGTGTGGGCGATCCCCTACGACTTCAAGGGCGCCTGCCGGGAAGCCCCCGCCGTCTGTCTTGGGGTCCCCTACTTCAACTGGGGCCCGGCCTACGTCAAGGCGATCAAGATGGTCAAGAGCGGCACCTACAAGCAGTACTGGGACTGGAACGGCCCGGACTGGAAGAACATCAATAATCCGACCACCTCTGCTGTCGGCTTCGAGAAAGGCCCCGCGCTCGGGGCGGGGGCCGGCGCACGGCTGGACGCGCTGATCAAGGGCATGGGAGCCGGCTCGATCGTCCTGTGGAAGGGGCCGCTCGCGCTTCAAGATGGCTCGGCCTACCTTGGGGCCGGCCAGGTCGCCTCCGACTTGCAAGTGTGGTATATGCCCCAACTGCTGCAGGGGATGGAAGGACCCAGCAAATAGTCCGGCGCGCTCTGCCGGTAGTGATCTCGACACGCGTTCGTCTCCCACATCGGACTCATGCGGTGCGTTGGTCCCGACAGGCTCGCCCCCTCCGGTGGCAACGGGTGCGCGTGGCAGGCGAATGCGCGTTGAGCTGAGGGACATTCACAAGTCCTTCGGCCCGGTGCGCGCAAACGACGGCATCAGCCTCGTCGCAGAGGCGGGCACCATTCACGGTCTCCTGGGCGAGAACGGCGCCGGGAAGAGCACGTTGATGAAGATCCTCTCCGGCTTCCAGGCACCGGACCGGGGACAGATCGTGCTCGACGGGACGCCGGCCCGGATCACATCGCCGGCCGAGGCGATCCGCCTCGGCATCGGGATGCTGCCCCAGGTTCCGCGCGACTTCCCCCCGTTGAGCGTCCTTGATGACTTCCTCCTAGGCAGCCCCGGTGGCCTGATCCTGGACCGCCGACGGGCGCGCGGCGCGCTGCGTGCGCTCGCCGCGCACTTCGAGTTTGCGCTTGACCCCGGCGCCCGCTGCGAAGACCTCACCGTCGGCGAGCGCCAGCAGCTCGAGATCCTGCGCCTGCTGTGGCTCGGCGCCCGGGTCCTCATTCTCGATGAGCCGACGACGGCGATCTCAGCGCCGCAGCGGAGCAAGCTGTTTGCCGCGCTGCGCACAATGGCCGAGGAGGGCAAAGTCGTGTTCTTCGTCTCCCACAAGCTCGAAGAGGTGCAGGCGCTCTGTGACACGGTCACCGTCCTGCGGCGCGGCAGGGTGGCGGGCGAAGCGCCGATGCCGTGCGAGACCGGACGCCTCGTGCAGCTCATGTTCGGTCAGGATCTCCCACGCCCCCACCGCCCGGCCGGTCCCCGCGGGGGGACGATCGCGCGGGGACCGGCCGTGCTCGACCTCGCCCATGTCACCGTGGGCGATGCGCGCCTGACCCTCGAGGACGTGTCGCTCCAGGTGCGGGCCGGGGAGGTCGTCGGTCTCGCCGGACTGGAGGGCAGCGGCCAGCGGCTGTTCCTTCACGCGTGCGCGGGGCTCGCGCGTGTGGCGGGCGGCCGCATCCGCATCGCCGGCCGAGACCTGGCCGGCCGCTCCTACCGGCAGTTCCTGGCCGCAGGGGTCGTCTACCTGCCGGCCGGCCGTCTCGGCGAGGGCCTGATCCCCGGGCTCACGCTGAGAGAGCACGTGGCCATCGCCGCAGAGCGGCCGTCTGTGTTCGTGGACTGGCGCACCGCCACCCAGTCGGCCGCCCAGCGCATCGGCCAGTTCGACATCCGCGGCACGCCCGAGACCCGCGTCCAGGAGCTGTCGGGCGGGAACCAACAGCGCGCGCTCCTGGCGCTCCTGCCGGATGACATCACCGTGCTCCTGATGGAGCACCCCACACGGGGGCTCGATCTCGAGGCCGCGGAAGAGATCTGGCGTCGATTGCTCGAGCGGCGCATGCAGGGCACGGCGATCGTCTTTGCCTCGTCCGATCTGGACGAGTTGCTGGAACGCAGCGACCGGATCGCGGTGTTCTCCGGCGGGGGCGTCGCCGGCCCCCTGGATGCGGACCGGGTGACGGTGGAGCACTTGGGCGAACTGATCGGAGGCAAGGGCATTTGAGCGGCCGCCCCCCCATCCGGCGGGCCGCGGCGCTCCGGAGCCTCGCGTTCGGCGCAACCGGCCTCGTCTTGACGGCCGCCTTCGGCGCGGGAATTCTCGCGGTCCTGGGGGCGTCGCCCCTGGAGGCCTACCGGTTGATCGTCCTCGGCGCCGTTGGACGGCCGGAACGCGTCGCGTTCGTGCTCGCGGCCTGGGCCCCCATCCTCCTGTGTTCGGCGGGACTGCTCCTCACCTTCGCCGCCGGCCTGTGGAACATCGGGATCGAAGGCCAGGTGATCCTGGGCGCGGTGTTCGCGACCGGCGCGCTTCGCGCGCTGGAGCACAGCGCGCCCCAGGGGGGTGCCGTCCTCCTGGCAGGCCTCGCCGCGATCCTGGGGGGCGGCCTGTGGGGGCTGCTGGCGGGAGCGCTCCGCGCCTACGGCAACGTGAACGAAATCTTCGGCGGCCTCGGACTCAACTTCATCGCCGGCAGTTTGACGGTGTACCTGGTGCTTGGTCCCTGGGCACGGCCGGGCATCGCCTCCACCAGCGGGACGCCGCCCTTTCCGCAGACGCTGTGGCTGCCGACGCTCGCGATTCCGCCCGTGGCCGTTCCCATCGAGGCGGTTCTCGGGGTGGCGGCGATGGGACTGGTCGCCGGGATCCTGCGTGAGACGTATTTCGGCCTGCACCTCCTGGCGATCGGCAGGAGCCTTCGCGCGGCGCGCCTCCGGGGCATTCCCACGACCCGGGAGATGCTGCGGGCCTTTGCGGCCTGCGGCGGGCTGGCCGGACTGGCGGGGTTTGTCCTGGTCACCGGCACCTACTCCCGGCATCAGCTGTTTCCCCTGATCTCAGGCGGCGACGGCTTCCTGGCGATCCTCGTGGTGCTGCTCGCCGGCCGGAACGCCCTGGCGGGCATCCTGATCTCGGGGACCTTTGCGGCGATCTCGATGGGGAGTTTGCAGCTGCCGCTCGCGATGCAACTGGACTCCTCAATCGGCGGGGTCATTCAGGGAACGCTCGTGCTGCTCGTCATTCTCTTGCGGGGCGTCCAGACCCGCCCCGTCCACCGGGAGGGGTGAGCGATCAGTCTCGTGATCCTTGCTGCCACGGTCGTGGCCGCATCGCCTCCCGTGATCTTCGCGGTGCTTGGTGAGACGATCGCGGAGAAATCGGGCGTCATCAACTTGTCCCTGGACGGGCTGATCCTCCTGACGGCGATGGTCGGCTTTGCCGCCGCACGTGGCACGGACAGCCTCCTCGTGGGCGCCGCCGCGGCGATGGCCGTCGGCGCTCTGGTCGGCCTCGTCGTCGCGGTGGCCAGCCTGACCTTGCGCCAAAACCAGGTCGCCACCGGGTTCGTGTTGATGCTCCTCTGCCAGAACCTGGCCTACGTGCTCGGCACGCCGATCGCCCACGTGCCGGGGCCGCAGGTGCCGCACGCCCCTGTTCCGCTGCTCAGGCAGTGGCCCATCGCGGGGCCGGTGCTCTTCAATCAGGACGCGCTCGTCTACCTGAGCCTCGCTGCGACGGCGGCGGTCTGGTGGTACCTGTTCAAGACGCGGCCGGGACTGATCTTGAGAGGCGTGGGCGAACAGCCCGACGCGGCGTCAGGCCGCGGCGTGGACGTCGTCCGGTTGCGCTACGTGTACACGCTGGTGGGCGGCGCGTTCGTCGGACTCGGCGGGGCGGCCTTTTCGCTGGCGGTCAAACCCGGGTGGAGCCGCCCGTACGGCATTGAAGGCACCGGCTGGATCGCCCTGGCCATTGTGATCTTTGGGAACTGGGATCCCCTGCGTGGGGCTGCGGGAGCGTACCTCTTCGTCCTGCTCCAGACGCTGGCGACCGTGCTGCAGAGCCTGATGCCGAACGTCCCCACGCAGGTGTTCCCCACCCTGCCCTTCCCCCTGATGATCCTGACCCTCCTGCTGGTCACCGTGGGGAACTCCGAGTGGAACCGCCGGCTGCTGCGCCGCCTGCCGGGCGGCGCCCGGCGCGGCATCCTGAGAGTGCTCCGCGCGCTGCAGTCATCGCCCCCGGCCGCCCTGGGCGAGCCGTTCGAGCCCCACTGATTGGCCCGCCCTGGCGGCGGTCTCGGCGACGACGAGGCCGAGCCCGAGCTTGATCCGGCGAAACCAACCGGCGTTGATCGACGAACTCGGGTTGCAATCAGCCCCGATAGGCACGAAGAGCCTTGGCATAGTCTCCCGATGGAACACGGCTGGTGAGCACGGCCGCAGTGAGGTTCCAGATGACCGTGAAGGTCAGCAGCGTGCGGCCGCCTGGGACGCCCGCATGCAGCACATACCAGGCCGCAGCGAGGGTCCACAACGTCGTCGATGTTTCTCCGGCGCCAAACATCATGGCCCTCGCTGCCGGAGCGGCCCGTTTCATGCTCTGTCTGCTCGTGAGGGCGATGAAGAATGGGACGTGAGTCATGAACGCCCGGATTCGCGGAGGATAGATCTCCGGGTGGTCGCTACCCCTTATGCCATACCCGCGAAACTGGATGCCGACGAGCCGGCCAACGACCCAATGTGCGATCGCGTGGCTGCCCAAGTAAAGGGCCACCCAACCCGCCATCATGGATACGATGCGAACGACCACGGGAGCGTTTGGCACGGTCGCCACACACGTGAACGCGGCGCCGATAACCAGACCGGCGATTTGAACGGCGTTGCCGGCGGCCGTCGGCAGCGTCCGCCAAAGCGGCGGGAGATGACTGGTGGTCGCGTTGGCCATGATGCTACGCCGGCGTTGCCCGCAAACCTGCCAACGTGCTGTTTCGCCCGGCGCGCGCCAGTTGCCAAAGCGACAGGCCGTGTAAGATGAGCGACAATGGGACGGTGAACGCGGGGATCATCACAAGCGGATATGCGCCCAACAGGGTGTTCGGGCGATCGAGGGCCAGCGCCTGAAAGCGCCCCGGCGTCGTCAGGAAGCCGGTACCAATCGCAACGACAAAGTCGGTGAGGCCCAGCAGGTTCCAGGCATACGCGGCGAACTGCCCGCCGCGTGCCCCCGACTGGACGTAGAGAGCAACGGGCAACGCAAGAAGCCCTACAAGAACATCCCCGATGCCCGCGGGGATCGCGAAGGCGCCCGGCAGACGCCCCGCTGCCCACAGCACGAGAAAATTCGCTCCGAAAACGCGATAGACCTGGATAGCGACGAGCCACGACAACGGCGCAGCGTCGACGGCCGCTGCCACGGCTCCCGAGCGCGTGAGCAGAACGAGCCCGATCACCACCGGGATCGCAATCGCCAGAGGGAGCGCCGGCGCAGCCACTCCTGGCCGCGGCCGGAATACGCCCGCTTGCGCCAGGTGCAAGACGATCAAGAGCCAGACCATCAGGGGGATTGCGACACCAAGCCATGTTGTCACCCGAACCCAGCCGTCGATCCGCGCCCGTCGCAAACCCGCCCACAGACCGAGCAGAATCGCTGAGAGAACGAAAATGCGCACCACGACAGCGACGGACACAAGATGACCCGCAATGGTAACGTTCATCGGAGTGGCCCCCCTCGACGCCGCATTATCCTCGTCACCCGAAGCCTTGCCCGGTTCAGTTTCATGATGCAACCCTATCATGCGAATGCCAGTTTTGTCAAGCAACCCGTAATGCTATACTGATGCTATGAGACGAACCAGTTTCGGGGCCATGAATTGCTCAATCGCCCGCAGCCTTGAGATCGTGGGCGAGTGGTGGACCTTCTTGATTCTACGGGATGCGTTTAGGGGCGTGCGCCGATTCGATGAGTTTCAAAGGAGCCTCGGGATCGCGCGCAACGTGTTGACCGTGCGCCTCCGCAGTCTCATGAAACACGGAATCCTCGAGGCCGTACCGTACCAACACCACCCCACGCGATTGCAGTACCAGCTCACAGAGAAAGGACGAGATCTGTTCCCTGTGCTCGTCATGCTGCTCAAGTGGGGCGATCGCTGGGCTGCGGGGCCATCCGGGCCGCCCGTCACGTTGATCCACGCGGCCTGCGGGCATGCAGCAGCGCCTGTCCTCATCTGCGCACACTGCCGTGGCGAGATCCGCGGGAAAGATATCCGTCAAGAGCCGAGAACCGGGACGCGGAGACGCGCGAGGAACGCATCCAGCTGAAGCGTCAGGCCGGCTGATACCCAGAGAGCCTACGCCGTGCTGATTCTCTTTTCATCCCGGGAATTCGACCCGCAGCCGTTCCACCTCGACGAAGCGGCCGCGGCGCAGACGATCTTTCGCTGGCTGGCGGCCAGCGGATGGCATACCGCCGTGGTCCGAAACTCCGCCGCACTGGGCATAATCATTCACTACGGGGAGTTCAGGCCGTCGAAGAAACCAGATCCGTCCCTGCAACGGCGGCAGCGGACTAGTCTCAGAGGGGCTCGGGGATGGACACGACCGCCACCTTTAAGCTGCTCTTCGACAGCAACCCGCTCCCGATGTGGGTCTACGATCGGGATATGCTCCACTTCCTCGAGGTCAACGACGCCGCTGTCGCCCAGTACGGCTACTCACGCGAGGAGTTTCTCGCGATGCGGGTCACCGACCTCCAGCCGGTGGAAGACGTTGCCCGCCTGCTCCGGGACGTAGAAACGGCCCGACACGCCCTGCAGCCGTCCGAGTTGCGACACCAGCGCAAGGATGGCCAGATCATCGACGTGGAACTCGCTTCGCACACGTTCGATTTCAACGGCCGCCCGGTGGTGCTGGTCGTTGCCCAGGACGTGACCCGGCGCAAGCGCGCCGAGGAGCGGTCGCAGCGCCAGCTGCA
>JAPVSX010000366.1:0-11271 GCA_047519495.1 Armatimonadota bacterium
GAAGATCCCCTGCGGCCCGTACTGCTCCGCCAGGGCGGCCGTGACGGCGAGGTCCGCCGCGTTGGCTGCGCTCGCGGTAAGCTCCCAGTAGGCGGGCTTCACCCCGTCGTTGCCGATGACGTTGACGATGCGGCCGCCGCCGCGCGCACGCAGGTGAGGCACGGCGGCTCTGCAGCACCGGACATAGCCCATGAACTTGAGCCCGAGGCTCAGCTGCCAGTCCTCTTCCGTCAGGTTCTCAAGGAGGCCCCCGGGGGACGCGCCCGCGCAGTTCACCAGGATGTCCAGGCCGCCGTAATGCGCGGCCGCCGTATCGACGCACCGCCTGGCGTCCTCCCAGCGAAGCAGGTCCCCGGTCACCGTGAAGGGCTCGTGGCCCGCCGCCGCCTTGATCGCGCCCACCGCCCTACGCAGCGCCTCCTCATGGCGGGCGCACAGCGCGACCCGGGCTCCCTCCCGGGCGAACTCCATCCCGCACGCAAGGCCGATCCCCTTCGAACCTCCCGTGACGAGGACCACCCGTCCCTGCAGGGCCAAGTCCACGGCAGCCTCCCTCCCTTCCGTCAATGCCCTGGCCGCCTGACCCCCAAATACCTCAACAGGATCTCGGGGTCTCGCGCCAGCTCGCCGGGCGCCGCCTGATACCGGACGCGGCCGTGTTCCATCAGCGCGACCGCATCCGCCACGCGGAGGGCGGCGTCGATCTTCTGCTCAACCAGCAGCACGCCGACGTGACGAGTGCTCATGATGTGGATCGTGTCGAGCAGCGTCTGGACCAGGATCGGCATGAGCCCTTCGGTGGGTTCGTCCAGCAGCAGGTACCGCGGCTCTGCGCACAGCGCCCGGGCCATGGACAGCATCTGCTGCTCGCCGCCGCTCAGGGTCCCCGCACGCTGCCTGAGGCGCTCCTCGAGCGCCGGGAACAGCTCGAAGATCCACCCGAGCGCCTCGTCCCCGCGGCCCCTGACCAGGAGCCCGATCTTCAGATTTTCCGCGACCGACAGATAGGGGAACAGGCCCCGGCCCTGCGGCACGTAGGCGATGCCGAGCCTCGGGATCTCGTGCGCCCGGCGCGTCGTGAGCTCCTGGCCATCCAGCTTGATGCTTCCCGCCCGGGGCCTCACGAGGCCCATAATGGCCTTGAGTGTGGTCGTCTTCCCGGCGCCGTTCCGCCCCAGCAGGCAGAGGACCTGCCCGGGCGCGAGCGTGAGGGACAGGTCGTGGAGGACGTGCGCCTCCCCGTAGAAACACTGGATCCCCTCCAGCACCAGCATCACAGGCCCAGATAGACCTTCCGGACGTCGGGGTTCGTCTCGATCTCTCGAGGCGTCCCCTCAGCGATGATGCGTCCGCCGTCCATCACGGTGACCCGGTGTGCGAGGTCCAGGACGACGGCCATATTGTGCTCGATGAGGAGGACTGTGACGTGGCCCGAAATCCGCCTGACCAGCGCCGAGAGGGCCGCGATGTCCTCCGGCGCCAGGCCCTGGGTCGGCTCGTCGAGCACGAGGACCTCCGGCTGTGCGGCGAGCCCCATCGCGACTTCCAACAGCCGCTGGTGACCGTACGGCAGGGAACCGGCAGTGCGGCCTCCTACCCCCGGCAGGCCGACCTCGGCCAGCGAGGCATCAACGTGCTCGGCCAGGGTCCGCCCGCTGAGCACCAGATGCTCACGAGGGCGTTGCATCAGGCGCCGTTGCGCCGCGAGGGCGACGTTCTCATAGACGGTGAGGCTCTTGAAGATGCTGATGAGCTGAAACGTGTACACGATCCCCAGCATCACCCGGTCGTGCGCTCCCAGACGGGTGATGTCCTGTCCCTTGAACAGGACCCTGCCCGAGGTCGGGCGGAGCCTGCCGCAGATCATGCTCACCAGGGTCGTCTTGCCGGCGCCGTTCGGCCCGATGATCGCCCTGACCTCCCCTCGGTCGAGGTGGAAGTTCACCGACCGGACCGCCTGGAGGCCGCCGAACGCCTTCTGCACCGCGATGGTCTGGAGCAACGGCCCTACGGCAGCCATGGCAGCCACCTCGTCCTCAGGCCGCCCATGAGGCCGGTGGGAAACTTCATGACAATCAAGACCAGGGCGGCGCCAACGACGATCAGATAGCTGTCCGTCATGCCGCTGGCGGCGTCCACGATGTACGTCATCGCAGAGGTACCCACCAGCGGCCCGAGCGTGGTGCCGACGCCGCCCAGCAGCGCCCACAGCAGCGGGTAGATCGAGTAGAGAATGGAGGCGAACGAGGAACCCAGGTACGAGAAGAGGAGCGTGTATATCGAGCCCGCCATGCCTGAGATCCCGCCCGAGACGACAAAGGCGAGCAGCTTGTAGCGGAACGTGTCATAGCCGAGCAGCCGCGTCCGCTCTTCGTTCTCTCGGATGGCGATCAGGACGCGCCCCACGGGAGACCGGACCAGCCACAGGGTGAGCAGAAAGCACAGGGCAAACACCGCGAGCGCGGCGTTATACTTCAGGGTCGGGTCGGAAAACGCCGCGTGAACGGTCCACAGGTGGACAGGGCGCAGGCGCCCTGCCAGGACGAGCCCCTGGTCCCCACCCGTAATCCGGTTGAAGTAGAGTGTCGTAAGGTAGAACACCTGCGCAAACAGCATCGTGGCGATGAGGAACGACACCCCGCCTGTCCTGAGCGTCAGCAACCCCATGAGGGTCGCCAGGGCGACGCTGGCCACGAGGCCGAGCAGGAACCCCTCGGCGGCACCGGCGCCCAGATAATAGACCGTCAGCCCGGTAGCGTACATGCCGGCCGCGAAGAACATCGCGTGGCCCAGGCTCATCAACCCGGTATAGCCAAGGAGCAGGTTGTAGCCAATGGCATACGTCCCGAACACCATGACACGGGTCAGCAGGCTGCGGTGGAACGGGGGAACGATGAACTGCATCGCGAGCAGCAGGAGGATAAGCGCGCAGTGGATGGCGAGCGGAGCGAACGCCGGGCGATGGCGGTTGCCGCTCATGCGGCCGCATCCCCGAAGAGGCCGCCGGGCCGCAACACCAGGACCAGGGCGACGATCGCCGAGGCGATGATCCGGGCCAGCGTGGGGGAGAAGAAGACCGACACGGCGCCATCGGTGAGCCCGATCAAGAACGCTGCGGCCAGGGTACCGGTCAGGCTGCCCAAGCCACCGATGATCACCACCATGAACGAAAGCAAGAGCGCGTCGAGGCCCATCAGGTAGTGCGCCTGCTGCACGGGAGCGATCAGAGCCCCCGCGACGGCAGCGAGCGCCGCGCCCAGGGAGAACGTCGCCGCATAGATCCGCTCCACCGGGACGCCGAATGCCTGAGCGGTCTCGCGATCCTGCTGCGTGGCCCGCATGTACAGGCCCAGCGTGGTCCGCGTCACGACCTGCCAGGCGGCCACCAGCAGCACCCCCGCCAGCCCCGCCACGATGAGCTTGTAGCCGGAATAGCCAAACCACGGGAAGTCGACGCGGAAGTACACCGGCGGGGCCACCGGGCGCGCGTAGGGCCCGAAGGTGATCAGCACAAGCTGCTGGATGATGTAGAGGAGCCCGATCGTCGCGACGATCGTCGCCTCGGTCGTGTAGCGGATGGGCCGCAGCACGAGCCTGTCGGCGAGGAGGGCGATCCCGCCGACGATGAGGGGCGCCGCGGCGAGCGCCAGGACAAAGCTACCCGACACCGATGACACGTACCAGGCGAGCACCGCGCCGAGCATAAAGAACTCCCCGTGGGCCACGTTCACGATCCGCATCACGCCGAAGACCAGGGAGAGTCCCAAGGCCGTGAGCGCCAGGACGAGACCGGACACCAGTCCTTCGAGGAGGGCGAGGAAGAGTTGACCCTCGAGACTCATCCGGATAGTCGATCCGCGAAGTGGGCCGGGACCGGCAACACAGTCCCTGCCCGTGCCCGCCGGCGCATCCGCGCCGCGGCGTCGCTCTTGGCAGCCTGCTTGCCCCCGCAGGGAGGCCGGGGTGGCATCAGAGCGGCTGCGTCGTGTAGTCTGCCTCCGGCGGATACATGCCGTCCCCGATCCTGGTGACGAAGACGGCCTTGAGCTTCTGGTTCTCGACCCTGGAGACGAACTGCCGGCCGAAGCTCTGATGGAGCCGGCCGACGAACCGCTTCGGCCCCTGCGGATGCTGAAGCCCCTCGGGGAACGCCTCGATCTTCTCCAGCGTCTCGATCAGGGCTTTGTAGTCCGGGGGCGTGGGGGTCTTGTATCCGCTCTTCTCGACGGCCTCCTTGATGACAAACAAGGTCTCCCAGCAGCCAAACATGTGTGAATACGTCGAGACATCCCTCGGGTCGCGGACACTCGCGCCGTTCGCGCCGACGCCGACGCGTGACCTGTACTCCCGCTCGTACGGGGTCTTGACGTTTCCGGCATACCGCGGGAAGGCCTCCCAGATGAACGATCCCTCAAGGAAGCCCAACCCTGGGCTCGCGAGATCCACCCCTTCCAGCGAGTCGATAAACCCGAAGAGCTTGGGTCTGCGCGCACCAAAGTACTCCCCCATCTCCTTGACGAACGTCAGGACCCCGGGGCCGACCATCACGTGGTAGAGAACGTCGGTATCGCTCGGGATGCGCGGGAAGTACTTCGTGAACGAAGTCTCCGTGGGGGGGATCGGGATCAGGGCCTGGATCGTCCCACCCGACTTCTCCGCGGCCCGGCTGAAGAAGTCTCGGTGGTCGTAGCCAAACGCGTAGTCGGGAAACACCATCGTGATCTTCTTCCCGAGGTTCCCGACGATCCAGGGCGCCAGGGCGGTCACCTGCGCGCGGACATCGGTGATCCCGGGCTGGAACACGTAGCGGTTGAGCTTGCCGGAGGCCACGTGGTAGCCTTCGCTGACGACGAAGTACGGGATCTTCAACTCGCCGACCCGCGCGGCGGTCGCGATCACGACGTTCGAGAAGAGCGTCCCGAAGACGAAGTCCACCTTGTGCTCGAGCGCGAGCTTCTCGACGACCTGAAGGCCCCGCACGGTATCGGTCCCGTCGTCTTCGGCCACGATCTCGACCGGCCGTCCGGCGATCCCGCCCCGCTCATTGATCAGCCTGACGGCCGCCGCGGTCGTCCGCTCGAACCACCTCCCGTAGACTGCCCCGATCCCCGTCCGGTGGACTTCAAACCCGATCCGAAGCGGCTTGCCGGACGGAGCCGCGGCCTGCGCGGCTGTGAGCGATGCCGGCATTGCCGGCAGGAGGGCCGCCAGCCCGCCGGCCGCTCCCGCACCCGCCAACACGCCAGCGGCCTTGAGGATCTCTCTCCTGGAGATCTTGCCGTGCGGCATGGTAATCCCCCTGGATCTAAGTACTGCGTGCGGACAGCGAGGCCTTTCTGCTTGCTCCACGGAGAATCCTGCGGGTGGGGGCGTCCGCCGATCGTCCACGGCGGACCGTCCTCACACGACGCCGCCTTCATGCCGGAAGCAGGCCGGACCGGCGCAACATCGCTTCGTCGGGCGGGCACGGTCCCCCGACGCTGAGCATCCGCGTCTCGGCCGTGACGGCGTGCCCGACGCCCACCGGCACGTGCACGACGCACCCGGCCTCAACCGGCTGGACCGTGCCGCGGTCCACGTTCGTCACGATCCCGCGTCCCTCTACGACGAAGATCGTGTCCTCCGACTGCTCATGCCGGTGGGGGACGTTTGACTCCTGGGGCTCGAGGATTACGTAGTTCATCTGCGCCTGGCGCGCGCCCACCCCCGGCCAGGCGACCAGCCTGGCCTGACGGCTGATCATCGGCACCGCAACCCCCTCCCGCGATGGATCGAAGACGCGGATCATCGGCGTTCCCCCACCGCGTCGTCAATCGCGTGCATCGGTCCCTCCCCTGATGACAGCGTCCCCGGGCCCCCCTGCCCTGGCGCCGGACTCCGGCGCACGGGCACCTCCGCGTACAGCGCCGGATCGGGGGGGCAAGGCCCGCCGACGCACGTGAGCGCCTCGCGGGCGGAAATCGCATAGCCCGTTCCCGCGTCCACGTGCACGATCAGCCCGGCACGGACCTCGTGGCGGGCCTTCGCGGTCCGGTCCTCGAACCAGCCGGAGCCGCTGAGCACGTAGTACACGGCCTCTCCGGGATGCCGCCATTCCTCGCTGGTCTCACCGGGGGCAAGCCGCACGTGGTGCATCGTCCGGTGCCGGGCGCCCATGCCGGGCCAGACGATTGCCCGGACCTCTCCCCGCCCGCGAAGCGGCACGTAGTCCCGATCCACCCGCAGGACCTGGATCTCGTCTGCTGAGCTCACGACCGCACCAGCTGCGCCCGCCACGCGCGCAGCACCTCGGCTGCATCCGTTACGAGGCCGAGGTGCAGGGAGACGATGCGCAGGGCCGCGTCCTCCATCTCGGGATTCGTGCCGCGCACGAGGTCGCGCAGGACGACCACGCGGAAGTCGCGGTTCGACGCGTCGAACGCGGCGTTCAACACGCAGCAATCGGTGAAGCCGCCGTTGAGCACCACGACTTCCTTGCGCATGTTCCGCAGGAGAAACTCCAGGTCCGTAGGATAGAAGACGGACAGGCGCTTCTTGGTGGTGACGAGCAGGTCGCGCTCCGGGTCCACCTCGGTGACGAACTGCGTCCACTTCGAGCCCTCGATCGCATGCGCGTCGGCGTTGGGGATCGGGCCGACGTACAATGGGAAGACCTTGCGCCAGGCGGCCACGTTGCCCCTGACATCGTCCACGCCGCCTTTGCGCAGCGTGGTCTCCACGTGGATGATCGGAACGCCCAGGCGCCGGCACTCCGCGTGGAACCGGTTGATCGGCCCGACGATCTCGCGCGCGCGCGGGGCCGGGCAGGGGCAGTCGGGCGAGTCCTCCAGGTGTCCCCGGTGCATGTCGATTGAGATCACCGCTGCCCGGCGGGCATCGAAGAACTCGTCGAACCCCTCGGGCAGCGGGCGCCTCTCGCCGTAGACGTAGGCATACATGCTCCCACCTCCTCAACCATACCGTTCCTCGCGGAAGTAGGGCCGGCCCAGATTGCCGGGCATGCCTGGACGCCGCGAGCGCATCGTGCCCAGCAGCAGCACCGCGAGCGTGAAGACGTACGGCAGCATTCGAAGAAAGTAGCTCGGGGTCGTCCCCCCGATCGCCTGGATCCGGAAGCCCAGCGCCTCCACGCCCCCGAACAGGTACGCGCCCACGGCGGCCCGGAGGGGGTTCCAGGTCGCGAAGATCACGAGCGCGATGGCGATCCAACCCTGTCCCCCCGTCATGTTGTCGGTCCAGGCCGGCGTGTACGCCAGCGACAGGTACGCGCCTGCGAGCCCGGCGAGGGCGCCGCCGATCAGCACGCCGATGTAGCGGATCGCGGCCACGTTGAGGCCGAGCGCGTCGGCCGTCGCGGCGTCCTCCCCCGCCGCGCGCAACGCCAGGCCGGGCCGGGTGTGGGCGAGGAGCACCCAGGCCAGCGGCACGAGGAGGTAGCTCGCATACACCAGGAGGTTCTGTTGGAAGAGCACCGGCCCCAGGACGGGAAGGTGGGCGAGCCCCGGCGCCGCAACGGGATGAAACGTCACCGGAGACGGGACGCCGATGTAGGGCTTGCCGAGGAAGCTCGAGAGTCCCGCGCCGAACAGCGTGAGGGTCAAGCCGGTGACCGCCTGATCGGTGCCGAAGGTGATCGTCAGGACGGCCAGGAGCAGGGAGACTGCCGCCGCCGCGCTCATCGCCACCACGATCGCCGCCAGGAGGTCAGAGGTGTGTACGGCCGCGATGAAGCCGCTGACCGCGCCAACGAGCATCATCCCCTCGACCCCGAGATTCAGGACCCCGCCCCGCTCGGCGACGATCTCGCCGACGGCAGCGAAGATCAGCGGGGTCCCCGCGACGACAGCGCTGGCCAGCCAGGCCAGGACGAGGTGCACCGTCACGGCTTCGCGTGCACCTCCCGCGCCGCCACGGCCGCGGAACGCCCGCGCCACACAACCAGCCGGTGGGTCACGAAGAAGTCGCTTGTCAGCACGCTGAACAGCACGAGGGCCTGCAGCATCGACGCGATCGCCGCGGGGACGCCGCCGGTCTGCAGGGCGAAGCCCCCATTGATCAGGGCGGCGAAGCCCACCGCCACCGCGACCGACCCCCAGGGGTGGAGCCGCGCCAGCCAGGCGATGATGATGGCCGAGTACCCGTACCCCGGCGAGATCCCCTGCTGGATCCGGCCGATGACGCCCGACACCTCCCCCATGCCGGCCAGTCCGGCGATCGCGCCGGAGAGCGCCATCACGATGAGGATGTTCACCGAGACCGGCATGCCGGCGTACGCGGCCGTGCGCGGGCTGTGTCCGATGACGCGGATTTCGTAGCCCCAGGCCGTGTGCTGCAGCACAAAGGTCAGCGCCGCGGCGACTACGGGCACGAGCAGGGCGCCGGTGTGCACCTGCGTGTAGGGCAGGGGGGGCAGCCGCGCCGCGTCCGGGAAGGCCCGGGAGTACGGAAAGGAAAATGCCGAGGGATCGGCCCACGGACCGAACACCAGGTAGTCCACCCACAGGAGCGCCACGTAGTTCAGCAGCAGCGTCGTGATGATCTCGTTCGTGCCGAATAGCGCCCGGGGAACGGCCGGCAGGAGCGCCCACAGCGCCCCGCCTGCCAGGCCCAGGAGGACCATCGACGGGAGCAGCGCCCACGCCGGCCACGGCAGTGTCAGTGCCGCCCACGAGGCCAGGAACGCACCAATCACGAGCTGCCCTTCGGCCCCGATGTTCCAGAGGCCGGCGTGGAACGCCAGCGCAATGCCCAGGCCGGTGAGCGCAAGCGGGATCGCCTTCACGACGGTCTGCTGGAGGGCATAGGACGAGCCGGCGGCGCCGCGCAGCATGTCCAGGTAGGCCTGAGCCGCGCTGTGCCCTGTGAGCGCCAGGAACAGGGCGCCCAGGCAGAGCGCCAGGGCCACCCCGCCGAGGCGCAAGGCCGCGGCCCCGCCCTGCGGGAGCGGGGCCCGGCGCTCGATCCGGATCACGCGGCGCCTCCCCCCATCAGCAGGCCGATACGGGGCCGGTCGAACGCCTGGCGCTCCAGCACGGCGGCGATCCGGCCGTCGTGGATCACGGCCAGCCGATCGGCCAGTAGCAGCAGCTCGTCGAGATCTTCGGAGATCAGGACCGTGGCGACACCCCGGCTGCGCGCCTCGAGGAGCGCCCGATGCACGGCGGCCGCTGCGCCGACATCCAGACCGCGGGTGGGCGACATGGCGACGATGACCCTGGGGTCCTCGCCCAGCTCCCGCGCCAGGAGCAGCCGCTGCATGGTACCCCCGGACAGCAGGCGCACAGGGGCTTGCGGAGGAACGGCGAGCGCAAAGCGGCTGAGAGCGACCCGTGCCCTGCGGCGGATGGCGGGATGGTTCAGGACGCCGTGCCTGGAGAACGGGGGCCTGCGGTAACTCTTCAGGATCAGGTTGTCCGCCGCGGTCATCTCCCCCACCAGGCCCGTGTGCAGCCGGTCCTCGGGAATCAGCGCCAACCCCGCCCCGATCCGCTCCCGGATGGGCGCGCGTCCGACCGGCCGGCCCCCGAGCGTGACGTCGCCGGAGGCGATGGGGCGAAGTCCGGCCAGCGCCTCGGCGAGTTCCCGCTGCCCGTTGCCCGCGACGCCTGCGATGCCCAGGATCTCGCCCGTGTGCGCCGTGAGCGTGACGTCTCGAACCGCAAGCGGGCGCCGGTCGCCGGGCACCGACAGGCGGTCGACGACCAGCAGTGCTGCACCACGCGCAGGCGCGGCCAGCTGCGGCGGCACGATCTCCCGCCCGACCATCAGCGCGGCGAGCTCCTCGGCCCTGGCCTCGCGGGCCCGAAGCGTGGCGATCGCCCGCCCGCCGCGCATCACGGTAATCCGGTCGGCCGCGCGCAGGACCTCCTCGAGCTTGTGGCTGATGAAGATCACCGTCCGGCCGGCGCGGGCGAGCGACCGCAGCGTCGCAAAGAGCGTCTGCGACTCCTGCGGGGTGAGCACGGACGTCGGCTCATCGAGGATCAGGACACGCGCATCCCGCAGGAGGAGCCGCAGCAGCTCCACCCGCTGGCGCTCGCCCATGGACAGTTGCCACACGGATGCTGCGGGATCCACGACGAGATCGTGCTCCCGGGCGAGGGTCCCGATTCGCGCCGCCGCGCGGCGGCGGTCGAGCCACAGGGGGCCGGGCAAGCCGAGCAGCAGATTCTCACACACGGTCATCGGAGACACGAGCTTGAAGTGCTGGTGCACCATCCCGATGCCGGCGGCGATCGCCTGAGCCGGCGAGCGCCAGTGCCGGCGCTGCCCGCCGAGCCAGATCCCGCCCTCGTCGGGCTGGTACAGCCCGGCCAGGATGTTCATCAGCGTCGTCTTGCCGGCGCCGTTCTCCCCCAGCAGCGCGTGCACTTCCCCGGGCTGCGCCTCGAACGCCACCCCGTGGAGCGCCACGGTTTCGGGAAAGGCCTTGCGGATCTCCTGGAGGTACACTTCCACCGGGTCGTGACTCCTCGGCCGGCGGGCGCGCGATGGCCGAAATTACTTCGGCGACTTCCCCTCCACGCCCTGGACCAGCCAGTCGAACCCCAGGATCTCTCGGAGCGACATCGTGTGCCCGGCGGGGACGCGCACCGTTCCGCCCTGATCCTTGAGCGGGCCGGCGAAGAGCTGGAAGCTGCCGTTCTCGATCGCGCGCTTCTTCGCAGTCACCTGGGCCTGGACCGCCCCGGGGACCCGCGGGTTGACCGGTCCCAGACCCACCACGCCGTCCCGGAGGTTGCCGTAGTAGTCCTGCGACGCCCAGCTATGGGTCTGCGCGGCCCGGACGACCTTCTCGACGAGGGGGCCCCAGGTCCACGTGGTGCCGGTGAGATACGCCTTGGGGGCGAAGCGCTGCATGTTCGACTCGGACCCGATCCCGAACTTCCCTGTTTCCGCCGCCGCGGAAAGCGCGCTGGGGGTATCCTGGTGCTGGGCGATCACATCGGCGCCGGCATCGAGGAGGCTCTGGGCCGCCTGCTTCTCCTTCGGCGGATCGTACCACGTGCCGGTCCAGACCACCTTGACCTTCGCCGCGGGGTTCACCGACCGCACGCCCAGCGCGAAGGCGTTCACGCCGGCCACCACCGTGGTGATGGGATGAGCGGCGACGAAGCCGATCACGTTGGTCTTGGTCATCTTGCCGGCCACGATGCCCGTCAGGTAGCGGCCCTCCCACAGTTTGCCGTAGACGGTCGAGACGTTTGGCGCGAGCTTGACGGCGGGGCCGATCCCCACGAACGTCACGGTGGGGTGCTGCCTGGCCACGTC
>JAPVSX010000367.1:0-6127 GCA_047519495.1 Armatimonadota bacterium
GCGGCCCGTAGCGGCGCCGACCAGAAGAATGTTGCTCAGGATGTCGTCCAGCGTGTGGGGGTGGAGACGCAGCACGCGAGGGGATCCGGGGAGCGCGGCGACGATCGCGTCCACGTCCAGGCTGGGCAGCGCGCAAACCTCGCACAGATCCTGGGTGATCAGCAGATCCGGGCGGGCGGCCGCGAGCGTCTCCACGTCGATCCGGTAGAGGCTCTCGCCGTTCGCGAGGGCGGCCTCCACCGCGGCGTCGATCTCTGCGCTCGCGTGGGCGGTGGAGTCCACCAACGAGTGCACTGCGACGGGGCGGCTGCCAATCTCGGGAGGATAGTCACACTCGTGGCTCACCGCGACGATCTCACCGGCGAGCCCCAGCGCGCAGACGATCTCCGTCGCGCTCGGCAGCAGGGTGGCGATTCGCACGCAGCGTCACCTCCCGGCGCGCGGAGATCAGGCGGGGGTCCCGGCGCCGGCGATCATCTGCCCGGGCCGGTTCGACGCCGGACGCGCTCACGCCTTCGTGCGGCCGCCGATCGCGGCAAGCGTCTCCGGGGTGACCTCGGCGAGGCTGCCCACGATGAGATCGGCGGCCGAGAAGTCCAGACCCTGCGTGAGGGCGGATGGGACGGCGATGCACCGCATCCCGGCGGCCTTCGCCGCGCGGACGCCGTTCTCGCTATCTTCGAGCGCCACGCACCTTTCCGGCATGGCGCCGAGGCGATGCGCCGCCAGCAGGTAGACATCGG
The DNA here is from genome assembly GCA_047519495.1 of Armatimonadota bacterium. Lineage (GTDB taxonomy): Bacteria > Sysuimicrobiota > Sysuimicrobiia > Sysuimicrobiales > Segetimicrobiaceae > JAPVSX01. Next base: position 744 of record JAPVSX010000367.1, read on the forward strand.
GCGCAGGCTTGGCGCGGGCCACCTCGTCGCCGCCGGCCGCGGTGTCGAAGTGTCCGCCGAGGCCGAGGGCGGCGAGCAGCCCCCGCACCCGCGCGATCCGGGACGACGAGGCGACGCCGGTCGGGACGCGCCGGCGCCTGAGGCCAGTGAGAAGGGGCACAACGCCGGGCAGCGGAGCGAGGAACTCACACTCCAGCGTTGCGTGCTGCTCCTGCCAGAGGGCCGCGGCCGCGGCGGGCGCAATCGGGCTACCGTCCCCTCGGAACGGACCGAGCGGGTCGAACGGACTGTCGTTACGCCCGACGTTCTGCAGCCAGGACGCAAGCGGAAACTCCAGGCCGTACCGCGCGTACACGGCCTTCCAGGCCAGGTACTCCGGGGTCTCGCTGTCCAGGATGAGGCCGTCGAAGTCGAAGATGACGGCGCCGATCACGATGCCTCCTCCGGTGCACGAAACGGCTTCGTGATGGGCGCCCGTCGACGTGGTGCGCATGCGGTCCGGCGGCCCGTTGCTTGTTCCCACACGCCCATCTTACACGTCGAACACGGTATCCACAATTCACGGAGGCCGGGGTGGTTCCCCGAAACGCAGCAAGGGGCCGCCCGCCGGATCCACGGTCGGGGCCGGTCCGCGCCGGACGGTGTTACGGGACCGTTAAACCACCCCTGTTATAATGAGAAAATCCCGATGGAGACACTCACGAGGCGGGAGACCAGCGAGTTGATGGACGACCCGGGACGCCCGGAGCGCGAGCTGCGGAAGACGCTGCGCGACCTCGGCTGGATCAACCGGCGGTTCGGTGCCCGGACGTTCGTACGGGCCTACCTGGACCGGGCGCTGCCGGTGTGGGAGGCGCGGCGGGAGAGCGCCTCACAGCCGCTCAGGCTCCTCGACGTGGGGACGGGCGGCGCGGACATTCCGGTGGACATCGTGGCGTGGGGGGCGCGCCGGGGCGTGCCCGTACGCGTCGTCGCCGTGGACCGGCACCCGACGACGGTCCGCCTCGCCCGCGAGGCGGCCGCCGCACACCCGCAGATCAGCGTGGTCCAGGCCGACGCGTGCGCGCTGCCGTTCCCCGACGGCGGCTTCGACGTCGGCCTGTGCACCCTGGCGCTGCACCACCTGGATCCGGACGACGCTCCCGCGCTGCTCCGGCGCCTCCACCGCCTCGGGCGCCTCGGGTTCCTCGTCGTGGACCTCGTGCGCGAGTGGAGCGCCTACGCCGGCGTGTGGCTGCTCACACGCGTTTCGCGAAGCCCGCTGATCCGCCACGACGGCCCCCTGTCCGTGCGCCGGGCGCCGTCGTGGGAGGAGTACCAGCGGCTCGCCGCGGCGTCGGGCGTGCCGGGGCTCCGCCTGCGCCGGCTCCCGATGTTCCGGGTCGGGCTCGAGCGGATCGGGTAGCGGCGTGGAAGACGTGATCGTCGTCGGCGGAGGACCCGCGGGGAGCGCGGCGGCGGCGCTCCTCGCCCGGACCGGATGCCGCGTGCTCGTGCTCGACCGGGCCGCCTTCCCCCGGGAGAAGCCGTGCGGTGACTACCTGAATCCGGGGTGCGACGCGGTCCTCGCCCGGCTGGGCGTGCGCGAGGCCGTCGCCGCTGCAGGGGCGCGGCCGGTCCGGGGAATGCGCATCGTTACCCCCGATGGAGCGACGATCATGTTGCCGTTCGGGCGCAGCGCGGGGTGGGCGCTCCCGCGGCGGACGTTGGACGACCTGCTGCTCGCCCATGCGGCGGACGCGGGGGCCCGCGTCGCTGAGGAAACGCGGGTGACCGGGATCGAGCCGGAGCGCGGCGGCGTCCGGCTCCGCGTGGAGCGCCCGCACATGCGGCGCGAGACGTACGCGGCCCGCCTCGTCGTCGGGGCCGACGGCCTCCACTCGGTCGTGGCTCGGGCCGCCGGGGCAGGCGGCCCGCCGGTCCGCGGGCGGTACACTGTCGGCGCGTATCTCGAAGGCCTGGCCCCCGATGGCCCAGACGACATCGGCGAGGTCCACCTGCGCCCGGACCGGTACTGCGGAGTCGCGTACCTGCCCGGCGGCCTGGCGAACGTGACCATGGCGCTGTCGCGCGGCGACCTGCGGACGTGGCGGGGCGCGGTGGACGCCCGGTATTGGGCGGCGCTCCGGACGTTTCCGGGGCTGGCCGGGCGGCTGGCGCACGCCCGGCGCGCCGGCGGGTTCAGGGCAAGCGGGCCGCTGGCGTACTGGCGCCGCCGCGCCGCGTCAGGCCGCACGCTCCTGGTCGGTGACGCCGCCGCGTACATCGATCCGCTCACGGGACAGGGCGTCTACCTCGCCCTCCGGGGCGCCGAGCTGGCCGCCGCGGCCGCCCTCCACGCCCTCGCCCCGGGCGGGGCGGCGCAAGCTCTGAGCCCGTGGCAGGCGGCCTTCCGCGAGTACGACCGGGCGCGCCGCCGGGAGTTCGGCCCCGTCTTCCTGGTCTCCCGGGTCCTGCAGCATCTGGCGTTCTGCCGCGTGGCCGTCCGCCGGGCGGCCCGGCAGATCGCGGCCCGCCCGGACCTGGGCGCGCGCCTCGCCCGCGCGGTCGGAAACGTCGAGCCGGCCGCGGCCGTGCTCCGCCCCGAGTTTGTCGCGCGCGTGCTGGGGATGATGTAGATGCACACCGAGACGAGCGTGCGCATCCGGGGCAGCGTCGAGGCGATCTTCGAGTACGCCGCGCAGGTCGAGCACTGGCCGCGCTGGCTCCCTCACTACCGGGACGTCTGTGTCATCGAGACCCGCGGCCTCGAGCGCGTCGTGGAGATGAAGGCCCGGCGGAGCCGGATCCCCGTCTGGTGGTGGGCGCGCCAGGTGCTGGACCCGGCGGCGCGGCGGATCCGGTACACGCACCTCCGCGGGGTCACGCGCGGCATGGAGGTGGAGTGGCGCCTCCGGCCGGAGCCCGACGGGTCGGTGCTGGTCACGATCGTCCACGACCTCGATCTCCGGTGGCCGGTGATCGGGCGTCCCGTGGCCCGCTGGATCATCGGCCCGCTGTTCGTGGCGCCGATCGCGGGGCAAACGCTCGGACGGATCAAGTCGCTGGTCGAGCGGCCGGCCGGAGTTCCCAAGGCCCCCGACGACGCAGCGCGCCCGGCAGCGTACCGGAGTGGAGGAGGAGGCATATGAAACGGCAGGTCGTGGTGACGGGAATCGGCGCGGTGACGCCGATCGGGTGCGGGAGCGCCGGCCTCTACGAAGGGCTCCGCCGCGAGCGGTCGGCGATCGACCGGATCACCCGCTTCGATGCCTCACCGTTCTCGTGCACGATCGCGGGGGAGGTCCGCGACTTCGATCCGGCGGCCTACGTGGAGCCGAAGCGCCTCAGGCGGCTCGACCGGTACTCGCAGTTTGCCGTCGCCGCGGCCCAGATGGCGGTCAAGGATGCGTCCCTCGACCTCGCCGAGGAGAACCGGGACGCGATCGGCTGCTTCATCGGCTCGGCGCTCGGCGGCGCGGCGCTCGCCGAGGAGCAGCACACCGTGTTCATGACCCAGGGGATCAACCGGGTCAAACCGACCCTGGCGCTCTCGGTCTTCTGCGGGGCGGCGTCCTGCAACATCGCGATCGAGCACGACCTGCGCGGGCCGACCAGCGCCAACTCCGACAGCTGCGCGAGCGGGACGATCGCGATCGGCGAGGCGTTCCGGGCGGTGCGCGACGGGTACGCGGACGTCATGCTGGCCGGAGGGGTCGAGGCGCCGCTGACGCCGCTCATCTTCGGCGCGTTCGCCGTGATCCGCGCGATGTCCACGCGCAACGCCGATCCGGCCGGCGCCTGCCGGCCGTTCGACCGCGGGCGGGACGGGTTCGTCATGGCCGAGGGCGCAGCCCTGCTCGTCCTCGAGGAGCGCGAGCACGCCCTCCGGCGCGGCGCGTCCGTCTACGGCACCGTCCTCGGCTACGGCACCAGCAACGATGCCCACCACATGACGGCGCCGCTCCCGTCCGGCGCCCAGGCCGCCCGGGCGATGCGGTGCGCCCTCGGGGAGGCGGCGGTGGCGCCGGGGGCGGTGGACTACATCAACGCCCACGCCAGCAGCACGCCGCTCAACGACGCCACGGAGACGCTGGCGATCAAACAGGTCTTCGGCGAGGGTGCCTACCGGGTCCCGATCAGCGGCACGAAGGCGATGCACGGGCACTCGCTGGGCGCGGCCGGGGCGATCGAGGCCGCGGTCTGCATGCTCGCCCTCCGGCATGCGTACCTCCCCCCCACCCTGAATCTGACCGAGCCCGACCCCGCGTGCGACCTCGACTACATCCCCGCATCCGGGCGGGAGATCCCGGTCCGCTACGTGCTCAGCAACTCCTTCGGGTTCGGCGGGATCAACGCGTGCCTGGTGTTCGGACCGCCCTCGTGAATCGTCGAGGAAGCTCGCCGCCGATGCCGCTCTAGTCCCGATCGATCTGCGCGCGCTGGAGGCGGCCGCTGTAGTCCACGTACACGGCCTTCCACTCGCTGAAGACGTCGAGCACCTGCAGCCCGCCCTCCCGGTGGCCGTTGCCCGTCTCCTTCGTGCCGCCGAACGGCAGGTGGACCTCCGCGCCGATCGTGCCGTGGTTGATGTAGACGATGCCGGTGTCGATCTCGTCCGCGGCGCGCATCGCGGCGTTGATATCCCGGGTGAAGATCGACGCCGAGAGCCCGTACCGGCTGTCGTTCAGCACCGTAATCGCCCGCTCGAACGAGTCGGCCTCGATGAGGTCGGTGACCGGGCCGAAGATCTCTTCGCGGGCGATGCGCATGTCGGGCGTGACCCGGTCGAAGATGGTGGGCGCGTAGAAGTGCCCGCGGGCGAGCGGCCCGTCCTGCACGCGCGTCCCGCCGGTGAGGAGGCGCGCCCCCTCCCGCCGTCCGACCTCGACGTACTGGTGGATCCGCTCGAGCTGGGTGCCGCTGACGACGGGGCCCACGTCGGTCTCGGGCTGGAGGCCGTCGCCCAGCCGGAGCCGGCGTGCCCGCTCGACCAGCCGGTCGGTGAGCTCGGCGTTCACGTCCCGATGCGCGATGATCCGGCTGCAGGCGGTGCACCGCTGCCCCGTCGTGCCGAACGCGCTCCACACCAGGGCGTCGGTCGCGAGGCCGAGGTCGGCGTCCGGCATCACGATCGCCGCGTTCTTCCCGCCCATCTCGAGCGAGATGCGCTTCCCGAGGCGCGCGCACTGCTCGGCGAGGCGGAGGCCGGTCTCGGTGGAGCCGGTGAACGAGACGACGCGGACGTCCGGGTGCGCGACGAGGGCGTCCCCCGCCTGCGCCCCCGGCCCGGTCACGATGTTGAGCACGCCCGGGGGGAGACCCGCCTCCTCGAAGATCTCGACGAACTTGAGGGCCACGAGCGGCGTGTACGACGCGGGCTTGAAGACGACGGTGTTGCCGCA
>JAPVSX010000368.1:0-18121 GCA_047519495.1 Armatimonadota bacterium
CCGGAAGCGGCGGGCGCCCCGGGGCGCCGGGCCGGAGATCACGTTCCCGGGATAGCCGGGAAAGGACGGGTCATAGATGCTGAGGTGGCAGGGACAGGCCATCAGCGAGTGCTGCTCCCACCCGGGCGGGACGTATCCTCCGTACCCGGCCGTCACCTCGTGCCAGTCCGGGATGAAGTTGAAGATGCACCCCAGGTGGGGACAGATCCGCTGGAAGAGCGCGATGTCCGTCTCGCCCTCATAGCCCACGAACCCGGTTTCGGGCTGAACAAGCTTCACCTTCTGCGGCAGCCGGACCGCGACCCCCGCGATGTTGGCCTTCTTGAACCCCTGCGGGTCGTACTGGGCGTACTGCTGGACGTATGTAAAGTAGAAGAAGTCCCACGGCTTCTCGAGCGAGGTCGCCTGCCCGACGACCTGGGGGCCGCCGCTCGGGGCGTCCGGCGCGGTCAGCGGGATTTGATACGGCTTGTCGTTGGGCTTCACATAGCGAAGAAACGGTGAGAGGATGGCGAGGAGCCCCGCGATCACCGGGAGCGCGGTGAGTGTCTTGAGAAGCCCGCGCCGATCGAACGTCATCGCCCGATTCCTCCCTGCCCCTCTGGTCTCCGGAGCGACCCGCCTGTCGCTATTCTACTACTTGATCGGCGGGTGCCTGTAGAAGAAGGTGTAGACGTAGTCCACGAGCCCGTTGATCTGGTCTCGGGTGAGCGTGTCACGGTACCCCGGCATCAGGCCGTGCCCGTCCTGAATCACGCCCGTGAGCTCGCTCGGGTTCCGCTGCACGATGTAGTTGATGTCGGTAAAGATGCCGGGGCCCTCCCCCCGCGCCCACGACCACAGGTGGGCGGCCATCTCCGCGCTGCGGGCGCCGCCCTTGCCGTCGCCGCTCACCCCGTGGCAGACCGCGCACTGCTCGGTGTACAGGGCCTTCGCAGCACTCAGTTCCTCCGGGGTGGTGCGGAACATCAGCTCGTACACGTTGGCGTCCCATCGCTCGGCGTTCGTGAGCGTCTGCGCCTTGTTCGCGCCGAAGGACGCCTCGGGCCCAAATGCCGGCATCGCCAGGTGGGCCCGCCCCAGGGTGACCGTTTCATACAGGATCGCCGGCGTGACCACGTTCTCGATATCGCGGTTGCTGAAGCTGAACGGCCTGTCCGACAGGTGGGGGCGGTGGAGTTCCACGCCAAACAGGCCCAGGAACGCGGTGAGGACGTCCTTGTCTGGCGCGACCAGGGTCGGCGCCATAGGGCCCTTGCCGTCGCCGCTCACCCCGTGGCAGACCGCGCAGTTTTGCTCGAAGACCTGCTTGCCTTTGATCGCGTCGGGGATGATCGGGTTCTCGTTCTCGTCCGTGACGAGCGGGATCTCGACCTCCTGCGGAGGCGGGAGGCGCAGGTCCACCCTGGCCCCCGTGACGCTCACGCTGGGTTGGCACCCGGCCGCGACGGCGGCCGCGGCGAGCACGAAAAGCGCGCTCGGTCCGATGCGTCGCACCATCCGCCGGAATGGTGCGCGCAAGCGACATGGCGCGGTACGCGGACGCGGTCGAGCGCACCGAGTTGGCATGCCGGTCCTCTCCTCCACACACGCCCGTGAGGGCTTCAGGCAGTGCAGCGCTGCCCAGATGTCGCCTCAGATGTCCGAAGCAACCGTCGCGACGTCACCCCGGCACACGCCGCGGAGCCAGGCGGCCCCGGGAACGGGGGCGAAACACACGCGGGGATTCCTGGTTCCACAGCGCCAGCCCGCTCTCCTTCCCTGCCCCGCGAGTGCGCGTCGTTCCCTCGCGTCGTGGGCGCGCGGCGACCTCCGCCGTTCATTCCGCGCAGCCGGACGTGCCCGCGGGCGGTCAGGCGCGCGCTGGCCGGGGCCGCCTGAGCGCCAGCGCGAGGCCGCCGCCCAAGACGAGAGCCAGCGCCCCCGCCACGAGCCCCGGCCACGCGTCCTGCGCCGTCGGGACCCCGGCGAGACGTATCGAGACCCGCCCGCCCCGCGGGACGGGACCTCCAGACCAGCGCTGGTAGCGGCGGCCCGCTTCGGTGACGATGCCGGCCGGACGCAGGCCGTCGCCCGTGACGCCGACGCCCCGGTCGGCCACGAGGATCTCCACGTCCCCGGCGCCGTCCGGGAAGCGCCACGGCACGGTGAGCGTCCGCCCGCGCGCTTCCAGGCCGAACGCGTACGCGACCTGGAGCGCTCCGGGCAGGATCGGGATCGCGTCTTCGATGCGCCCATCCACAACGCGCGGGTCGCGCCACCCCCCGGTGAAGGAGACGGCTTCCGCCCCCCCAGGCAGCGGGAACACGAGCGGCGCCCGGGCGGTGGCGACGACGGTCCGGTCCGTTGGATTCTGGAACCGCTGGATCACGCTGACCCGGACGCCCCCGCGGGCGACCTCCACGACGCCGAAGACGAGCGGCACCTGTGCCGCCGAGCGGCTGCGCGCGGGCTCGTACGCCAGGAGCACGACGGAGCGGGCGGGCGCAGACGGCGTCAGTACGATCCGGTCGCTCTCGTAGCCGACGCCTCCGTACTCGGTGCCGGCGAGAAACACACGGATGCCGCCGACAGGCAGCCCCGTGAATGAGAACCGCCCCTGGGCGTCGGTGACCGCCCGCCGTTCAGACGACGCCCCGCGCTCGATGATCGCCAGGCGCACGACCTGTCCGGGGAGCGCGTGGACCGGGGCCGTCCGGTCGATCACGCGGCCCACGATCTGTCCGGGTCCGGGCGCCGCCGTCTCGGCGCCCCCATCGGGCGCGGCGGCGGCGGGTCTGGCCGCAGCCGCGGCGGCCAGAAAGGCAGCGAGGCCGGCCGCCGCGGTCACGATGAATCTGGATCGCCGAGAGGACCTGCCGTGCGACCGCCGCCTCAGCCCGGTCCTCCGTCAGGGCGTACTGGCTCACGCGCGTTTTGGCTCACGCCGCAGGCACGGCCCGGGAGGGCGTCGAGCCGGCCCAGCACGGCGATCGCCTGCGCCCGGTACCGCGCCGCGAGGCCGGCGTAGTCGGCGTCGCTGAGCTTGCCGGTGGCGCGGTCGAGATCGAGGTCGCGGAGCGCCTGGAGCAGCGCTTCCCGCTCGGCGAAGAGCCGGTCCTGCTCCGCCGGGTACCCGGGCCGGTGCGCGGACCGGCGCAGCGGCGCCAGCACGAACAGCGCGGCGGCCGCGGCCAGCACGATCATCGCCCCCGCGATCATAGCCCGCCGCCCGGACTCCAGGCCCCGCCGGCGGTGATCCTGGGGGAAGGCACGGCCAGCCGTCGGGCGGCGCGCTCCGGCAGCATCGTGATCACGGCGCCCAGGGTCAGCACGAGGCCGCCGGCCCACAGCCACATCACCAACGGGTTCACGAGGAGCCGGAGCGCCGCGCGGCCGTCCTGCGTCCACCCCGTGAGGATCACGTAGAGGTCGTCCCGCGGGGTGCTGCGGAGCGCGACGTCGGTCGTCGCGTCCTGGCTCGTGAGGAACAGGTTGCGGCGGGCCTCGAACGCGCCCAGGTCTCGCCGCCCCTCGAACACGCGGAGGCGCGCGGCGATCGAGAGCGCCCCGTTCCGGGTCGCCTGCGACAGCCCGTCGAACCGCACGCGGTACTCTCCGACCGGCACGGCCTCGCCGGGCGCGAGCGTCACCAGGCGCTGCGTCGCGAACACGGACGAGCCGGTGATCCCGCACACGAGCAGGAGCATCCCCAGGTGCACGATGTACCCGCCGTATCGGCGGCGGTTGCGGAACACGAGCCCCACGAGCGCGCGCGCCGCCCCTTCGCCGCGGTGGGCCTGGCGGACGCGCACGCCCCGGGCGAACTCGAGCGCGACCGTGCCCGCGACGAACCCGCACAGGGCGAACGCCAGCACCGCGCCCGGCGCGCGCATCCCGGCGGCGAGGAGGGCGCAGCCGGTGAGGACGCCGGCGGCGCCCGGGGCGAGGAAGTTGCGGCGGAGGTTCTCGGCGGACGCGCGCCGCCAGGCGACCAGCGGGCCGATCCCCATGAGCAGCACGATCCCGAGCGCGAGCGGGACCACGACGTGGTCGAAGAACGGCGGCCCGACGTTGATCGCCCGGCCGGCCAGCACCTCGGAGACGACCGGGAACACCGTCCCGAGGAACACCGCGAACGCGGCGGAGAGGAACAGCACATTATTCATTAAAAATGCGCTCTCCCGCGAAAGGGTCGCGTCCAGCTCGTTCCGGCTCCGCAGTTCGTCCCACCGCCACGCGGCCAGCCCGAACGCGGCGAGCATCACCAGCGCGAGGAACGCCAGGAAGTACGCGCCGAGGGGCGACTGGGTGAACGCGTGGATGCTGCTGAGCACTCCGCTGCGGGTGAGGAACGTGCCGAAGATCGAGAGGGCGAACGCCAGGATGACCAGCACGATGTTCCACCTGGTCAGCATCTCCTGCCGCTCCTGGATCATGACGGAGTGGATGAACGCGGTCGCCACGAGCCACGGCATCAGGGCGGCGTTCTCGACGGGATCCCAGGCCCAGTACCCGCCCCAGCCGAGCACGACGTAGGACCACTTCGCCCCGAACCAGAGCCCCATGCTGAGGCAGTACCACGCCCACAGCATCCACCGGCGCGCCAAGAGGATGCCGGCGTCCTCCCCCGGCCCGGCGGCGAGCGCGGCGACGACGATCGCAAACGGGACCGTGAGGCCGACGAAGCCCAGGTACAGCGTCGGCGGATGGATCGCCATCCAGGGGTTAAGGAGGAGCGGGTTCATCCCGCGCCCGTCGGCCGGCGGAAACGGCGTGGTGCGGAACGGGGAGGTGATGCCTGTCAGCATGAACAGGAAGAAGCTCGTGACGGCGGCGCACACCGCCACGACCCCGGGCACGAGCGCCGGCCGCTGCCGCCCGACGCTCCGCACGGCCGCGAGCGTGTACCCGGACAGGATGAGGGCCCACAGGAGGAGCGACCCCTCCATCCCGCCCCAGAACGACGTCAGGTTGTAGAGGAGCGGCTGCGCCTCGCTGACATGGGAGATGACATACTGGAACCCATAGTTGCGGGTGCCGAGGGCCGCAAGCAGCACCGCCGCGGCCAGGACCTCGAGCGCAGCGACCGCCCCGAGCGCGCGGGCGGCGCTGGCCACGATCTCGGGCCGCCGGGCCCGGCCGCCGAGGGCACCCGCGGCGAGCGCGTACAGCGCGAGGGCCAGGGCGGCCAGCAGCGCGAACCGGCCGAGGTCAGCCATCGGGTGCGGCCCCCGTCACGGCCTCCCGGCCGGACGGACTGGCCCACGCCGCCGGCCCAGGCCCAGCGGCGCCGTGCCAGGGGCCGCGAGCCCGGGCCTCATCGAGGCGTCTTGGGATCGGCGGGATTGTACTTCGTCGGACACTTGGCCAGGAGGATCGTGGCGGCAAACGCGCCGTCGCGGCCGACCGATCCCTCGACGACGACCTGACGGCCCTCGCTGAAGATGTCCGGCACGACCCCGCTGTACGCGACCGGGAGGCTGTGCTCGCCGTCCGTGATGACGAACCGGAGGTGGCGGTGGGACGCGTCCCACCGGACGGACCCCGCCGCCACGGTGCCCCCCAGCCGGACCCGCGGCGGGAGCGCGGCGGCGCGCTGCTCGAGCTCGCCCACGGTCACCCAGTACGTGGCCCCCTGCTGGATGCCGCCGTAGACGAGGTACGCGAGCGAGAGCACGATCAGGACGGCTCCGGAGGCGAAGATGAGCGGCCGGCGGTGCTGCCGAGTGCTCAACGCTTGCGCGCCGCTCATCGCCCCGTTGAGATCCCGCTGGGCGCCGCCCCCGCCTGGCCAGCGCCCGTCCGTGACGATTCTGATCCTGCACGGGCACGGTCGAGCAGGTCGGCCACCTGTCGCTCGAGCGCGCGGCTCCGCCGCACGAGCCCGTAGAGGTAGGCGAACAGGCCGATCCACACCGCAGCGAACGCCCAGAACAGATAGGCCATCGCGCTATTCGTTCCCCTCGGCCAGCGCCTGCACCTGCGCCTCGAGCAGCCCGAGCCGGATGCGGGCGCGCACGAGGACGGTGTAGAGGAGGCTCCACGCGGCGAGACCGGCCGCGAGGGCCCAGGCCATCGAGGGCGCGAGGCCGATGCTGTGCGGGGTGAAGATCACCGGGGAGAGCGCGCGCAGGTAGCGGGCCGACAGCCAGACGAAGGGCACGTCCGCGAACCCCACGATCGCGAACACCGCGGCGAACCGGGCCTGCCGCGCGTCGTCCCCCGCCGCCGCGCGCAGGACGAGGTACCCGACGTAGATGAACCACAGGATGAGGTACGTGACGAGCTGGGGGTCCCAGGTCCACCACGTCCCCCACACGGGACGGGCCCACAGCGATCCCGTCACGATCACGAGCGTCGTGAACAGCACGCCGATCTCGGCCGCGGACGCGCTCACGACGTCCCACTCGCGCCGGCCGGTCCCGAGGTAGCGGATCCCGCCCCAGCAGGCGTGCCCGAACGCGACGAACCCCACCCACGCGAGCGGCAGGTGCACGTAGAAGATCCGCTGGATGTCCCCCATGACCTGCTCGGTCTGGGCGTACAGGAAGGCCCCGGAGAGGGCGAGGAGCATCGCGGCCAACAGGATCCAGCTCAGCGGGCCATCAATCGATCGGCGCACAGCTACTCCTTCACGGTGTGGCTTGAGCGGTTGCGCGGGGCTCGCACTCACACCTGCACCTTGCGTTTTTCATTCTCTCCCACCGCCTGGGTTCATGCAACTCCAATTATAGGAGATTGCAGGCTGACCGTCGCTCTCACTCTTCCACCACGAACTGGAACAGCCACATTCCGAGAACGACAAAAATGATGTCGCTCGCCCCCAGCGTCTTGAGCGGCCCAGCAAGCGACGCCGCGGGAGCCCCCTCCAGCACCATCGTGATCGCCGAGAGTGAGACGATGATGACGGGCAGCACGATCGGAAGGAGCAGGATCGGCAACAGCACCTCCCGCAGGCGCGTCGCGACCGTCATCGCCCCGAGGAGCGTGCCCGCCGCGGTGAAGCCCACCGCACCGAGCACGAGCGGCGCGGCGAGCTGGGCGGCGCGGCGCCCGACCTCCGCGTTGACGAGCACGGCGACGGCGAGGACGACCACGGCCTGCAGGACGAGCACCAGGAGCAGGTTGGCGGCGCACTTCCCGAGGAAGAGCGTGCTCCGGCTGACCGGCGTGAGGAGGATCCCCTGGAGGGCCTGGCGTTCCTGCTCCAGGGCGTGGGAGCGGGCCAGTCCCAGGGTCGCGGCGAACGCGACCGTGACCCACAGGATCGCGGGGGTCGCCGCGGCGGCGGCCGCCGGCGACGAGCCGAGGGCCAGGCTCAGGATGACGAGGGCCAGAAACGCGACGAGGCTCATCGAGGTCACGAGCTCGCGGGTCCGCGCCTCGACGACGAGGTCCTTCCAGACGAGCGCGAGGATCACCCTCATGTCCGAGGCCTTCGGCCAATCGCCTCCGAGGAGCTTTCTTGCCCTCGGTCGACCACGCGCCGTTCTGCCTCCCTGCCCCCTCCGGGAGGTCCCCCGCCGGGCAGGAACTCCCCGATGTATGCTGGTCCGCTTAGCGCCGCCGTGCGATACCAGCCCTCCACGGCTTCCGCGTCCAGGCCCGCGAGCTGCCGCGCGTCGCTGAGCCGCCCGCCGGCCAGGACGTGCGCCCGGTCGCAGAGCCGGAGGGCCTCCGCCGGGCTGTGCGTCGTCAGGACGAGGGCGCCGCCCGTCGCCCGAAACTCGCCCAGGAACTCGTCCAGGCAGCGCGCGGCCTCGGGGTCGAGCCCGGTGAGCGCCTCGTCGAGGAGCAGGACCTGGGGCCGGTGCACGATCGCGCGCGCCAGGGCGGCGCGCTGCTGCATGCCGCGGGAGAGGGTGCGGACCGGATCGTGCCGGCGGCGGATCGCGAGCAGATCGCACACCGCCGCCGTGCGGGCGGGTCCGTCCGGCAGGCCGTAGAGCGACGCGAAGAGCCGGAGGTTCTCAAGCGTGCTCAGGCCGCCGTACAGCATCGGCTCGTGGCCGACGAACCCGATCTTCCGCCGCGCCCCGGGCGACGTCCACGGGTCTTCGCCGAAGATCCGCACCCGGCCGCGCTGCGGCCGCAGCACCGCCGCGAGGACGCGGAGCAGCGTGGACTTCCCCGCGCCGTTTGGGCCGAGGATCGCCACGCCGCCGCAGGGAGGGACGGCCACGCACGCGCCGCGGAGCACGCGCTCCCGCCCGAGCGTCCGCCAGACGTCCTCGGCCAGGACCGCGGGTGGCTGTCTCATCGCGTCACAGCTTAGCGGCCTGCTGCGGCGTCCCTTCTTGGCGCCCCTGCACGGCGTGTGGCGCGTGCACGAGCAGACCCACCGCGGCGCGCCGGCGCATGGTGCCGCGCCGCGGTAGGCGTCCGGCACGTGGCGCCCGGGCCTGCGGCGTGAGCCGGAACGCCCGCTCAGGTCCGTGCGGCCGCCCCGGCGAGCGCGCCGACCTCGGCCGGATCAAAGAGGAAGAACGGATACGCGCGGTACCGCACGACGCCCTCGAGGGCCTGCTGATCCCGCAGCGCGGCGAGCCGGCCCTCGACGCGGGCGATCTCAGGGGCGAGGGATGCGGCAAGCCGCGCGTTCACCTCGCGGATCCGCAGGGTCGCGGCCCGGCGGTCGGGCCCCGGCCGCATCGTCTCGACGGCGCGGATGAGCGTCCACTTCTCGTCCACCAGACGGCGCTGGTCCTCCGACAGGGGGGCGAGGTACCGGTCGGGGTTGTGGCGGAGATCCATGAGCCGCCGTTCAAGCGTGCGCCGCTCCCCGGCGGCCTGCGCCTCGCCGAGGAGGGGCAGGTGCAGCGTGGCCGTCGCGACCATGTACGCCGGCGGGCGGCACCCGAACACCTGGGCGGCGATCGCATCCGTCACCCGATCGTACCGCCCTCCGCCGACGCCGTGGATGAACAGGTCCCCGAGGCACAGGCGGGCGAAGAGCGTGAGCGTCATCGCTTTGGGACGCAGCGCCACACCGGATGCCGCTAACGCCTCGACGCCGCCGGAGTCCGCGCGCACCGTCGCGACCGGATCGTTCGCTGCGGTGAGGACGAGGCGGGCCCCATCCCGCGCGACGAACAGCTCCGCCCGCCGGCCGCCCCGTACGATCCAGAACGGCGTCTGGATGCGGCCGCAGCCCTGGATGAGGTTGGGGAACGGATTGGCCGCCGACCGCAGGCGGCGCGCGCGCCGGTACTCGTCGAGGCTCGTGTTGTAGGCCGAGAGAAATTCGTCCGGAGCGCGGAGCAGGTGGAGGGCGAACGCGCGGAACTCCGGCGTATCCGCGAGGCGTGACACCGGGAGCTCCAGGTAGCCGGGCGCGCCGGCGCGCGCCTCGTAGCGGCGGCGCAGCCGCGCGAGAAACTCTCCGAGCGTCCGGGCGGTCCGGCGGGCCGCGCCCTCCCCGTCCGCAAACGCGCGGAGGCGCTCAGCGAGACCCGGTGACGGCAGCGTGGCCACGTCCTCACGAACCCGCCCGGCGAACGCCGCCCACGCCTCCGGCGGGGGCGGCGGCGCCGCCTCCAGCGGCACGTCATCGGGGAGGTCGGTGAGCGTCTCCGACACGCGCGCCAGGCGCTCCCGGAGCACCGGCACGGCGGCCGTGACCGGCCCGGTCGCGTCCGTGTCGACGATCAGGTGCAGGCCGGACGCGCCGTGCTCGCTGGAGAGCCGGGTCAAGAGGAAGTATTTCATCCACACGCCCGGGTGGAAGAACACGGGCTGGTGGCCCATCAGGATCAGCGGCCGGTCGGGCGAGGATGCGGCCGCGGGGGATTCCCCGTCCCCGTCGTCCCCGGTATACGCGGCGGCCAGCGCCAGGGCGCGGGCGCGCACCCGCCGGCGGAACTCGGCCAGCGGCACGCCGAGCACCTCGGCGTCCCCCCACGCGGCGCGCCGGCTCCGGGCGAGGAGATCGGGCACCCGGTCCGGCGGCGGAACGATCAGGGTCTCCCCGGAGGACTCCGGGATCGAGTACTCCATCTCGGCGGCGAGCTGGTCCTGGGTCACAGCAGGTCTCCGAGCCCGCGGAGGCCGATCTCCTCTTTGCTCGCAAACGGCTCGCCGTAGGGCCGGCGGATGCGGGTGCCCCAGTACCGGGCCACCGCGCGGATCGTCTCCAGGACACTCAGGTTCCCTCGCTCCTCGTTGAACTGTGAGCGATAGCAGGTCACCGCCTCCAGCTTGCGCTCGATCTGGTCGGTGACGTCCACGATGAACGACGGGGCCACGTGCAGGCGGTAGTGCGTGCAGAAGAAGTGCAGGATGCGCCCCGGGTAGTGCGGGTCGCCCCGCATCTCGGTCCGGGTCAGCTTGGCGTAGAACCGCGCCGCCTCGGCCAGCCGCTCCGCGGCCACGTGGTCGGGATGCGCGTCCACCCAGTACGGGATGAAGAGGAGCTCGGGCCGCACCTCGCGGATGACCTCCGCGACGGCGACGCGGTTCTCCACGGTGTCCATGAGGTAGCGGTTCGGCAGCGGCAGCGTGACCCGCCGGGCGGCCCCGAGCACCCGGGCGGCCGCCTCGCTCTCCGCCCGCCGCCGCTCGGGGGAGCCCATCGGCGTCGGCTCCCCGTCCGTCAGGTCCAGCAGGAACACGCGGTGCCCCTGCGCGACGAGCATCGCAATCGTGCCGCCCATCCCGATCTCCACGTCGTCGGGATGGGCGCCGATGACAAGTATCTGACGAGGCTCAGCCGTCATCATCCCGCCTGACCCGCAGCACGGGGAGCGGGCCCGGGGTCGGCGGGCTGCCCGTCAACCAGCCTCTCGTGGCGCATCTGGATCCTCCGGACGCCGCGGCAAGCCGCCGCCGTCAGGCGAAGGTCGTTGACCGGCTCAGCTCACGGTCGATAATCGAGAGATAGTACGTCCGCCGCGTCTCCGGATCGTCCAGGCCTCCCCAAAACCGCCGGCTGGGGTTCTTGTAGATTCGCGGCACCGGGATCTCGCTGACGGTGAGCCCCAGCCTGGCGGCCTGCAGCCACACCTGAAGCGGCATGCCGTAGCTTCGCTCATCCAGGTGCATTCGGGCGAGCCCCGCAACCCGGTACGCCTTGAACCCGCACCACGCATCGGTCAGGTGGTATCCGGTCAGCTCGTTGATGATCCGCGTGATCTCGGCGTTGATCCGCTGGCGGTCAGGCGGCGCGGGATCTTGCGCGCCCGGCGTCTCAGGATGGTACCGGCTCCCGGAGACGATGTCAAACCGGGTGACCGCGTCCAGGAACTGCGGGATCATCCGCGGCTCGTGCTGCAGGTCGCAGTCGATCGTGACGGCGATCTCGTATCCCCGGTCGACGGCGTACCGGAACCCGTCGATCAGCGACTGGCCGTAGCCCTCGTTCTGGGGATGCGTGATCACCCCGATGTCCTCGAGCCGGGCGAGGATCGCCGCCGACCCGTCGGTGGAGCCGTCGTTGACGACGAGGATCTGCGCATCGGTGTGGCGCTTCACCTCGTCCACGACCTGTGCGAGCGTCCCCTCCTCGTTGTACAGAGGCATCACGATCACAGAACGCATGGGCCTCCCCGTCCCTGGCGCGCGGCCGCAGCGCGGGTCACGACCGGGACAACGTCCGGTCGCCCCCGTCTATGCCCCGGGCTCAGGCCGTGACGGCCGAGGCCGTCACCCGCGGCACAGGCGCTCGGCGGCCGAACGGGCGAAGTACGTGAGGATCAGGTCCGCGCCGGCCCGGCGGATCGCGAGGAGCACCTCGAGCGTCGCCCGCTCCTCGTCGAGCCACCCACGGGCCGCGGCGGCCTTGAGCATCGCGTATTCCCCGCTGACGTGGTACGCGGCGGTGGGGCACCCGAACGCGGCCTTGACCCGCGCCAGGACGTCCAGATACAGCAGCGCCGGCTTCACCATGACGATGTCGGCCCCCTCGTCGAGGTCGAGCCGCACTTCGCGCAGCGCCTCGTCGCCGTTGGCCGGATCCATCTGATATCCCCGGCGGTCCCCGAACTTCGGGGCCGACTCGGCCGCGTGCCGGAACGGCTCGAAGAACGCCGAGGCGAATTTGGCCGCGTACGCCAGGATCCCGACGCCGTGGTGCCCGTGCGCGTCCAGCGCCCGCCGGATCGCTCCGACCTGGCCGTCCATCATCCCGGACGGCCCGACCAGGTCGGCGCCCGCCTCGGCGTAGGAGCATGCGATCCGGGCGTAGGCCCCGAGCGTCGCGTCGTTGTCCACCGCGGTTCCGCGCAGGACGCCGCAGTGGCCGTGCGACGTGTACTCGCACAGGCAGAGGTCCGGGATCAACACCAGCCGGTCCCCCGTCTCCGCCCGGACCATCCGCAGCGCCTGCTGCACGATCCCCTCGGGATCCCACGCCGGCGAGCCCGCCTCATCCTTCCGCGCCGGGATCCCAAACAGGAGGACGGCCGGCACGCCGAGTTCGGCCAGCCGCCCGCACTCCTCGACGAGACTGCCCGGCGTGTGCTGGAACTGCCCGGGCAGTTCCTCGAGCGGCGCCGGCCGGGAGAGCCCTTCCTTCACGAACAGCGGCGCGATCAGGTCCGATGGACGCACATCGGTCTCGCGCACCATCTCGCGGAGGCGGTCGGTGCGGCGGAGCCGCCGCATCCGCAGTTGCGGAAAGGCCATCGGCCTCACACTCCTCTGCGCTCCTCCAGGCGGCGGGCGCCGGGGGAGCCGCCGGAGGCCGGGGAGCCCAGCGCCGACCGGAGAGCGGCGACCAGGCCCGGGATCGTGTAGGTCTCCGCGACCACGCCGGCCTCGAGGCCGAACTCGCGGGCGGTGGCCGCGGTCACCGGGCCGATGCACGCGACGAGGGCCCCACGGAGCGCCCGGCCCGCGTCCGGGCCGAGCAGCGCGACGAAGTTGCGGACGGTCGACGAGCTCGTGAACGTCACGGCGTCCACCGGTCCCTCCAGGAGACGGCGCCGCATCTCGGGCGAATGCTCCTGCTCCACCTCGGTCCGGTAGACCGGAACGACGTCCACAGACGCCCCGAGCGTCCGGAGTCCGTCCGGCAGCACGCTGCGCGCGCCATCTGCCCGCGGGATCAGCACGCGCACGCCGCGGAGGTCCTCCCGAGCGAGCGCCGCTACGAGCGCCTCCGCCCGGAACTCGTCCGGCGCCAGGTCCGCGCGCAGCCCCTGGGCCCGCAGCGCCTCCGCGGTTCCCGGGCCGATCGCGGCGAGGCGGGGGACGTGGAGCGCCTCGGGGCTGCGCCCGAGGGTCCGCATCCGGTCCACGAACGCCGCAACGCCGTTCTGGCTGGTAAACACGACCCAGCGGTACTCGCCCAGGCGGGCGATCGCCTGGTCCGCCGGCGCGTAGTCGGCCGGCAGGGTCATGCGGATCGTCGGGAAGTCGATCACCTCCGCCCCCTCGGCCTCGAGCAGGGCGCGCAGTTCGCGCGCCTGGGCGCGGGATCGGGTCACCACGATCCGCCGGCCCGAAAGCGACCGTGCGCCTCCGGTCGCCGGACTCACGGCGTGTTCATCCTGCCGGAACGGATCCCGGGGGATGGGTGGATCCCGGCGGAATGGATCCCGGGGGATGATTGGATCCTTCGGGAAGTCCGTTCCATGGGAGACGCGCCCCCGCGCTCGGGGACCGACGCAGGGACCAGGAGGTGGCCGGCGCGCGCCAGGAGGTAGTCCGCGACCGACATCCCCAGCCACTCGGCCGCGCCGAGCGGGGCTCCGGCGCGGTGGCGCTGGACGGCGCTGCCGTCCTCGCGCGCCACAAGACTTTCGAGGACGACCCTCGTCCCGTCCACGGTCGCGAGCGCAGCCGCCGGGGCCCGGCAGCCGCTCCCCAACCTGGCGACAAATGCCCGCTCGGCGAGAACCGCCTCCCGGGTGACGGGATCATCGAGGGGCCGGAGCAGGTCGATCAGCGCGCGGTCGCCGCGGCGGACCTCCACGGCCAGCGCGCCCTGCGCCGGCGCCGGGAGCATGATCTCCGGCGCCAGCCACTCGGTCACCCGATCCTCCCAGCCCATCCGCACGAGCCCGGCACCGGCGAGGCAGAGCGCGTCGAACGCGCCGCGCTCCAGCTTCGCGAGCCGGGTGTCGATGTTCCCGCGGACCGGCACAGTGATCAAGTCCGGGCGGTAGTGCCGCAACTGTGCGCTGCGCCGGAGGCTGCTCGTCGCGACCCGTGCGCCCCGCGCCAGGTCGGCCAGGCGCAGACCGTCACGGGCGACCAGGACGTCCCGCGGCTCGGACCGGCGGGGAATCGCGGCCAGGCAGAGGTCGGGGTGGAGCGCGGTCGGCAGGTCCTTCGCGCTGTGGACGGCAAGGTCGCACCGCCCATCGACCAGCGCCGCCTCAAGCTCTTTGGCGAAGAAGCCGATACCTTCCAGGCGCTCGAGCGGCACGGCCGGCGCCCGGTCGCCGGCCGTGTGGATGATGACCACGTCCAGCGTGATGTCCGGGACGACGCGCCGGAGCGCCTCGCTCACGAGCTCCGCCTGGCGCAGGCTGAGCCGGCTCCCCCGCGTGCCCAGGCGCAGGGTCGTGCGGCTCATACCGGCCCTCGCGCCGGCCGTTCCTGCTCGTAGGCCTCCATCATCGCCTGCAGCACTTCCCCGAGAAATGCGTCGGCGTCGCGCATCGACCGGATCTGGCCGGACGCGCCGAGCGGGGGCGCCGCGAGCAGGTCCGTCACCATCATCTTGAAGTGCACAAACACCTCCGTGGACTGAGCCGGCGTGAGTCCCCAGCGCGCCACTTCGCGTCCCAGGCCGGCGCCGATGCGCCGTCCCTCGGCGAGCCGCTCGGGCCGGTCCGTCTCGTGCTCGAGAAAGGCGGTGAGCGCATGCATCAACTGCATGCACTCGCCGCGGGCACGGGCCAGGGCGTCCTCGCCGAGCCGTGCGAACCACGGCCGGGACGCCATCCACTCCCTGGGAGACGTCCGGGCGTGAACGTCTCCAAGGCGCTCCGACGCGGGGGACGCCTCACCCAGAAGCGCGCGAAGGTCGGCCGCGCGAAAGCGGCGATGGCCGCCCGGGGTGCGGAAGATGCGGACCTTGCCGGCATCGGCCCAGGCCCGCATGGTCGTCTCGTCGACTCCCAGGAGCCGGGCGGCCTCTCCGAGGGTCAGCCACCCGGATCCTGAGCGCCCACGAACCGCAGGGCTGTCCACGAATCTCCAAAATTCTGGGCGAAGGTAGGGAATCCTCTTGCCGGGTTCTTACGGACTCATCCCTTCGAAAGCTGTACGCCGGCTCCGAGCAGGCCGGCTTCGGGTGGGCCAGCCGCAAGCGGGCCAGGCCTGGGTAATGGAGCTTCCGCCCCTATTGTGGATCGTGCGCCTAGCGGCGCCCCTTCTTGCGCTTGGATGACGCCCCGGCCGAGCTTCGGGACGGGCGCTTCCGAGCGGAGACCGCCGCCCGCTGCCTGGCAGCCGGCTTCTTTGCCGGGCGTGCACGCGTGGCGGCGCGGGCCCCGGTACCCCCCGCACCCGCGCTGGCGGCCCGAACGGGCACGGCGGCGCCCACAAATGCGGACGCGTCGTGCCAGGCCCACTCGCGGGTCGCGGTGCACCGCAGGAGCATCGCGCCAGCCGGCCTGACGGACACTTCGTGGACTGACCCACACGACTGACACCGGTATTCCCAGGTCGCCATGGTGCTCCCCCCTACAGCAGTTTCGTGCCGTTGATCTGTAGCTTGAACTCGCAGCCGAGCTGCTTCGCCGCCCGCCGGCACATGACCATCCGCGGCAGGAAGATCTCGAAGTACTCCATCACATGGGACATCTTCGTATCGATCGTCAGCTCCAGCGTGATCGTATGGGCCTGATCGTCCACGCGGAGGAAGGAATGCTCCACCGCGAAGTTCACCCGGTCGTGAATGTCGAACGTGGTCGGGTCCGGGTTGCGCACGCGCGTCCGATGCACGTCCGATTTGTCCGAGATGATGAGAGCCGCGCACACCTCGCTCACGGGGTCGCCGGTCTGCTCCTCGTGGTTGCCGATCGCTCCCATCACGACGGCCATGTTGGATGGGTCCATGCCGAGGCGGCCGAGGATCCCGCCCGCCAGCAGCGCCCCCGTGTGCTCGTGGTTGACCCGGCCCACCAGGTTGCCGATGTCGTGGAGGTACCCGGCGATCGCTCCCAGCTGCACCGTCTGCTCCGTCCGCCCAAGCCGCCGGAGGACGTTGGTGGCGATGCTCGCGACGAGATTGGCGTGCCGGAGCCCGTGCTCCGTATACCCGATCGCGCCCGTGTACTCGTCGGCCTTGGCGATGTACGCCTCGACCGCCGCGTCCCGCTTGATCTCCTCCAGGGTGAAGGACCGCCTGGGAAGGCTGGACGTGGCGGAGCCGTCCCCACCGCGTGTATCAGCCATGTCGGGCCGCGGGTCGGCTACCCGCCGGCGCCTCCCTTGTTCACGACCGACTGGACCGCGGTCCGGTCGGCCCGGACACGGACGTTCTGGGCGAGTTCCAGCAGGACTAGGTTGTCTTTGATCTCCACGATCACGCCGTAGAGCCCTCCTCGGGTGAGCACGCGGTCGCCCTTCTTGAGCCGCCCCAGCATCTGCCGGTACCGCTTCTGCTGCACCTGCTGCGGCCGGATCATCATGAAGTAGAGCACGGCTACGAACGCGATCCATAGGACGACCGTCGCACCTTGCTGGACCGGCACCTGCAGCCTCCAGGGACAGGGTCGCTCAGATCGTTCTGCGGTCTCGGAGTGATTCCCTCCCTTTGCCGCCTACCACGCGCTCTGGTAGCGATCTAGCACCTCGCGGCTCCACGCCGCGAACCGGTCGCTGAGGATCGCCGCCCGCATCGCCGTGCCGAGCCGCGCCATGAACGTGAGGTTGTGGAGGCTCACGAGCCGGGGGCCCAGCATCTCCCCGGCCTTGAACAGATGGCGAAGATAGGCCCGTGTATACGCCCGGCACGCGGGGCACGGGCACTCTTCCTCGAGCGGCGAGAGATCCTCCGTGTGCGCGGCCAGCCGGAGGTTGAGCCGGCCGCCGGCGGTGAGCGCGATTCCCGTCCGGCCGACCCGGGTCGGCAGCACGCAATCAAACATGTCCGCACCCCGCCGGACGCCCTCGACCACGCTCGGGGGAACCCCGACCCCCATGAGGTAGCGCGGACGGGCTTCGGGAAGCCGCTCAGTCACCACAGCCAGCAGCTCGTAGGTCAGCGTTCGAGGCTCGCCCACCGAGAGGCCGCCGACCGCGTACCCGGGGAAGTCCAGCGCCGCCATCTCCTCCGCCGCCCGCCGCCGCAGCTCCACTTCGAACCCGCCCTGGACGATGCCGAACATGGCCTGATCCTCGCGGCGGTGGGCCCCACGCGCGCGCCGGGCCCAGAGCGCCGTCCGGCGCAGCCCCTCCTCGGCGGCCTCCCGGGCCGCGGGGAAGCCCAGGCAGACATCGAGCGGCATCATGATGTCGGCGCCGAGCTGCTCCTCGATCTCGGTCACCCGCTCCGGCGTCAGGTGTATCTCGCGCCCTTCGATCGGCGACCGGAACAGCACTCCTTCATCGGAGACCCGCCGCAGGTGGGCCAGGCTGAACACCTGGTACCCCCCGCTGTCGGTGAGCAGCGGGCCGTCCCAGTGCATGAACCGGTGGAGGCCGCCGGCCCGGGCGATCAGGTCGGAGCCGGGGCGGAGCATCAGGTGAAAGGTGTTGGCCAGGACGATCTGGGCGCCCGCGCCGCGCACCTCTTCCGGCGTGAGCGCCCGGATCGTGCCGTGCGTTCCGACCGGCATGAACGCGGGCGTCTCGACCACCCCGTGCGGCGTGTGAAGGAGCCCGGCCCGCGCGCCGGTCTCGCGGTCAACGTGCACCAGCTCGAAGCGAAACGTCACGCGTCGAATATAGCACACCCGCCGTCGCAAATCCGCCGCGGGCGCTTCCGGCGCCGACGCTGTCCTGACGTCTTGAGGACGGATATGCGCCGCACGCTTGACACAGGCACTGCTCTCAGAGGTAGGTCCGAAGACTGTACATGAGTGGTGAGGGTGGTGAGGCGCTGCGCTTGAGGTCGCAGCGCCGCTTCTGTAGAATGCCCCCAGGACACCGACACCTGAGAGGACGAGGATGACCGAAGAGCAGCCCGGAGCGCCCAACGGCACACCCCCATCGCCCGCGCCCACGCAGGCTCCCGCCGGCGAGA
>JAPVSX010000369.1:0-4190 GCA_047519495.1 Armatimonadota bacterium
ATCCCCACGCCCACAGCCGCGGCCGCCACCAACGGCCACCCCATGCCGAGGAATTCGAGGAGGGCGGCCGAGGGGTCCGCGAGTATGGGACCCGGTCGGTGCGCGAGCACGAGATGGAAGCGGACCATCTCCTCGAGCGCAGCGGGGCTGGCGACCTGTGGGAGAAACGGGACGGCCGCAAGAACCGCCCCGGCCGCGAGGGCCCCAAGCCCGGTCGCGCGGCTCTCCTGCGGGACCAAGACGGCGGCACCGGCGAGCGGCGCGAGGCCCGCGGCGGCCGTCAGCTTCGTCATCACCGCGAGCCCCCAGGCGGCGCCCGCGGCGGCCCACCAGCGTGCGCCTGGGCGGACGTATCGGCTCACGCCGTGGGCCCGGGTCCCGGCGACCGCGAGCGCGACCGCGGCGGCGGCCAGCGCTTCGCTCGGCGCCTCCATCTGGACCGTGTGCGACGCGGTGAGGAACATCCGGCTGCCGACCAGTGCGCACAGAGCGAAAACGCCCGCCCGCGCCCGTCCGGCTGCGGCCGGAATCGCGACGATCGCGGCCAGCCACAGCAGGGAGAAGAGCACAACGGTCAAGCGCGCGGTGAGGAGAGACACGCCGAACGCCCGGTACGCCGCCGCGAGGGCCGTGATGAGCAGCGGGGGCTGGCTCAGGAATGCGTCCCGGTACAGGCGAACCGGCCCGGCGTGGCCGGCGTCCGGCGGGGCCGCGGCCGCGGCAGCCGTCGCGGCGTACACACCTTCGTCGTAGTCGTACCGGGCGGGGTACGGCGACGACGCGACCTGCCACGCCTGCCAGCCGGTGTGGGCCAGGATCAGGGCGGCCGCGGCGAGGACCCACAGGCGGATCGAGCCGGACCCGCCGGAATGGGTGATCATGCGTCGTCGGCGAGGCCGGCTACGAGCGCGCAGGAGAGCTCGACGGCGTGAGACCGCCTGACGGCGTGAGGGACGCCGAGTTGATCCAAGATTCCGACGGCTTCGGTTCGCATCCGGCCTCAGCCTAGCACCGGCCTGGACCGGGCACAACGGGGCACACCGGGCACAACGGGGCGTTGACACGTCGAAGGATGGGAGTAGAATAGAGGTGGAACGGCGGCCGGCGCCCCGAGCTCCAGGCCGGCCGACAATCCCGGGAAAGGAGGCGGACGATGCGAAGGCAGTCCCGCCTATCGCGGCGCAACACGGCCAACGCCCGGGAGCTTCCACCGAAGAGATGACGGGGTAGCGGACGCCTTTTGTCCGCTGCCCCAGCGAACCCTCACCCGTCTGTCGCTTCGAGGATGCGTCCTCGCTCAAGTGGAGCATTGACTCCACGAAGACGGGGTGAGGTAGCGGTCGTGGCTGGCGGCACGCACGCGTGCCGCCAGCCTGCATGTAGGCCCATTGGCCCATGCCAGAGGCGCAGGCACGTCCTGGCCCACGCCGTAGGCAGGGACGTCGGGCCGAGGGCCGGAACTGTTCTCGTTGTGCAGCCTCCCCCCGTCCGGCCGCCGCGGACCGCGACGCGTCCCGCGTCTCCGCATCGCCACCACCGGCGGACATGGCGACAGTTCTTCAAGATCCCGGGGCCCGGTATCGTCTCCGGCGCGGCCGATAACGACCCGTCCGGGGTCGTGACCTACATTCAGGTTGGCGCCACGACGGGGTTCGGCCTCCTCTGGTTGATGCTGCTCTCGACCCCGATGCTGTACTACCTCGAGGAGATGTCCACCCGGCTCGGCATCGTCACCAAGCGCGGCATCGGGCGGATCTTGCGCGTCCGCTACGGGCCCGGCGTGGCGATGGCGGTGGTCGCGCCGGTTATCGTCTCGAACATCATCACGACCGGGGCAGACCTGGCCGGGACCGGCGCGGCGATCCAGCTCGTGACTGGGATCGCCTGGGAGTGGTGGATCGTTCCAATCGCGGTCGTGCTCGGGCTCACACTGGTCTACGCAAGCTATCAGACGATCAGCCGGTTCCTGCTGTTGCTCACGCCGCTCTTCCTCCTCTACATCGTCACCGGGTTTGTCGTCCATCCGGACTGGGGGGCGGTGCTGCGGGCGACGTTCGTCCCGTCGATCCAGTTCACCCCGACGTACTTCTCGGCGGCGCTCGGGTTGCTGGGCGCCACCCTGACGCCCTACATGTTCTTCTGGCAGACGAACGAAGAGGTGGAGGCTCGCCGCACCGTCAAGGAGCTGGCCGACGAGAACGTGGACGTGGCCGCCGGGATGATCTACGCGAACCTGGTCTTCTACTTCATCGTTCTGGTGGCCGGCGTCGTGCTGTTCGGCCACGGGGAGGGCATCAACACGGTGGCGGAAGCCGCGGCGTCGCTCCGCCCGCTCGCCGGCCCTGCGGCGACCACGCTGTTCGCTCTCGGCATCGTGGTGAGCGGGTTCCTCTCGATCCCCGTGATGGCGGCCTGCTCGGCGTACGCGCTTGCGGAGGTCTTGGGGTGGGCGGAGGGGCTCGACAAGGAGGTGTGGCAGGCCCGTGGCTTCTACCTCCTGCTCGGCGGCGCGCTCGCGGTCGGCGCCGGGATCGCCCACGTTGGGATCCATCCGGTAACGCTGATGTTCTGGTCGCAGGTGCTCAACGGCCTGCTGCTGCCTCCGCTCTTCTTCGTGCTGCTCCTCTTGTCGAGCGACCGCCAGATCTGCCGGGCCCACACGAACCGGACCGCCTCGCTCGTGGCGGGGTGGGGCACGGTGCTCCTGACCCTCTCCCTCGCGCTGCTGACGCTCCAGCAGCTGCTCACCGGCGGGCATTGAGGGAGCCGGTGGCGCTCGCAGCGGGGCACCTCCCGCGCGCGCCGTCGGGCCTGCGCGTCCTCGCGCTGACCACGCTGCAGCAGGCCGGCCTGACGTCTGTCCGCTTCGGCCTGCCGATCCTCGCCCCGTTCTGGCGCGACGCGCTGCACCTGTCGCTCGCCCAGGTAGGGCTCCTGCTCGGCGCGTTCGATCTCGGGGCGCTGCTGCTGTTCATCCCGATCGGCCTCCTGGCCGACCGGTGGGGCGAGCCGGTGGTCCTCACCGCCGGTGCGCTGTTCACGGCGGGAATGACGGCGGTGATCGTGCGCGCGGGGAGCTTCTGGTGGCTTGCGCTGCTGCTGGCGATCGCGGGCCTGGGCTACGGCAGCGGGCAGACCGCCGGGACGAAGGCCGTGGCGACCGCGTTCGGCCCGGCCGCGCGGGGCACCGCGATGGGGGTGCGTCAGTCCGGGCTGCCCCTCGGGGGCCTGATCGCGGCGCTCCTGCTGCCCGGGCTTGCGGGAATGTTCGGCTGGCGCGCCGCGATCGCGGGAGCGGCCGTCACCTGCGCGGTGCCGGGGGTCCTCTGCTGGCTGGGCCTGCGGGACGATCCGCTGGCGGCGCCGCCCGTTGGTGCGAAGCGGCCGGCCGGCGCCGCCGCGCCAGTGCTGGCTCAGCTGCGCGAGATCCTGAACGACCCGGGCGTCATGCGCACGACCGGAACGGCGATGCTCCTGGTGATCGCCCAGTTCTGCTACCAGGGGTACCTGGCGCTGTACATGGTGGACCGATTCAAGTGGAGTAACCACGCTGCGGCTGCGCTGCTGATCGCCGTCCACCTGGGCGGCGTGTTGGGACGCCTCGCGTGGGGCGCGTTCTCGGACCGGCGCTGCGGCGGCCGCCGCGTTCCGGCGCTCGTATGGTGCGTCGGCGTCGGGGTGCTGTTCCCGCTCGTCTTGAACATCCTGCCGCGGCCGGCCCGGGGTCCCGAAGTGCCGCTCGTCGCGCTCGTGGGCGGCGTGCTCCTGCTCGGGTGGAACGGTCTGTACAGCACGTTGATCACCGAGCTCGGGGGCGCCGCGCGGGCGGCGACCGCGATGGGCGTCAGCATGACCCTGCTGTACGTGATGACGATGCTCACCCCGCCGCTCTTCGGCTGGCTCGTTGATCAGACCTCGTACGCGGCGGGTTGGGCGGCGCTCGTGGGAGTCA
The DNA here is from genome assembly GCA_047519495.1 of Armatimonadota bacterium. GTDB lineage: Bacteria > Sysuimicrobiota > Sysuimicrobiia > Sysuimicrobiales > Segetimicrobiaceae > JAPVSX01. The sequence goes on from JAPVSX010000369.1 coordinate 3,953, forward strand.
TGGCGCTTGCGTTCGTCGCCGCCCGTCGGATCCCGGAGCCGCGATCTGCCCCGGGCGACCGGTGAGCGTTGCTTGTCGGTGCGGGACTGTACCCCCGCCGGGCCTGTTCCTGTTCCAAGCTTCACCCGTAGAGCGGGCGCACCTGCAGTCTCCAGGATCTGGCGGACATCCTGCCCGCCTGGTGCGGGGGAAGATCCCCGCGCCCCGCGTGGTCGTCGGCATCGGCGACGAGGCTCCG
>JAPVSX010000370.1:0-6752 GCA_047519495.1 Armatimonadota bacterium
ACCTCCGTCCGCCGGCGGCGGACGGCCAGGTCCCGCCAGATGCCGCTCTTCTGCTTGAGGGAGCCGCGGTTGAACTCGGCGAGCCGGTCCAGGCTCTGCCGGATCGCGGTCCAGTTGCGCGGCTCGGCACGGCGCATCGCGTCGGGGTCGTAGCCGTCGAATCCCGCGCACCGGACCCCCTCCGCGTCGGCGACGCAGACGACCTCCCCCGCTAGGTTGGCGAGAAGCGGCTGGTTCTCCGGCGCGGCGAGCACGTCGGCCATCGTCTCGTCCACCACGGCTGTCGCGAACAGCATCGACGCGTACCCCAGCTTCCCCCACAGGTAGCCCCAGATGTTCCCGGTGAGGGTGGTGCTGGGCAGGAACGACTCCCGGAGGACCTTCCCCAGGCGCTCGAGGCGCGGCGTGATCCGTCCGTCGAGTTCGCCGAGATACAGGCCGCCCGAGCCGCCGTACAGGATCCGGCCGGGGGCCTGGTAGTCGGCGCCGAAGTTGACGAACGCCCCGACCGTCCGCTCCGCCCCGACCCGCGAGGCGATCACGCGCTCGTTCAGCCCGTTCTGCATCGAGACGACGACGCTCTCCGGCCCCAGCAGGGGGACGACCGGCTCCAGCGCCCCGGCGGTGTGCTGCGCCTTGACCGAGAGGAGCACCACCTCCGGGGCGCGGCCGCCGAGGGCCCGCGGAAGCAGCGCAGGGCGCTCGCCCCGTCGGGGCGCGAGCGACAGCTCGCCGGGCGTCACCGCCGGAATCCGGACGCGGAACTCGTCGCGGCCTTCGATGGAGAGGCCGCCGCGGGCGATCGCCTCCACGTGGTCGCGGGCGGCGTCGACGAGCAGCACGTCGTGTCCGGCCCGGGCCAGGTACGCCCCGACCGTGCCGCCGATCGCGCCGGCCCCGATCACAGTAAACTGCATCGGCCCTCCTGCCCTACCAGCCGATGGCGTAGCCGTCACGCCGGGGATCGGCCCCGGCGAGCCACCCGGCTGTCCGATCCGCGAGGATCCCACTGACACACCCGTGGGGACGGCGGTGTCCGGCCGCCCCCACTGCGCTCGTTGACGACTGCAACGTCTTGGGGTGAAGTTAGCGGATGACCCTCACGTTGGCCGCCTGCGGGCCCTTCCGCCCCTGGGACTCTTCGTACTCGACTTTGTCGCCCTCGTTGAGGGACTTGTAGCCATCCGCCTGGATGGCGCTGAAGTGCACGAAGAGATCCTTGCCACCATCGTCGGGGGTGATGAAACCATACCCCTTCTCCGAGCTGAACCACTTCACAGTACCCACTCCCATGCGATTCCCACCTTTATGCGTGTGCTACCAACCGACTTTGCAGCCTGCTGATGCACTTTCAATATGCCACGCAGCCGTGCGGAACGCAAGCCCTGGCCGCGCGCCGACGACCGGCGCATCAAACAGCACCGCGGCCCAGAATGCCGCGAGGTTGGCCGTGAAGCTGGCCTTCACGAGACGGCCGACGGGACGGCCGGCGGACCGCCTGCGTACGGCCTGAGCGCGGCGTAGATCGCAAAGTTCAGCGGCGTCGGCACGCCCCGGGCGCGCCCCAGGCGGACGACGGTCCCGTTGAGCGTCTCCAGCTCCATCCGCCGGCCGGCGGCCAGGTCGTAGTACATCGAGCCGCGGTACCACGGCTCCTGGCTCTTCATGAACGCGAACGCCCGGTCGGCGTGGCCGGCCGGCACCGCGACCCCCTCCGCGTGCGCGACCGCCTCCACCTCGGCCATCGTCCCGCGCAGCAGCGCGCCCGTCTCCGGATCGGCCAGGATCGGCCCGATCGGGAGGCGCGTCAGGCTGGTGACGCCGCTCAGGCCGCAGATGAAGATGAACTTCTCCCACAGCGCGACCCGCATGTCCGGCCGGACCTCCGCCGCGATGCCCGCCCGCCGGAAGGCGTCGAGGAGCCGCTCCGTTCGCGGGCTGGGCGGCCCGTCCAGTTCACCGAAGATGATCTTCCCCGGCCCCGCCGTCTGGGCGATCACGCCGGGCGCTTCGATCACCGAGGAGACCTGGGCCACCGCGCCCAGCACGTGGGCCGGGCCCACGGACCGGGCGATCCGGTCCTCGTTGTCGATCCCATTCTGGACCGAGAGGATCACCGTCTCCGGGCCGACGAGCGGACGCAGCCGCTCCGCGGCCGCGTCGGTGTCGTACGCCTTGACGCAAAACAAGACGAGATCCACCGGGCCGATCTCGCGGGTGTCGGCGGTGGCGCGGGGGTGCACGGTAAAATCGCCGGAAAGCCGCGACCGGACGGCGAGGCCGCCGTGCCGGATCGCCTCGAGGTGGGCGCCCCGCGCCACGAACGCGACCTCGTGCCCGGCCCGGGCGAGCACGCCGCCGTAGTAGCCCCCCGTGCCGCCGGCCCCGATCACCGCGACCCGCATCGCCCCACCTCCGGCCGCAATCTAGCGGGGCCGGGTGCCGCGGACGGTCACGAAGTACACCTGACCGGGCTTCGGATCGAACGCCGTAACGTGTCCCCGCAGCGCCGTTACCCGGAAAAACTGCCAGCCCAGCCACTCGAGCTGGGCGGCCGCCCCTGTCGTCTGGGCCTCGGCGGGCGCCGGGCGCAGGGCACGCGCCACCGATCCTGCGACCTCCCGGCCCGCGTCAGGCCATCCGACCGACACCACGAGCAGCAGCGTGGCCACGACGGCCCACGCCAGCATCCACGACCCTGTCCGCTTCCGCACGCGCAACCCCTCCCCATTCGACCCCCCGCTCCCCATCACGCCGCTCGCAGGCGGGGATTCCGTGTAGAGACCGTTATCTTCCTTCCAAAAGTTTCCCTCTGCCAGACGTGCGATGGGCCGCGCCTCTCGAGACCCGTCTGCGGCCGGGCGCTCCCGAACCTACCGGCGCGAAGGTCTTGATGAAGTTACGCTCCCGAGGTATTTCTTGCGGGAGAAGCGAATTCCCCGACGGAGAGGCGCGTATCCGGGATAAGGTGCATGTTCAGAGCGGACATGGGCGCAAGGTCGTCTCAGAGAGTCCCGACGATCGCCGGAGGCCGCGGCAGAGTTGCGCTCGGCCTGATCGTAACCGTGCTGGCGCTCGCCGTGTTCACCGCCTCCCACATTCACGGGGTGTCCGACCCCCACGCACACCACAGCCTGGTCGATTTCCTCATCTTCGCGCAGGCTCACTCCGGATTCCTCGTCGCGTGCCTGCTCGCGATCCTCTTCGTCTTCATGACGGTCGGGCGCATCCGGGGAGAGTCCCGTGGGACCCGGCGTGACGGCCTCATGCACGCCTTCCCGTGTCGCGCCCCGCCTCTCTCTGCCTGACCTGGCGAGAACCAGCGAACTCTGTCCATGCTCCCGGCGGGTACGGCATTTCCGGGGCGGCGTGTCTCTCTGCCCGCGCCAACCCCGAGGTTACCGGGAGATCGCGCGCCCGGGACGTCGTGGTAGCTCTGGTCGAAATGTCGAAATAAGGAGGGGTTGTCTGTGTCGCACGTGCGATACCCCACATTGCTGGTGACGCTGTGCATCGCCCTGGGCATTCCGCTCGGATCCTCGCCTATCGCCCTGGCTCACGAACACCGCCAGGTTGGGCGGGTCGAGATGACCGTCGGATGGGCGGACGAGCCCGCCTACGCAGGGTTCAAGAACGCCGTGCAGTTGCTCCTGAAAGATCGGTCGGGGAAACCGATCACCGACCTCGGCGACACGCTTAGAATCGAGGTGATCTTCGGAAGCCAGAAGACGGGCTTGCTGCCCCTCCAGCCTACGTTCGACCCCGACACCGGCCTCGGAATCGCCGGGGAGTACGATGCGGCGATCATCCCGACACGGCCGGGGACTTACACGTTCCACTTCGTTGGATCCATCCACGGGCAGAAGGTCAACGAGTCGTTTGCGACCTCGGAGAAGACCTTTGACCCGGTCGCCAATGCCATGGAGATCGAGTTTCCCGCCAAAGATCCGTCCATAGGCGAGATGACGGGATGGCTGGGGCGGCTCGGAACTCGGGTTGACGCCGCGCAGACGGCGGCCCGCGACGCGGGGGGAGCCGCGGCGCAGTCTAAAACGCTCGCCGTAGCCGGCATCGTGCTCGGGGCGGTGGGAATCGTCGTGGGCCTCCGACCTCGACGCCGTTAGGGCTGGACGGACAGGTGAGGGTGCGCTGGGGCGCGGCCGGGATCCTCGCGCTCCTGGGGGCGGTTCTGCTCGCCCCAGGCGCCGACGGACATGCTTTGCTGAGACGCTCGGACCCTGCAGCCGGGGCCGTGCTGCAGCGCTCGCCCAATGCCGTCATGCTGGAGTTCACCGAGCAGCCGGAACCAACCCTGTCGGTCGTTCATGTGCTGGACACTGCCGGCAGGCAGGTCGAGCAGAGACCGGCAGAGCCGGTTCCCGGCCAGCCGCTCGAGCTCAAGGTCACGCTCCATTCCCTTCCCCAGGGCGCGTACACGGTCTCGTGGCGGACGGTCTCCCGCGTGGACGGCCACGTGACCGGAGGGGCCTTTGCATTCGGCGTCGGGGTCACCCCCTCCGCGGCTCAGCAGCCGAGCGTCACGTCCCCGCCACCCTCCCCTCTCGGCGTGGCCGCCCGATGGGGGCTGTACGCAGGGCTCAGCGGACTGCTCGGCGCCGCGTGGGTGTGGACGCTCGCACTCCCTGAGCTCCCGGCCACAGGACCGCGCTACCTCTGGTCGGCATGGGCGCTGGCCGCCGCCGGTATCGTGTTCCTGTGGGTCGACCAGGCCTCGGCCGCAGGCGTGACGGTCGGCCGCCTCCTCGGTACGCCCCTCGGATACGCACTGCTCTGGCGGGCAGTCCCCGTTGCGGCGGCCGCGATCGCGATCGGAGCGGGACAGGCTCCGCCTCCCGGCCGGCGCCGGGCCGCGTTCGCGGCGGCAGGGGGGGCCGCCGCCCTGGCGATGCTGACGCACGTCCTCGCGGGGCACGCCGGGGCCGGCACGGGCCCGTGGCGCTGGCCCAACGTCGCGGATCAGTGGGTCCACTTCGCCGCCGTGGGCACGTGGCTGGGGGGCCTCGCGGCGCTCCTCGCGGCGCTGCGCGGCGCGCCTGATCCGAAGAAGGCGGCCTCCGTGCGGCGGTTCTCCGCGGTCGCCAGCATCGCGCTCGGGGTAGTGGCGGGAACCGGAATCCTCCGGGCCGTCGACGAAGTAGGGACGTGGAACGCGCTCGTGTCTTCCGATTTCGGCCGGCTGGTCCTGCTCAAGGCGGCCCTCCTGATCGGACTCGCGGCGCTCGGCGCGGTGAACCGGTACCGCGGCGTTCCCGCGGTGGTGCGCACCCTGCGGGGACTCCGGCGAGTCGGGAGAACGGAGCTCGGCCTGGCCGCCGGCGTGCTGGTCGCGACCGGCATCCTCACAGGATTGGCTCCCCCGAGCCTGACCCAGGAGACTGCGGGGTCGGCCGCCGCGCTCGTGGTCTCGGGCAGCGACTTCGCGACGTCGGTGCGCGTCCGGATGGAAATCGCCCCCGGGCTTCCCGGGATCAACCGGTTCGCGGCTCGCATCGTGGATTACGATACGGGCCGTTCGGTCACCACCGATCGCGTGAACCTGCGGTTTGAGATGCCCGACCGACCGGACATCGGCCCCTCGACCCTGGATCTCTCGCGGGCAGCCGACGGCGCGTACGTCGGGCAGGGAGCGAACCTGTCCCTCAGCGGACGGTGGTCGGTCACGATGACCGTGCAGCAGGCGACCACCGCGGTGACGGTGCCGCTCGCGATGGACGTCCGCAGCAGGCCGCAAACGATCCGGACGATCACGGCGCCGGGGCAGCCCACGCTCTACAGCATCGACCTGCCCGGCGGCCGCCTGCTGGACGTCTACCTCGACCCGGCCCGTCCAGGGTTCAACGAGGTGCACGCGACGTTCATCGAGGCGTCGGGGAGCGAGCTGCCGGTGCCGCAGCCGGCCGTGATCGCCGCGGGCCGTCCGGGCCAGCCCGCCCGGAGGCTGCCGGTCCGGCGGTTCGGTCCCGGCCACTTCATCGGCGACGCGCAACTCCCGGTGGGCGACTGGGCAATCGAGATCACGGCGGCGGACCGGAGCGGTACGCCGCTCGAGGCCCGCCTCACCATCCATCTGTGAAAAGGAGACACCCGTGGGATCAGCTGGTCGACGCGAGGTGACGGGACGCGCTCCACGATGGCGGCGGGCGGCGATCGGCGTCGTGACGGTCCTCCCGGTCGTCTGGGTGGGCTGCACCGCACGCACGCAGACGGCCGCGCCCGCTCCGGAGGCGCAGGTCCGGCCGCGCTCCACAGCCACGCTCACGATTCTCAGCCCGGTGCCGGGGGCGGTGATCAAGGGAACCGCCCTCCACGTGCAGTTCCGCCTTGTGGGCGGCGAGGTCGTCCCCCAGACTTCGACGCATCTCACACCCGACAAGGGCCACATCCACCTCAGCATCGACGGCAAGGTTGTGTCGATGACCTACGGGCTTGACCAGGATGTGCAGGTCACCAAGGGTCCGCACCTCCTGCAGGGGGAGTTTGTCGCGACCGACCACTTCCCGTTCAATCCGCGCGTGGTCAGCGTCGCCACGTTCACGGTCGAGTGATGCTGCGCGCGACCGCCACTCTACGGGGATGAGGTGAACACGATGAAGCGGATGATCCTTGTGGCACTGATGCTGATCCTGCTCGGCGGCGTAGCCGCCCGGGTGCCGCTGCTCGCCAACATCGGGACGAGCTCGAGCTACTGCATGCCCCAGTTCGGCGCGATCCTTGGCAGCCAGGCCGTCGGC
>JAPVSX010000371.1:0-3043 GCA_047519495.1 Armatimonadota bacterium
CGCCGTCCGCGGCGGTCGCCGGCGGCTGCTCCGGAGGCACCCGCAGGTACCAGAGAACTTGGCGGGCGATTTCGCGGAAGACGGGGGCCGCCACGTCGCCGCCAAAGTACGCGCCGCGCGGCCCGTCCACGATCACGAGGATCGCCAGGCGCGGCGCGTCGGCCGGTACGATCCCCACGAACGACGCCACGTATGCCCCGGGTTCGTAGCCCCCCGACGGGCCGGGCCGCTGCGCCGTGCCGGTCTTGCCGGCAACCGCGTAGCCGGGGAGCTGGGCCTTCTGGCCGGTGCCGCTCCGGACGACCTCGCGCATCATCCCGAAGACCTGGTCGGCCACCTCGGGCTCGATCGCCCGGGTGGACGGCTGGTCCCCGGGCGTCGAGACGACGTGCCCGGCCGGATCGCGGATCACCTCGACCACGTGGGGATGGACGGCCAGCCCGTGCGTGGCCAGCGCAGACGCCGCGACGACGAGCTGGATCGGCGTGACGGAGATCCCCTGCCCGAACGCGATGTTCTGGAGCGACGGTCCCAGCCACTGGCTCACCGGCCGGATGATGCCGGCCGCCTCGCCCGGCAGGTCGATCCCCGTCGGCCGGCCGAACCCGAACTGGTGGATGTACTCGGCGAGCACGGTTTTGCCGATGCGCGACGCGACCTGCGCGGCGCCGACATTGCTCGAAAACTTGATGATGTCGGAGAGGCTGAGCGAGTCGACATGCTTGGCCGGCTCGGCGTCGTGGATCGTGGCGCCGTTGATCCGGATCTGGCCGGGATCCGGCCACCGGTCCTCGAGCGTGACCGCCTGGCTGCTGAGCGCGGCCGCGGCCAGCACCAGCTTGAACGTCGAGCCCGGCTCGTAGACGTCGGCGATCGCGCGGCTCTTCCAGAGCGCCGGCGGCGCGCCCTGATAGTGATTGGGGTCGAACGACGGCAGCGCAGCCATCGCGAGGATCTCGCCGGTGCGCGGGTCCATGACGATCACCACTCCGCCGCGGGCCCCGCTCTGCTTGAGCGCCTGCCCGAGCTCGCGCTCGGCGATGTGCTGGATCACTTCATCCAGGCTCAGCACGAGCGTATCGCCGTCACGCGGCGGCGTCACGATCCGCTGAGTCTGCATGAGCTCCCGGCCGATCGCGTCGCGGTCCGCGAGGCCGACGCCCCCCGTGCCGTGGACCAGGGGGTCATACTGCAGCTCGAGGCCGGCGAGGCCGGCATCGTCCACGCCGGTGAAACCGATCACGCTCGCTGCGAGGCTGGCCGCCGGGTAGTCCCGGCGGGTCTCAGGAAGGACGCCGACCGCGTCCGCGAGGCCGAGGCGCCGGATCTCGCGGCCGGTCGTCGCCGGCAGACGCCGCGCCAGCCACGCGAAGTACGGGCCCCCGCGACGGAGGCGGCTCAGCACTTCCCCGGGCGGGAGCCCGAGCACCGGTCCGACGCGGCGCGCGAACTCGGCAGGATCCTCGATTGCGCGCGGCACCGCGTAGACGGAGTCCACCTCGACGTTCACGGCCAGGGGACGGCCGACCCGGTCGACGATCAGGCCGCGGCGGCCGGGGATCTGGACGGCCTCGATCTGCTGGCGCACCGCCAGGCGCGCGAGCGGGCCCGCGCGCACAACTTGGATTTCAACCATGCGGGCGAAGAGGAGGGCGAAGCAGACGATCCAGACCCCGCACAGGACGGTCACCCGCCACCGGGCGACGCCGCGCCGCGCGCCCGGGACGTATTGGCTCACGCCGTAGGCCCGGGCCGCCCGTGCCGGATGGTCATCGAGAGGGCGTGGCGGCCTGCGCTTCGCTCCGGTGGAAGTACGCGCCCAGCCGCTGCCACAGCCCGGGCCCGCGCTCCGGGCGGCGGGCCGAGGTGGGGAGAAGCTCAAGCGCGGCGATCTGTCCGGCGCCGGGGGCGCGGAGGCCCAGACGCGCCGCGGCCAGGCGTTCGATGCGATCCGGGGCCCTCAGGGAGGAGGCGATGGCTTGGAGGCGTTCGTGGTCCGTCTCTAGGGCGGCGATGTCCTGGTTCAACTGGAGGATATGGTAGCCGATGCGTGCTGCGTTGGATACGGCTGCGACGTATGCGATGAATGGTAGTACGGCGAGTGCTGCGATCGTGAGTGCCGAGAGCGTGGGATAACGTCTCCGCCGACGCCGGGTCGCCTTCCCCCCTCCTGGGCCCCAATGTTCCGGTACGAACACCGGATAGGTTGTCTCTCGTGCCTCCACTGCCAGCATCACTGCCCCCCGGACACCCGCGTCTGCCGTCCCGGTATGGAACGCTCGGGCGCGCTCAGGCGTTCCGCTGCGCGCAGCCGGGCGCTGCGGGAGCGGGGATTCCGCCGGACCTCCGCGGGTGACGCGGTCACCGGCTTCTTGGTGAGCAATCGTAGAATCCGGCCACCGCAGCGGCACTCCGGCGGAACCGCAGGGCGCTCGCCCGGCAGCGCCGGACGACAGGTGCATTCCCGCGAGAACCGCGCCAGGGTCTGCTTGACGATCCGGTCCTCCAGCGAATGGAACGCGATCACACAGATCCGGCCGCCCGGGCGAAGCCGGAGGATCGCCTGCGGCAGCCCGCGCTCAAGCGCCTCCGTCTCGCGGTTCGTCGCGATGCGCAGCGCCTGGAACGTCCGGGTGGCCGGATGCAGGCGGCCGCGGGCGCCCCCGAGGGCCGCCTCGACCGCCCGGACCAGATCCCGGGTCGTCCGGAGCGGCCGCCGGGCCACGATCTCGCGGGCGATCTTCCGGGACGCGCGCTCCTCACCGTAGCGGTAGATCAGGTCTGCCAGCTCGCGCTCGAGGAGGGTGTTGACCAGATCGGCCGCCGTCGTCTCCTGCCTCTGGTCCATGCGCATGTCGAGCGGGCCCACGCGGTCGAAGCTGAACCCGCGCGCCGGCTCGAACAGCTGCCAGGTCGAAACGCCGATGTCGAACAACACCCCGTCGACCGCTCCAACCCCCGCCGCGTCCAGGACCTGATCGAGGTCTTCAAAGTTCGCCTGATACAGCATCACGTTCTGGCCGAACGGCCGCAGCCGTTCGTC
>JAPVSX010000372.1:0-5534 GCA_047519495.1 Armatimonadota bacterium
CGGTGAGCGAGGCCGCGACGTTCGTCCGCAACCTCCCCGACCTCCTCGTCCGGCTTCGAACGTGGCTGCTCGACCTCCAGCAGCATTTCCCGTTCCTGCCGGACCTTGCCGCGAATCTCGACAAACTTCCCGGCCAGATCGAGCGCCTTTCCCAGTACGGCCCCCAGGCGGCGGGGGTGGCCTTCCGATTCCTCGGAGGGATCGCAGCGACGATCACCGTCCTCGTCTTCACGTTCTACATGCTGCTCCAGGGAGCGGAGATCAAGCAGTCATTTCTTGCGCTCTTTCCTGCAAAGGAGCGGCCGCGGGTCAGGCGGGTGCTCAACCGGATCGGCGTGAAGTTCGGCGGCTGGCTGCGCGCCCAGCTCCTGCTGTCGTTCACGATCGCGGCGATCGTCGTGATCGGCCTGCTCGCGCTCGGAATGCCGTTCCCGTTCCTGCTCGGCATCGTGGCCGGATTGGGCGAGCTGATCCCGATGGTCGGCCCGTCCCTCGGCGCGGCGGTCGCCATCCTCGTGGCGCTCTCGCAGCCGTTCTGGCGGCTCGTGGCGGTCGCGATCTTCTACGCCATCGTGATGAACGTCGAGCCCCACATCCTCGTCCCCCGAATCATGGCGCGGGTCGTCGGGATGTCGCCGATCCTGACGCTGGTCGCGCTGCTCGCCGGGATCAAGCTCCTGGGAATCCTCGGCGGGTTGCTCGCCGTCCCCGTCGCCGCCGCGCTGCAGGTGATCGCCTCCGAGGTCGTGCAGGAGATCCAGTCGCCTGGGGAGCGCTGAAGGGTTCGCCCCCGCACCTGCCAATTCTCCGAAGACAGCGCCCGCGGTGGCCGCGACGGGCGCCGGCGGCGGCCGCGGCACCTCCCTTCGAGGAGGCGGCGTCCACGCTTCGCTAGAATCATCCGGGTGCGGGATGCGGCGCGCCGTCGAGGCGTCGTACGCCGCCGGCGCGCCCTCGGGGGCGTGCCCTCCACCCTGCGCGAGGAGGCGACCCATGCCGAAGGATCCCGAACAGGCCGTGCGGCAGGCGGTATCCGCGTCCAAGCTCATGGAGTACACGCGCGGCATCGCCCGCTGGGTCCGGATGTCGGGCAGCGAGGACGAGGCGAACGCGTTCGACTACCTGGAGACCGCCCTGCGCGGGTTCGGGCTCGACGTCCGGCGCCACCAGCACGATGCGCTGATCTCCTGGCCGGGCCCTGCGTCGCTCGAGGTCGCCGGCACGCCGCCGCGGCAGGTCGAGTGCATCACTCATTCGTTCGCCGCGTCCACGCCGCCCGGCGGGCTCGAGGCGGAGGTGGTGGACGTCGGCGCCGGCGACGACCGGCAGCACGAATCCGGCGTCCGTTCCGCCGACGTCCGCGGCAAGATCGCGCTGATCGACGGCCTGGCGACCCCGGTGAAGGCCCGGGCCGCCGAGGACGCCGGCGCCGCCGGCGTGATCTTCGTCAACCCGCCGAAACTCCATGAGATGATCATCTCGACGGTGTGGGGCGCGCCCACGCCGGAGACCGTCGGCTGCCTCCCAACGATCGTCGCCGTCTCGGTCCGGGAGCCCGACGGCGCGGTGCTGCGCGCCCGAGCCCGGGAAGGCACGCTGCGGGTGCGCGTGCAGGCGCAGGTGGACACGCGGTGGCGCCCGACCCCGCTCCTGGTCGCCGACCTCCGGGGCCGGGACGAGGACCGCTTCGTGTTGTTCAGCGGCCACGTGGATTCGTGGCACTACGGGGCAATGGACAACGGGAGCGCGAACGCCGTGATGGTTGAGATGGCGCGCATCATGAGCCGCCGCCGCCGGCTGCGGCGCGGGATCCGGTTCGCGTTCTGGTCCGGCCACTCGCACGGGCGGTACTCGGGCTCGACCTGGTACGCCGACACCCACTGGGCCGACCTGCACCGCCGCGCGGTTCTTCACCTCAACGTGGACTCGGCCGGCGGCAAGGGCGCCAGCGTGCTGAGCGAGGCGCAGACGATGGCCGAGACGTGGGCCAGCGCGGCGCGCTGCGTCAAGGACGTCTCGGGGCAGGACCTGGACCGGCGGCGGATCAGCCGCATGGGCGATCAGTCGTTCTGGGGCGTCGGGCTGCCCTCGATGTTCGTGGACATCTCCGCGCAGCCCGCAGACGCTCCCGCGCCCCCCGGCGCCCCACGCCGTTCTGGCCTTGCGGAGGACGCCGCAGGGCGTTCGGCTGCCGCCGCGCTCGCGTCCCTCACCGGCGGCGCGTCCAGGAGCGGGGGCCTCGGGTGGTGGTGGCACACGACCGAGGACACCCTCGACAAGATCGACCGCGCGCACCTCCACCGCGACGCGCAGGTCTACGCCCTCGTCCTGTGGCGGTGGTGCACGGCCCCGGTCCTGCCACTCGACTACGCGGCGACGGCCGCCGAGATCCGCGAGGTCCTCACGGGGATTCAGCGGGCCGCCGGCGATGCGTTCGACCTCCGGCCGCCCCTCGACGCCGCCGCGCGCCTGGCAGATGCGGCCGAGCGGCTGAACGCCGCGGCCGAACAACTGCGGACAGCCCTCGCGGGGTCTCGCGGCACGCGGAAGCAGCGCGAGGCGGCCGAGGCCCTCAACGACGCCCTGATCCGCGCGGGTCGGGCGCTGATCCCGATCACCTACACTGCAACCGGGCCGTTCGACCACGACCGCGCCGTCCCGGTCCCACCCCTTCCGGTGCTGCAGCCGGCGGCGCGGCTGCGCGCGCTGGAGGCCGGCAGCATGGAGTACCGGGCTCTCGAGACGCGTCTCCTCCGGGAGCGCAACAAAGTGACGCACGCGATCGACATCGCGACCGGGGGGATCGAGCAGGCGCTCCAACGAATCGGCAGCCGGGTGGAGACGCGGGAGACGGCGTCCCATTAGGCGCAAGAACCCCAGGAGGTGGGGGGTCTCGTCGGACGCAGCCGCGACGGCGGCGGGACGTGGACGCACGTAGCGGCGCTGCGCGCGCATCCCACCACGACGCTGGCGGCCGAGCGCCTACGAGAGCGCGTCTACGTCGTGCGGCATTCCCTCGCGCACGCCCGCGTCCGTCACCCGCATGAACCGGGCGTTGGCGCGCAGCTCCGCCAGCTTGGTCGCTCCGCAGTAGCTCATCCCTGACCGCAGCCCACCGGTCAGCTGGGTCAGGACTGCCGAGACGCGCCCGCGATAGGGGACGAGCGCCTCGATGCCCTCGGGCACGATTTCTGCGAGCAGCTCGTCTTCCTGCGGCATGTCCCGCCGCTCCGCGGAGGTCCACAGGCTCGCCATGCCCCGGTAGACCTTGTACTGCCGGCCGTTCCGGGTGACGGACGCGCCCGGGCTCTCCTCGGTCCCGGCCAGGAGGTTGCCGAGCATCGCGGTCTGCGCGCCGGCGGCCAGCGCCTTGACGAGATCCCCGGGCCCGCGGATGCCGCCGTCGGCGATGATCGGCACGCCGGAGGCGGCGGCCGCCTCGGCGCACGTGAGGATCGCGGTGAGCTGGGGGACGCCGGCCCCGGTGACCACGCGCGTCGTGCACGTGGACCCGGGACCAACGCCGACCTTTACGCCGTCCACGCCGCATGCGATCAGGTCGCGCGTCCCTTCAGGGGTCGCGACGTTGCCGGCGATCAGCGGCACGTCCCTGCACCGGGCGCGGACGGCCTCGACCGTGCGGAACGCGAGGTCCGCGTGCCCGTGCGCGACGTCGATGACGAGCACGTCCACCTCGGTCTCGACCAGCGCCTGCGCGCGCTCGAGGTAATCCCCCCGCACGCCGATCGCGGCGCCGACGCGGAGCCGGCCTTTCTGGTCCTTCGTGGCGTCGGGGTACCGCAGACGGCTCCGGATGTCCCGGCTCGTCACGAGGCCGGTCAGCCGGCCCCCGCCGTCCACGAGCGGGAGCTTCTCGATCCGGTGGCGGTGCAGGATCTGCTTGGCCTCCTCGACGGGGGTGCCGGCCGGCGCCGTGATCAGGCGGTCCCGGGGCGTCATCACCGCCGTGATCGGGCGGTCGAGCTGGTCCTCGAACAGGACGTCGCGCGCGGTCACGATCCCGAGCAGCCGCCGGTCCCGGTCGATCACCAGGATGCCGGCCGAGCCGTGCTCATCCATGAACGCCGCCGCCTGGCGGACGGTCGCCTCGGGGCCGACGGTGTAGGGCGTGTCGAGGACGACGCTCTCCGCCCGCTTGACCCGGCGCACCTCGGCGACGTGGGCCGCGATCGGGAGAAACCGGTGGATGATCCCGATCCCGCCCTCGCGCGCGATCGCGATCGCCATCTCCGCCTCGGTGACGGTGTCCATGCTCGCGCTGACGATGGGAATCGCCAGGTCGATGCCGCGGCAGAGCCGCGTCCGGGTGTCGACCTGACGCCGCGTGCTCACGCCCGACCGCTGCGGCACCAGCAGCACGTCGTCGAAGGTCAGTCCCAGTTTGAATGGCTCGGACATCGGCCGCCCTCCAGCCGCCCGCTCCGGTGTTGGCTCGCTCACCTTTCTGGCATGCCGGCAAGCGGGGACATCAACCACTCCGACCGGTCTGTTCGATATGGGGCGGAGGTTAACCTTGGCTTGGCCGGCCCGACCTTGCAAAAAAATCGATCAGGAGCGATCGGGGAAACCCCGATCTCTCCCGCGGCCGCCACAATAGGCCCCGGTCGTCAATCACCGACCGCAGTTAGGCCCTCCCCCGTAGGGCCGGCCGCCGTTTGACACGGGCATCCAAGGCACTATAATTAGCGATAGAAACAATTAGTGGGTGACATGTTTTAGGAGACGCTGTGAACAGCCGCCTGCTCAAACCCCGGCGTGACGGCGCGGCCGGCGAGTGCGCCGCGCTGCTCGTCGAGGTTGCGCCGTTGATCCACCGGTTTCTTCGCGCCGAGATGCGCACCCGGATGCCGGGGCTGACCATCCCGCAGTTTCGCTCGCTCGCGTTCCTGTACCGCCGGGGAGGCTGCTCGCTGAGCGAGCTCGCCGAACACCTCGGGGTGATGCCGCCAACGGCGTCATCGCTGGTCGACCGGCTCGTGCGGAGCGGGCTGGCAACCCGCGATCTGAACGAGAGTAGCCGCCGCCAGGTGGTGCTGCAGCTGACCCGCGAAGGGATCGCCCGGTTTGAGGTCGCCAAGGCCGCCGCCCGCCAGCAAACCGAGCACGCGCTGGCTTCCCTCCCGGAAGGAACGCTTCGCGCCCTCTGCAGCAGCCTTGGGATTCTCGCCGACGTGTTTTCGCAGAAGGGAGGGGAGCCGTCCGTTGACGCCCCTGCAAAGCCGTCCCAGTGACGCGGCAGGGCTATGTCCCTCAGGCGCTGTCCGCCGACGGCGCGCTCACGGGCGTGCTGATCGTGATGGGATCTGCGCTGTTCTCCACCCCGTCGATGGTGATCGCATGTCTTGTGAAGACCCGGGAGCGCTTCATGGGCATCGGGCAGGTGCCGACGATGCCGTTGTTCTTGGCGAGCAACGCGATCTACCCGCTCAGCGTGATGCCCTCCTGGCTGCGGTCGGTCTCGGCAGTGAACCCGCTGACGTACATGGATAAGTGACACCCCGCGTCCGGACGCA
>JAPVSX010000373.1:0-13378 GCA_047519495.1 Armatimonadota bacterium
GACCGGATCGTGCCGGAGAGCGCAGGCCGGTTGATCGTCCCGCCCGCGTGCACGGCGCCCGCGAGCTGGGCCCGGACGGCGCCCTGGTTGAACTCGACGTCGTCTCCGGCCACGACGTTCACATCGAGGCCCACCGGGGGGGCCCCTCCGCGCGGCGCGGCGAGCTCGCCGGCAACTGCCACCCGTCCGTGCGACAGCGCCACCGTCCCCGACAGCACCGGCCGCTCGGCGGGACCCGCGAGCGCGAGCGCGGCGTCCACTCCGCCGTCATACAGCCCGGCGATCGTCATGGTGACGTGCTGGGCGGTGAGGCCGAGGGCGACCTTCCCCGGACGGAAGGAGCTCACCGCGATGGTGCCGTCGGCGTGAACCTGCCCGCCGCCCAATGCCGCGGACAGGTCCCGCACCAGGATCTCGTCCTGAGAGAACGCGATGTCGACGCTCACGTCCTCGAAGGGCGTCGCGAGCGGATCGATCCGGAACCGTCCGCCCGTGGACCTGACGTATCCGCTCATCTGGGGGGCCGCCACCGTGCCGCCGATGCTTACCTGGCCCTCGACGGTCCCGGCGGCGTCGTGGATCCTGGGGCTCAGGAGGCTGAGGAGACTGAGGTCGGCGTCCTCCAGGTGGAGGTCCAGGCGAATGGGCCCGGCGGGGTCGAGCGCGAGGGCGGCGGGAGCGACCGGCAGCGTCCCCTGGACGACGACCTTGTGGGGACCCTTGGAGATTTGGCCATCTTCAATATGAATGACCCCGTCCTTGTAGTAGGCGAGGCCGATGATCCGGTCGGCCGTCGCACCCGGCACACCGGCGTCGGTCGCCTCGAGCGACAGGCCGGCCGTGGGGCTGCGGGTCGGGCCGCTCCACTGGATCGTGAAGTTCATCTTGCCGACGAGTTGGCGGTCCAGGCGCAGGAACGGCCGCAGGACGTCGGGATCCAGGTCGGTGCCGGACACTTCCACCGCGCTCGTGCCGTTCAAGACGATGCGCCCCTCGGCGGCGATCCGTCCCTGGCCCGGGCTCAGCTCAAGCCGCCGGATGTCAACCGACCCGTGGCTCAGCGTGAGGTCCGCGATCCCGGTGCCCATCGGGCGCCCGCTCACCCTGGCGTCGCGCATCGAGAGGGAGAGGCCGGCGGACGGATCGGCCAGCGGGCCCGTCAGCGCGATCCGCCCGTCGATCGTCCCCGCCACCGGCACCGGCAGGGAGATCCCGCCGGCGGCGACGATCGTCGCGATCCGCCCGTTTGTGATGTCAAGCGCCAGGTCCGCGGACGGGTGCGGCCCCAACCGTAATTGCCCGCTGAGGCTGTAGCTCGCATCGCCCTGGGTCAGCGTGAGCGGCGAGACCTGCAGGAGGCCCGCCCGGTAGTCGATCGCGCCGGACGCGTCGAACGTCTCGCCGTCGATGACCAGGTCCGGCACGCGGAGAGTCCCGGCGAGCTCGGGCGCCTGCAGCGTCCCGCGTACCGCCCCCGAGAGGGCGAGCGTGCCCCGGGGCGAGAGGGCCAGGCCGAGCGTCGAGCTGAGATCCGCGACCCGAATGTGATCCGCCGAAATGCTCACATCGAGAGGGCCCGCGAGGTCCACCGTGCCCGACGCGTGCAGGCGCGACTCGTCCTGCACGGCATCGAGGCTGATGAGCCGCACCAGCCGCCCGTTCCCTGCGAACCCGGCGTCGATACGGTCTACGCGCTGCCCTCCGACGGTGCCACCGACGAGCGTAATCTGTCCCGCGCCCGACGGATGGGCGAGCGGACCGTCGAGACTCAGGTGCGCGGTGAGGGTTCCTGTGAGCGCGGGCGGGCCTCCCGCGCCGCGCACGAGCGAGGCCGCCTGGACTCCCGCCGCGTCGACGTGGAGGTTCACCGCAGCCAGGGGGCGGAACCGGAGCCCGCCGCTCACCTCGTAGGTCGTTGCCCCGTCCACGAGACTGAGGTGCTGCGACGCGATGCCCTCCGGGCTGACTGTGAGGTCGCCCCGGGCCAGCGCAAACGAGACCGGACCCACGCGTCCGTCCCACGCCGTGACGGCGCCGGAGACCACCGGCGCGGCCTCGGTCCCGGCGAGGCGGCCATCGAAGTCCGCCGTGCCCCCCAGGTCGAAGCTGCCCACGGAGAGGCGGGCCCCCAACTGGTCCAGGGGCAGGTCGGCCGCGGTGACGCCCAGGTCAAGCGCGCCGCTCTTCGCGACGCGGCCGGAGGCGTACACGACCGTCGCCCCCACGCCGGCCCGGAGGAAGTCCAGGTCCACGGCGCCGTCATCGTCCCAGAACAGGGCGCGCAGATCGCGGAAGGCCTGCCCGCGCACCGAGCCGGAGCCCACGGCCAGGCTCGCCATGACCCGGACGCGCCCGCCCGTCCCCACGCCGGCCACCTCCCCGGTCGCCCGGCCGATCAGGCCGTCGGTGACCGGCAGACCCGCCGCCGGCAGAGCGCGTACGTCAATGTTCTCGGCGGCGCCGGCAAACTGGTACGACGCCGTTGCACCGGAGACGTCCAGGACGGCGTCCCCGGCGATCCGCCCGCCAGCCACGCGGGCGCTCAGGGCGCTCAGGGCGAGCGTTCCCCCGCTGTACTGGAACCGCGTATGGAGCGCGTCGAACGCCTGCCGGTTGAGCCGGCCGCTCGCGGAGGTGATGTCCCCGTCGAGGTACGGCGCGGACGCCGGTCCCGTGATCCACACATCGCCGCTGGCCCGACCTGCCAGCCCCAGGCGGGCCTCGGGGAAGAACAGCGCCCGGACCATCGAAAGGTCGAGCCCTGGTGAGCTGATGGCGAGATCCAGCCACGTCTCGCCGGGATAGGCGACGTCCCCGCGCACCCAGAGCGAGGACCCGTTGGCGGTGAGGGTGAGGCCGGAGGTCGAGGCGTGGTCGGCGTCGAGCGCGACGGCCCCCGACAGATGCTGGAGCCACAGGTGCGTCGGCAGGTACACGGCCTCGGCGTCCGTCAGACGGAGGCTGCCCGTGTAGTCCACGATGAGCCCGCCGCGCGACGGCGTCACCAGAATGTGCACCCGCCCGCCGAACCGGCCGCCTTCCCAGCGGATCTCGCTGAGGCGAAGGAGGTAGCCGCCCCAGTGCCGGACCGCGCCGTTCTGCGCCGTAATGTCGAGGTCGTACGTCCCCTCATCCGGCAGGTATCGCCCCTCAACCGTGGCGTCCTCGCCGTCTGCGCTGCGCCCGCTGAGCGCAAGCGGCACCCGGTGCGCCTGCCCGAAGTCGATCGACCCGGCGACCCGGGAGAACCGCGCGGCGAACGGCGGCGCCTCGACCTCGAACGAATCGGCGTACGTCACGCTGCCGTCGTGGACGACGATGCGGCCGTGAAACCGCGGGCCGAGCGGACCGCGCCCAGGACTCAGGAGATCCGCAAGGTTCCAGGCCCCCGCGGCATCCCGCGCGACCTCGAGATGGGGCGTCCACAGATCCGCCTGGGTGATGCTCTGGAGGACGTCGCCGCGATGGACGGCGAGCTTGCGGAGGTCGAAGCGAAGCTGAATCCGGTCGGCCGAGAACACGACGCCCTGGCTGAAGCCGCCGCGCGCGGCGATCACCAGGTCGCGGAGGTCGATGCCGTGGAGGAGGTCGCCCTCGACCGCGCCGAGGGCGACCGGCCGGCCGAGGTTCTCGCGGAGGTTCAACACGACCGCCTGCCGGATCTGCCCGGCGAGCCAGCCGGTCGACACGAGCAGACCCCAGGCGGCGGCCGCGAGGAACGCCGCCGCCGCGGCCAGGGTGGCCCACCGGACGATGGGCGCCCAGCTGCCGGCGCGCGGGCTTCGTCTCGGTGAGGGAGTCGTTAGCGCGGCCCTCCCTCAACCAGGATCGGCGCCTGGAAGCGGCCGCGGAGCACCCACGACGTCGTCCAGGTGCTGGAGGCGCGGCTCAGCGGGCCGGCGAGGCCGGAGGCGCCCGGGCGCTGCGCGCTGCCGACGAGCTCGATGACGACGTCGGTGTTCTTCTCACCCAGCTCGAACGCGGTGATCGCCTCGTTGAGGGTCCGCGGCGAGCCCTGGGCCGGCGCCGGTGACGGCACCGCGCCGAACGCCGGCGAGGGGAGGGCCGCGCCGCCGGCGCGCACGGCGAGCAGCGCCGGCCCGGGGGCAAAATCGGCCGAGACCGCAAGCGTGACGTCCTGCGTCTTCGGCGTGCCCCGGAACGGCCGCAGCGTCACCCGGACGCGCAGGGCGCCTCCCGGCGAGACGGGACCGGTCGGCATCACCACGTCGGTAATCACCGCCGTCTCCTGCTGGCCCGTCACCCGGACCTCCATCTCCATGTCGCTCGGGCCGACCTCGGTAAAGTCGTTGTCGAACAGCAGTCGCATCGCCTGCGGCACCTCCGCGAGCGCCCGCGACGCGACGTCGCTGCCGCTGTAGAACAGGTTCTCCCGCACCACGGGATGCGGCAGCGCACGGCCGCGCAGCACCATCCGCACCTGAGCCGTCCCCTCGCCCGAGCGGTTGAGCGCGCGCTCGATCGCCTCCTGGGCGCCCAGCATCACCAGCACGGGCGCGATCTCCTTGCTGGTGACCACCTGGAAGTTGAACCGGCGCACGGCCCCGGCGTCGGCGTCGGCCACCCGGATCCGGACGCCGAACACGCGCGGGAACAGGCCGATTGTGCCGCCGATCGCCGCAGGGCGGTCCTCAGAGATTGTACCCACAATCGCGCCCGCCGCACCCACCTTGAGGTTGCGCTCCTGGCCGCGGACCGTCTGGAAGATCGTCGCATTCGTCAGCAGGTAGCTGGCGCGTCCGACGTTCGTGAACGGATGGCCGAACGCGAGGATGCGGCCGCCGTCCCGATACGTCAGCGTGCCGATCGCATACGCGGAGATGTCGCCCTGCATCAGGCCCACGCCGATCGCGCTGCCGGGCTCGAGGAGAAGTGAGGGGGGCAGGCTCACGGCCCCGCTGCCCTCCATCGGCACGACCCCCATCGGTGCGAGCACCTGGGCCAGCGCGTCGCGTTCGGCCTCGCCGAACCCGGACACGAACAGCGGGGTTGCGGCGGGCACGGCGACGAGGGTGTCGGCGCGGGACGCCTGGGCCGCGGCGGTCGGAGACGGAGCCACCGCGATCCGCCGGATCGTCCGGCCGTCCAGCCAGAACGGCGCGACCGCGTAGGTCCGCGCCGCCCGGACGGCGGCCGGACGGGGCGGCAGGTCCTTGAGCATGTCAGTGATCGGCGTGAACAGGCCGACCGTCGGATCGGTCGCCTGGAACGTGTAGCTGAACGCACCGGCCAGGCGGCCGCCGAGATAGATCGGGCTCCCGCTCATGCCGGCCGCGAGTCCGCCGACGCTCTGGAGCGCGGGCCCCGACGCGCGGAACAGGATCAGGTCGCCCGCCGGCCCCGCATTCTTGAGGATCCCGAGCACGCGGACCTGGAACTCGGAGACGCGCGTGCCGAGGATGACCGTCTTGCCGACGCCGGTCATCCCGACGGCGATCGCGGACGACGGCAGCAGCGCGGGCGCCGCCGCGAGCGGCGGGACTGCGATCAGCGCGGCGCCCATCGCCGCGGCGAGCACGAGGGCGATGCCCCGTGCCGCCACGTACCTCTGAGTGCAGATTGCAGCGCTCGTCAGCATGGCTGCACCTACTTTACCGTCATAGGGATTTGAAACCTGCCGAGCACCACCCAGTCGGTCGGGACTGAGGCGCCGGCCGACACCTCGAACCCGGGGTTCGCGTTGCTGCCCACCGCGGTGAGCACGGCCTCGGGCACCAGCTCGACGGTCACTTCGGTCTTCTTGGCGGCGTGCTCAAACTGGTCGATCGCTTCTTCCAGCGAGCCGGCGGCGGGCGGCGTTCCCTCCTGCAGCACGAGCTCCTGGAACAGCTGGCCGGGCGGCATCGGGTTACCGAGCGAGCCGGCCCCGACAAGCAGGAACGCGGCGCCGGTCGGGAAGTCCCGCGGCACCGTGAAGTCGACCTCGCGGGACACCTTGGCCGAGCCGCCGTAGGGCCGGACGCTCACCGCCACCCTGACCCGGTCGCCCGGGTGGACGGTCCGCACGGTGGGCCGGGCCTCCACGAGGAGCGCCGTGTTGGCGCGGGAGGTCACCGAGATGTCCACGGACATGTCCACGGGATCCAGGTTCCGGAAGAAGTTGCCGAAGAGCAGCTGCGTCGCCCCGGGCACGTCGAGGACCGAGGCCGTCGCGATGTCGCCGATGTCGTAGGCGAGGTCCTCCCGCACGACCTCCTGGGATAGGCCGCGGGCGCGGAGGCTGATCCGGACCGCGGCCGACCCGCCTGCGACGCGGTCGAGCGCCTTCTGGACGAGGCCGAGGACCGCCGCGGGGACGAGCCCTTCCGCCAGATCGGGACGGCGGACCACCTGGACGCCCAAGGTGTGGACTGTGCCGCCGTCTTCGTCCCGCACGCGGACCCGGACGCCGAACATGCGCGGCAGCGGGCCGACGACGCCGGCGAGGCCCACGCCCCGGTCCTGGGTGACCGACCCGACGAGACTGCCGACGCTGCCTTCTTTGAATGGAAAGTCCAGAGACCGGACCACGGTGTCGATCCAGGCGCTCGTGAGCAGCATCGAGGCGGCGCCCGCGTTGAGCAGCGGGTGACCGAACGCCAGGATCTGGTTCCCGCGCCGGTAGGTGACCGTGCCGATCGCCCCCACCTCGACGTCCCCCCGCACGAGTTCGACGCCGACGGAGCTGCCGGGCTCCACCGGGGGGGACGGAAACTCCCGCCGCCCCCCGTACCCCTGCAGCGGGGCGACGTTGTACCGGCCCAGGGCATGCGCGAGCACGGTCATCGCGGGGGGCGAGACCCCCGACGCAAACATCGGGACGGACACCGGCGCCGCGGCGGCGACCCGCGGGAGAGGATGGGCGTTGTAGGCCGCGGCGTCTGCGGGGGAGTCCATGAGGAGCACCCGGTCGATCGAACCGGCCGGGGTGGCGATCGGGACGGCGGCCCGGTACAGGCGCGGCCGCACGATCTCCGTTTCGGGACGGGCCGGCGCGAGCGCGCGGAGCATCTCCTCGATCGGCGTGGCCAGGCTGAGGTCGGCGTCCGGCCCGGCGAAGTGATACCCGTAGCTCAGCCCGCCGGCGATCCGCTCGTCCACGTAGATCGGACTGCCGCTCATCCCCGACGCCGTGCCACCGGCCGACCGCACGACCGGCCCGGTCGCGCGGAACAAGATCAGGTCGCTCGCCGGACCGCCGCGGAGAATGCCGAGGATCTTGACGTCGAACCGCTCGATCGCCGTCCCGTGGATGACGGTCAGGCCGTACCCGGTCATGCCGGGACGGACCTGGCTGAGGGGCAGGACCTGCGGAGCCTGTGGCGTCTGGGCCAGCACGGCAGGGCTGTCGCCCGTGAGGGCGCCAGGGGCCAGGCCCCCAAGGCACGCCGCGAGGATCGCCGCCACCGCCCAAGCCGCTCGCACCCTGTCCCTCCCGTCGCCGTGCCTACCCTCTCAAGGTCCCTTAGAAACAGCACGAGGGGGACGCGGTTCCCCCTCGGAGCGCCTTCCCTCCGTTCCCCATCACTTCGGCTCGATCACCGCCACCGGATCCCCGATGTTCACACGGTCGCCCGGGCTGACCAGCACCTGGACCACCCGGCCGTCCACTGGCGCGCGGGCCGCCGGGATCGCGCTGCCGGTCGAGGTGCGCACGAACAGGATGATGTCACCCTGCTTCACCACCTGCCCGACCGCGGCGAGCTGCAGCGCCTGGACCTGGCCCGAGAGCGCCGCCGTGACCGTGACGGTATTCTGGGCGTCCGCCACGGAGCCGGACACCGCCCCGAGGACGGCGGCCAGGAGCACGAGTCCGATGATCCACCGAGGATGCCACACCATGCGGGCATCTCCTCCCTGCATCAAATAATTATAGCCGCGGCCTCGCTATACTGTCAAACGGAGAACTCGTCCGGAGGGTTCGGGGTAAAGCCGAAGTGGTGGCGGAGCACGCTGACAATGCGCTCGGACGCGCGGCCGTCGCCGTAGGGGTTCCGGGCCCGGCTCATGCGTCCGTACGCGTCGGCGTCCGTGAGCAGTTGAGACGCCGTCTCCACGATCCGGGCCCGGTCGGTCCCGACGAGCCGGGCCGTCCCCGCCTGCACCCCTTCCGGGCGCTCCGTCGTCTCCCGGAGGACCAGCACCGGACGGCCGAGCGCCGGCGCCTCTTCCTGGATGCCCCCGGAGTCCGTGAGGATCAGCGTGGCGGCCTTCATGCAGCACACGTTGCTCGCGTAGTCAAACGGCCTGAACAGATGCGCCCGCGGATGGGCCCCGAGGATCTCCTGAGCCGGCTGTGTGACGACCGGATTGGGGTGTACGGGAAAGATGAGCTCCAGATCCGGAAACCGGTCGAGCAGATCGCGGATCGCCAGGAAGATCCGGCGCTGCGGCTCCCCCCAGTTCTCCCGCCGGTGCGACGTGAGCAGGACGCGGCGGCCCTCCCGTGCCAGGAGCGCCTTGAGGCGCGGATCGGCCGGCGGGTCGTCCCGCCGCGCCACGTCGAGGAGCGCGTCGATCACGGTGTTTCCGGTCACGGTGATCCGCCCGGCCGGCACCCCTTCACGCTCGAGGTTCGCCCGGGCGGCGGCGGTCGGCGGGAAGTGGAGGTCGGCGAGCACCGAGGTCATCCGGCGGTACATCTCCTCGGGAAACGGCTGGTACTTGTCGGCGGTCCGCAGGCCCGCCTCGACGTGGGCCACCGGGATCTTGCGGTAGAACGCCGCGAGCGCTCCGACGAAGCTTGGCGCCGCGTCGCCCTGGACGACAACCATGTCGGGCGCCGCGCCGGGCAGGATCCGCTCCAGGCCGGTGAGCGTCCGGACCGTGATGTCGGCGAGCGACTGGCCCTCGGTCATGATGTCGAGGTCGTGGTCCGGCGTGATGCCGAAGACGGCCAGCACCTGGTCGAGCATCTCGCGGTGCTGGGCCGTGGCGACGACCACGCAGCGGAACTCCTGGGAGAGCGCCCGCAGCGCGCGGACGACCGGCGCCAGCTTGATGGCGTCGGGACGCGTGCCCATCACCACGAGGACCGTGCGCTTCACCGTCTTGGCCGCCAGGAGGCCCCGGGCTTCGGCCCTGGAGAGGAAGTCAACGCCCGAGGTTTCCTCCGCCCGCCGGCCCTGCCGGGCTCCAGAGCGGGGGGAGCAGGCCGGTCCGGCGCGCGCCTACGGCCAGCGCCGCGAGCAGCAGCCCGAGGACCGCGATCAGCGGAAACCGGTGGATCCCGCTCAGGACAAGCGCCCCGGCGCCCAGGATCCCGGTGACCAGGTACAGGACGATCGCGGTCTGCCGCTGGCTGAGCCCGCGCCGGAGCAAGCGGTGGTGCAAATGCTCGGTGTCGGCCTGGAAGATCGGCCGCCGGGTGCGCCAGCGCCGGAAGATGGCAAGCGCCGTATCGGCGACGGGCACACCCAGCGCAGCGAGCGGCACGAGCAGCGAGAGTGCCGCGTAGCTCTTGTAGGCCCCGAGCACCGAGAGGCTCCCCAGGATATACCCGAGCAGCATGGATCCCGTATCGCCGAGGAAGATTCGCGCCGGATTGAAATTGTACGGGAGAAACCCGAGCGTCCCCCCGATGAGCGCCGCGGCAAGGATCGCCGTCCCCACGTCCCCGCGCTGGTACGACGCGACGAACAACGTGCCGCCTGCGATCGCCGCGATCCCGGCCGCCAGCCCATCGACCCCGTCGATCAGATTCATGACGTTGCAGAGGGCGACGAGCCAGACCACCGTGACGACCGCGCCCAACGGACCGACGAAGAACATCCCGCCGAGGGGGTTCGTGAGAACGTCCATGCCCACCCCGAACGGCAGCAGCACAGACGCCGAAAGGATCTGGCCGAGCAACTTCACAGCCGGGGAGACGCCTCGCGCGTCGTCGGTGACTCCGAGCAGGGTGATCAGCGTCGTGCCGAGGAGCAGACCGAGAATCGGCCGGTCGATGGCCGGCGCGTACGGAATGGTGACGACGATCTGGTGGGGCTGCTGCACGACGTGGATCGGCCGCTCGACCGGTAGGCCGACGATCACTGCGGCCACGAACGCCAGGTACACGGCGAGACCGCCGAGGCGCGGGATCGGGCGGCGGTGGATGTGCCGGCCGCCGGGCTGGGCCATGATGCCAAGCTGGGTGGCAATCCAGAGAACAATCGGGGTAAGCAGGTAGGCCACCACGACGCCGATCACGCCGGCCACGAGGAACGGAGAGATTGTCATCGGGACCGGCCGGCGGCGCCGGGCTACTCCCCTTCGGTCGCCGGCTGCATGACCCGGGAGGCGCTGAAGAGCTCGCTGACCGACTGGTCCCCGTGAATGCGCTGGATCGCCTCGCCGAGGAGGCCCGCGACCGAGATCACGGCGATCTTGGACGTCCGCTTCTCCGGGGGGACCGGAATGCTGTCCGTCACCACGAGCTCCCGGAGCGGCGACCGCTGAATCCGCGGCAGCGCAGGCGGGGAGAGGATCGCGTGGGTGCAGCAGGCGTAGACCTCCGTCACCCCGCGGCGGACCAGGGCCTCGGCGGCCGACGTCAGGGTGCCTCCGGTGTCGATGATGTCGTCCACGAGGATCGCCGTCCGGCGGTACACCTTGCCGATCACGTGCACGACCTCGGCGACCTGGTTGGGGCGGTCCCGCCGCTTGTCGATGATCGCGAGCGGCGCACGGATGTGCTCGGCAAACTCCCGGGCGCGCTTGACGCCCCCGATGTCCGGGGAGACGACGACGGGGTTCTCGAGGCTGCGCGAGCGGAAGTAGTCGCCGAGGATCATCCGCCCCGGCAGGTGGTCGAGCGGAATGTCGAAGAACCCCCAGAGCTGGCCGGTGTGCAGGTCGAGGGTGAGGATGCGGTCCGCGCCGGCGGTCGTGATCAGGTTGGCCACGAGCTTCGCCGAGATCGGCTCCCGCGGCTTGATCTTGCGGTCCTGGCGCGCGTAGCCGAAGTACGGGATCACGGCCGTCACGCGGGCGGCGCTCGCCCGCCGCAGCGCGTCGATGATGATGAGGAGCTCCATCAGCGTCTCGTTCGCCGGCGGGCACGTGGACTGCACCGCGAAGCAGTCCAGGCCGCGCACGCTCTCGTCGATCCGCACGCCGGTCTCGCCGTCGGCGAACCGGAAGACATTCATCGCGCCGGGCGGGACGCCGAGGTAGTCGGCGATGCCCCGGGCCAGGCCGGGGTTGCTGGTGCCGCTGAAGACCCGGACGTGCGTCCCTGTCATCCGACCGCTCCCCGTAACGCCAGTGTAGCGTCTCACGCGTCCGACGAGGGGACGTCGCCAGACCTCTGCAACGGTCCGCTACCGCCGTCCGGTGAGGACGCGGATCACGCGCGCCGGCACGCCGACCGCGACGCCGCGCCGCGGCACGTCCTTCGTGACGACCGAGCCGGCCCCGGTCACCGCGCCCCGCCCGATCCGGACCGGGGCGACCAGCATCGAATCGCTGCCGATGTAGGCGCCGTCCTCGATCGTCGTGCGGTGCTTGCGGTGGTCCAGCCCGTAGTTGCACGTGATCGTGCCGGCGCCGATGTTCACGTCCGCGCCGATCCACGCGTCGCCGAGGTAACTCTTGTGGTGCACCTTCGTGCGGTGCCCCACGCGCACCTTCTTCATCTCGGCGTAGTTGCCGATCTCGACCTGCCGCCCGACGACCGTACCGGGACGAAGGTGCGCGTAGGGCCCGACAACGGTCCCGTCGCCGAGGCGGCTGCCCTCCAGCGTCGAGTCCCGCACGCGGATCCCGCGGCCCAGGACCGAATTGTCGATCCGCGCGCCGGGGCCGATCGAGCAGCGCGCCCCGATCACCGTCCGGCCGGTCAGGATCGTGCAGGGGTGCAGGACGGTGTCCCGGCCGACGCGGACGCCCTCGTGCACGACCGTCGTCGCGGGATCGACCACGGTCACGCCGGCGTCCATCAGGCGGGCCAGGATCCGCCGGCGGATCACCGCGTCGGCCTCAGCCAGCTCCGCCCGCGTGTTGATGCCGATCAGCTCGTCGGCGTCCGGCACATCGACGGTGGCGACCTCCCGCCCTCGTGCGGCAAGCAGGCTCACCGCGTCGGTGAGATAGTACTCCCCCTGCCGGTTGGTCGGCCGGACCTGCCGCAACGCCTCCCGGATCTCGGCGGCCCGGACGCAGTAGACCCCCGCGTTCACCTCGCGGATCGCCGCCTCCTCGGGGGTCGCGTCCTTTTCTTCCACGATGCGGAGGAACCGGCCGACCGGGTCGCGCACGATCCGTCCGAACCGGTGCGTCTGCTCCACGACGCCGGTCGCCACCGCCGCGGCGGGTCCCCGGCCCCGAGACCCGGCAGACCCGCCGAGCGCACGCCGCAACGCCCGGAAGGTGCCGGCCGAGACGAGCGGCATATCGCCGTAGACCACATATGCAAGCGCGTGTCCCCGCAGCCCGGGCAGCGCCTGCGCGAGGGCATGGCCGGTCCCCAGGGGCCGGCGCTGCACGACGTACTCCACGCGATCCCCGAAGGCAGCGCGGATCGCGTCCGCGTCGCGGCCGGCGACCACGAGCACGCGCCGGACTCCGGCCCGCCGCAGCGTGTCGATGACGTACGCGAGCATCGGCCGGCCGCACAGCGGGTGCAGAACCTTGGGGAGGTCCGACTTCATGCGCGTGCCTCTGCCCGCGGCCAGGATCACGGCAGCCGGCTGATCCACAGGGGTCCTCCCGCGGTCTTCGGTCTACGGGCCCTTCAGGATTCGCGGCGAGGTCCGGCCGCCCCTGCGATCAGCGGCGCATCGCCGCCGCGGCCACCAGGCGCGCGGCAAGCGGCGGACGGCTCAGGAAGTTCAGGTGCACGTAGGACGCCAGGAGGCCGTCCCGGGCAAACCCCTCGAGCCGGCGGGACGGCGCGAGGACGCGGAAAGCCGCCGCGGCCGCCGGCAACGGCCGGTCGAGGGCGGATGCGTGGAACTCGTGTCCCCGGACCCGCGCGCCCCGCGGCGCCAGCAGCGTGTCGCGTGCAGTCTCCACCTCCACATAAGCGACCCGGGTCCGCCCGGTCATCCGCGTCCATGCCGGCACGAGGCCCGCGAGGCGGGCGGGCGGCCGATCCGCGAGGTGCGCGCGCCGCCGGCCGGCCGGCCCCCCACTGAGGGGGCACGCCATGGTGCGCCCTCCAGGGTCGCTCTGAGGGGCGGCGATGATCCCGCGCGTGAGGTACATGAACCCGCCGCACTCGGCGTAGATCGCGCCGCCCGCAGCGGCGAAGCTCCGGACGGCATCCAGCATCGCCTCGTTGTCCGCCAGTTCGTCCGCAAGCAGCTCAGGGTAGCCGCCTCCAAGGACCAGCGCGCCGGCTCCGTCGGGTAGGCGGCGGTCGTGCAGCGGGCTCCAGCGTGCGACCCGGGCGCCC
>JAPVSX010000374.1:0-2371 GCA_047519495.1 Armatimonadota bacterium
CGAGCGCAGGATGTCGATGGCGGGGAAAATGCGCCGCTCGTGCAGCTTGCGATCGAGGTGCAACTCCATGTTGCCGGTGCCCTTGAACTCCTCGTAGATGACGTCGTCCATGCGGCTGCCGGTGTCGATCAAGGCGGTCGCGACGATCGTGATGCTGCCGCCTTCCTCGATCTTCCGAGCCGCGCCGAAGAACCGCTTCGGCCGGTGCAGCGCCGCCGGGTCGAGGCCGCCGGACAGCGTCCGGCCGCTCGGCGGGATGACCAGGTTGTTGGCGCGGGAGAAGCGGGTCAGGCTGTCGAGCAGCACGACGACGTCGCGGCCGCCCTCGACGAGGCGCTTCGCGCGCTCGAGCACGAGGTCAGCGACCTGCACGTGCTCTTCCGGCGGCCGGTCGAAGGTCGACGCCACCACCTCGGCCTCGACGGACCTCCGCATGTCGGTCACCTCCTCGGGCCGCTCGTCGAGGAGGAGGACCATCAGGTAAACTTCCTGGTGGTTCTGCACGATGCTCTGGCCGATCTTCTTGAGCAGGGTCGTCTTGCCCGCCTTGGGCGGCGAGACGATCATCGCCCGCTGTCCTTTGCCGATCGGCGCGAACAGGTCCACGATCCGCACGGTCAGGTCGCTCTGCGGCAGCTCGAGCTTGAGCCGCTCGTGCGGGAAGACCGGGGTGAGCTTCTCGAAATCGGGCCGGGAGCGCGCCTGCTCGGGATCCAGCCCGTTCACCGCCTCGACCCGCAGGAGCGCGTAGTACTTCTCGTTGTCCTTCGGCGCCCGCACCTGACCGAGCACCTCGTCACCCACGCGAAGCCCGAACCGCTTGATCTGCGACGGCGAGACGTAGATGTCCTCGGCACCCGGCAGGTAGCCGCTGGTGCGGAGGAAGCCGTACCCTTCCTGCATGATCTCAAGGATGCCCGAGCGGAACATGAGCCCGCTCTGTTCGGTCTGGGCCTGCAAAATCTTCATGATCAGCTCCTGTTTGCGATATCGCCGGAAGTTGGGGATGTTGAGGTCTTTGGCCAGGTCCTGAAGCTCGTTCAGGCTCTTGATCTCAAGCTCCGCGATCGCCACGCCGTGCCACCTCGCTTACCGGCTTACCGCGCCGTCTCAGTCTCGTGCGACCTGCCGGCGCGAGGCAGGCCGGTACGTCCCCCGGAACCCTCACGGACCCGTCGCCTCGATGTAGCCCGCCCGGCCGCGCGGACCGGTGAGCAGCACCAAAACCTGATCGGTGGGCTTCAAGTCGCCCGGTGCGGCCGCCTTGTCGTTCTTATACACGGCGACGTTGGGCGTGAGCGCATAGCTCGTCACCGCTTTCTCGGCGCTGCTCACCGTGATGTCTCCGGTCGTGACGTTCAGGAGCGTCCCCTTAACGTAGTTGAACTTGTTGAGGACGTCCATGACCCCCGCGAGCGCTCCGGCGGCCTCGGCCCGCGTCGTGGGCGCATTCGGGCGCCACGTCCCAGCCGGGGAGGAGGGCATGATCTTCTGGTCGATCGCCACGGCGACGTACCCATGCAGCGGCGCCGGGACGTCCGCCGCGTCCTGGATCGAGAGCGGCGCCGCGGCCTTCTGCGTCGCCTCGCCCTGCCGGCCCATCGCCCGCACGATCAGCGCCGCGAACTCCGCACGGCTCACCTGCGCGCTCGGCCGGAATGTGTTGTCGGGGAACGTCGTCAGCAGGCCCTTCTGGAAGTCCAGGCCGACGGCCACCGTGTTGTCCTTCGCGAAGGACATGGCGGTGATCTGATACGTCCCGGGCGGCACCAGGCGGCTGTCCTGGTCCTTCTGCAGCCAGCGGGTCGTGTACACGAACGCGCGGCCCGGCGCGAGCAGCAGATCGAGGTTGCCCTGGACGAACGTCTGGCCGAGCGACCACCGGGCGATTTCCGCGTCCCCGCGCTTGATGGTGAAGTCGAACTGCTGCGTCGTCGTAAACGTGAACTTGGCGTCTTCCTTCCCGTTGTTGGTGATCGTAAACGTCAGGTCCACCGGATCGTCGATGCCGTAGACCGCTTTGTCCGTGGTCAGCGTGTAGACGAGGTCGCCCTTCTTGACCTCCGCCTTCTGCTGGGTCGCGGCGCCGGTGTTGAGCAAGGCCGCGATCGCCGGGCGGACGTCTTCGGGGATCTCGGCGAGATCCTTGTAGCTGGGGATCGTGCCGGTGCCCCGGACGTCCAGCCCGCGGGCCAGCGCCGCGACCGCGGTCAGACGCGTCACCGGCTGGTCGGGCTTGAACGTCCCGTCGGGGAAGCCCGTGAGCGCGCCGGTGACGCCCAGCTTGTCGATCGCCTTCTGGTACGGCGTTCCCTGAGTGTCGGAATACATCACCCCGGCCGCGGGCGCCGCCGCCGCTGCGGCGGCCGCC
>JAPVSX010000375.1:0-3985 GCA_047519495.1 Armatimonadota bacterium
GCCGCCTGGACGTCGGTCCGGTGAGCGGGCAGTGTGCTGATGCTCGGGATGCGGAGGAGGTCGCAGAGTTCCTCCTCGAAGCGGGCGCGGCGCTCGCGGACGAACTCGGTGGGCGTGGGCATCGGGGTCCTCCTTCGGGGTGCGCGACGGAGGTTCCGCGCTGGCAGGGAGTGGTCCTGCCTGCTATAATGAACGCCGTCGGCGGCGTAGCTCAGGTGGTCAGAGCACGCGGTTCATACCCGCGGTGTCGGGGGTTCGAAGCCCTCCGCCGCCACCATCACCTTCCAGTCCCCCACTCTCCCGATCTCTCGAACGCCTCCACGCGTCTTGAGAGCTATCCCTCCAGCCTCCCCGGCGCCGCCGTCCCGCCCGGCTCATCGTGTTCCCTCTTCGATTTAGGAACGATCCCGCGCCTCACAGAATCTGCCGCACATGGCCGGGGAGATGCTCCTTGAGCGGGTCCGTGACACGATCGAGCGCCACCGGATGCTGGCCGGGGGCGAGACCGTCGTCGCCGGCGTCTCCGGCGGCGCGGACTCGACGGCGCTCCTCCATCTCCTCGCCGAGCTGCGCGTCCCGCTCCGCCTCACGCTCCATGTCGCCCACTTCAATCACCATCTGCGCCCCGGCGCGGAAGAGGACGCCGCGTTCGTCGCCGAGATGACCCGGGGGCTCGGCGTCTCCTACCACGAAGGCGCGGGCGAGACCCGCGCGCATGCGGAGCGGCTGCGCCTGTCCATTGAGGACGCCGCCCGGCGGCTCCGGTACGCGTTCTTCACGTCGGTCGCACGGGATGTGGCGGCCCAGGTCGTGGCGACCGGCCACACCCGGGACGACCAGGCGGAGACGGTCCTGATGCGCCTCCTCCGGGGAAGCGGTCTGCGCGGGCTCGCGGGGATTCCTCCGGTGCGGAGGCTGGACGACCTCCGCCTCATCCGGCCGCTGCTCGAGGTGCCGCGCGCCGAGGTCGAGGCGTACCTGAGGACGAGGGGCCTCGCCTGGCGGGAAGACCCGACGAACCACGATGCCACGATCCTGCGAAATCGAATCCGGACGGTCGTCCTGCCCGCGCTTGAGGGGTATAATCCCGATGTGCGCGGGACGCTTGCGCGGCTCGCCGGACTCCTGCGCGACGAGGCGGACGCCCTCGACGCGCTCGCAGCACCGCGGATCGCCGACGTCCTCACCGGTGGGCCGGACGCGGTGCACATCGCCCGGTCCCCGTTCGTACGGCTCCCCGCGGCACTGCAACGGCGCGCGCTGCGCGAGGCGGTGCGCCGCGTGCGCGGGAACATCGACTCGGTCGGCTTCGTTCACGTAGAAGGAGCACGCCGGCTCATCCTCGAGGGGCAGGCCGGCGCGGTCGTCGAGCTCCCGGGGGGAATCCGGGTGCGGCGCCTTTTCGAGACTGCAGAGGTCACGGCGGAGGCGCCGGCGGTCGAGCCGCCTGAGTACCGGTTGGACGTGCCCGGGATGGTAATCGCGCTGGAGTTCGGGATCGCGCTCTCCGCCGCGGAGATCGACGCCCCCGAGGACGCGGCGCGGTTCTATCGCCCCGGTGCCGAGGAGATTATGGTAGAGGCCGGCCGGGTGGGACGGACGCTATTTCTGCGGAGCCCCCGGCCGGAGGACCGGTTCGCACCGTACGGCATGCGCGGGCGAACGAAGAAGCTCTCGGATTACTTGAGCGAGGCGAAGGTGCCGAGACACCGGCGCCGGTTCGTTCCGGTGCTGACGACAGCGGGAGGGGACATCCTCTGGATCGTTGGGATGCGGGCGGCGGAGAGCGCCCGGATCGGCGCGGATGCGCGGCGCGTGGTCAGAATCGTCGCGCGGAAGCTGCGGGCGTAACCGGCGGGCGCGCCGGCCTCTGTAGGGGATATTCAAGTGGGCGGGGTCGGGCCCGCGTGCCGGAACGTGTGCTATAATCGCATAGAGAAGCCGCGCGCTCCGGTCTCTGGATGCGCCGTCCGTGGCGATCGGCACGCGCGGGGAGGTTGTCGGGGTGTTCAATAAGTACGTACGTAATCTGCTCGTGTGGGCACTGATCCTGGGGGTGGTGCTCTATCTCGTCCTACCGCTCTACCACCAGCGGACCCCCCGGGAGGAAATTTCCTATAGTGACTTCCTGGACAAGGCGCGCAGCGGGCTCATTACCCAGGTCACGGTGAGCGACGAGTCCGTGTCCGGCCAGCTGAAGGACGGCCGGTCGTTCCGCACCTACATCCCGAGCGGCGACTCGTCGTACATCGACCTGCTGCAGTCCAAGGGCGTCACGATCACCGTCGAGCCCCGGTCGCGGTCGTCCCTCTGGCCGAACCTCCTCACCACGATGCTGCCGTTCCTGGTCCTCGTCGGCCTCTGGATGCTCATGCTCCGGCAGGCCCAATCGGGGTCCAACCAGGCGATGTCGTTCGGGAAGAGCCGGGCGCGGCTGCACACGGAGGCGAAGACCCGGGTGACGTTCGAGGACGTCGCCGGGGTGGACGAGGCGAAAGAGGAGCTCGAGGAGATTATCGAGTTTCTCCGCCATCCCAAGAAGTTCCAGGCGCTGGGGGCCAAGATCCCCCGGGGCGTGCTCCTCGTGGGGCCGCCGGGGAGCGGCAAGACGCTCCTGGCCAAGGCGATCGCCGGGGAGGCGGGGGTCCCGTTCTTCTCGATCTCGGGCAGCGAGTTCGTGGAGATGTTCGTCGGCGTCGGTGCCAGCCGGGTGCGCGACCTGTTCGACCAGGCGAAGAAGTCGGCGCCGTGCCTGGTCTTCATCGACGAGATCGACGCGGTCGGCCGCCAGCGGGGCGCCGGGCTCGGCGGCGGGCACGACGAACGAGAGCAGACGCTCAACCAGCTGCTCGTTGAGATGGACGGGTTTGACCCGAACTCCGGGATCATCGTGATCGCGGCGACAAACCGGCCGGACATCCTGGATCCGGCGCTCCTGCGGCCGGGCCGGTTCGACCGGCGGATCGTGGTGGACAACCCCGATGCGAAGGGCCGCCGGGCGATCCTGGACGTGCACGTCCGCGGGAAGCCGATCGGCGAGGACGCCAACCTGGACATGCTGGCGCGGCGAACGCCGGGGTTCAGCGGCGCAGACCTGGCCAACATGGTGAACGAGGCGGCGCTCCTGGCGGCGCGGCGAGGAAAGAAGCGGCTCGGCCGCTCGGAGTTCGACGAGGCGATCGAACGGGTGATCGCGGGGCCGCAGCGGAAGAGCCGGATCCTTTCGCCGAAGGAGCGCGAGCTCACCGCGTACCACGAGGCGGGGCACGCGCTGCTGGGCAAGCTGCTGCCGCACGCGAACCCGCCGCACAAGGTGACGATCCTGCCGCGCGGGATGGCGCTCGGGTACACGCTGCCGCTGCCGCAGGAGGAGAAGTACACGCTCACGCGCAGCGAGATCCTGGCGAACATCACCGCGATCCTCGGCGGCCGGGTGGCGGAGGAGATCGTGTTCGGCGAGATCACGACCGGGGCGGCCAATGACTTCGAGAAGGCGACCGAGCTCGCCCGCAAGATGGTGACCGAGTTCGGGATGTCGGACAAGCTGGGCCCGCTGACGCTCGGGACCAAGCACGGCCCCGTGTTCCTCGGACGGGACCTGGTCGAGAGCCGGAACTACTCCGACGAGATCGCCTACGAGATCGACAAGGAGGTCCGCCGGTTCATCGACGAGTGCTACGGCCGGGCGCAGCAGGTGCTGACCGAGCACAAGCAGACCCTCGAGCGGATCGCCCGCTCACTCCTCGATCGGGAGTCGCTCGACAGCGACGAACTCGACGCGCTGATCGCCGGCAAGCCGCTGCCGCCCGAGCTCGCCACGCCGGCGCCGCCCGCGCCTCCCGTAACCCAGGAAGTGACCTCGTTCCCGCGGGCGGACAAGCCGGTTCCGCCGGCGCTCAAGCCCGAGGCGACCGGGTAACTCCGGCCCCCGTAGCCCGGCGGGGAAGGAGCGCACCCAGGTTCTGCCCGCCTGCGGCGTGAGCCA
>JAPVSX010000376.1:0-2772 GCA_047519495.1 Armatimonadota bacterium
GGTGCTCGCGACGCTGCGCCTGGCGCCAGGGACGCGCCGGACCCTGCGCATCGCCACGATGCCGGAGAGCGGCTCGAACTATCCGGTTCGGCTCACTCTCGGTCCCCCGTGATCGGCTGATCGCTGCGCGGCACTAATGCGTCAACCTGCTCCCGTACTTGAGGCCGCCCGCCGGATCGTTCTCAAGATTGGGACGAGCACGCTCACGGGGGGACGGCCGGCGGTGGACCCGCGCCGGATCACCGCGGTGGCCGAGGACGTCGCGTCCGCGACCCGCCAGGGACGCCAGGTGCTCCTCGTCTCGTCGGGCGCGATCGTGACGGGGGCCGGCATACTCGGCCGCCGCCGCGCGGTCCGCAGCCTCTCGCAGAAGCAGGCCCTCGCCGCCGTCGGCCAGCCGGTGCTGATGCAGCGCTACAGCGCCGCCCTCGACCGGCTGGGCCTGCGGGTCGGGCAGGTGCTCCTCACCCGGCGCGACTTCGCGAGCCGGCGCCAGTACGTGAACGCGCGGCAGACGCTGCTCGCGCTGCTCGACGAGCAGATCGTCCCGATCATCAACGAGAATGACACCGTGGCGACCGAGGAGATCCAGATCGGCGACAACGACACCCTGTCCGCGCTCGTCGCGAGCCTCGTCGACGCGGACCTGCTCGTCATCCTGTCCGACGTGGAGGGACTCATGACCGCCGATCCCCGACAGCGCCGCGACGCGCGGCTGATTCCGACCGTCGGCCGGATCGACGCGGCGATCCTCCGGGCGGCACAGCGGACCTCGTCCACGCAGGGGGTCGGCGGGATGGCGACCAAGATCGAGGCCGCCCGGATCGCGACCGAGTCTGGGGTCGCCACGGTCATCACGAGCGGCGAGCGGCCGCAGCCGCTGGCCCGCCTGCTCGCCGGCGAGCGGCACGGTACCGTGTTCCTCCCGGCGGATCGCACGCCGTCGGCCCGGCGCCGGTGGCTGACGTTCGGGCTCCCCGCCCGCGGCGCGCTCGTGATCGACGACGGCGCGCGGGAGGCGCTGCGGCGGGGCAAGAGCCTGCTGCCCGCGGGGGTCGTGGACGTCGAGGGGACGTTCGCGGCGGGCGACGCGGTCGCGATCCGGGACGGCCGCGGGCAGGAGGTCGCCCGCGGCCTGGTCAACTATCCCAGCGCGCAGCTCGCCCGGATCAAGGGGGTACGGTCCACCGAGATCGCCGCCGTGCTGGGCGGCAAGACGCACGACGAGGTTGTCCACCGGGACAACCTGGCGCTCAGGAACGAGCGCTGACCCCGTCACCCCGAGGAGTCACCGCCGTGAGCACAACGCGGTCCTCAGTCGAGCACCAGGCCACCGCCGCCCGCCGGGCCGCGGCGTACCTCCACTCCGCCGCCGACGGCGCGCGGACGGCTGCCCTTACGGCCACCGCGGCGGCGATCCGCGCGCGGGCCGGGGCGATCCTCCAGGCGAACGCCCGCGACCTCGACGCGCTCACCGGACGGCCGGCGGCGTTCCGGGACCGGCTCACGCTGACGCCGGCGCGCGTCGAGGGGCTGGCACGCGCGCTTGAGGAGATCGCCGCGCTGCCGGATCCGGTCGGTCGCATCCTCGACGTCCGGCGACGTCCGAACGGCATGGAGGTCCGGCGCGTCCGCGTGCCGATCGGGGTCGTCGCGATGATCTATGAGTCGCGGCCCAACGTCACCGTGGACGCCGCCGGGCTCTGCCTGCGGGCGGGGAACGCGGTCATCCTGCGCGGCGGCGCGGAGTCCTTGCACTCGGATCAGGCCCTCGTGGAGGCGATCCACGAGGGCCTCAGGACGGCCGGGCTCCCCGAGGCCGCCGTGACACTCCTCGACCGCCGGGACTACGATGCGATCCGCGAGCTCGTCGGGCTCCGCGGCCTCGTGGACCTCGTCATTCCCCGGGGCGGCGAGGCGTTGATCAGCCTGGTGACCGAGCACGCCCGGGTGCCCGTCCTCAGGCACGAGAAGGGGGTGACGCACGTCTTCGTCGACCGCGCGGCCGATGTGGAGATGGCGATCCGGATCATCGTCAACGCAAAGACCAACCGGCCCAGCACCTGCAACGCCCTGGAGACCGTGCTCGTCGACGCCCCGATCGCGCCGCGCCTGCTCCCCGCGCTCATCGCCGCGCTCCAAACCGCTCGGGTAGAAGTGCGCGGGGATCCCGAGACCAGGCGCCTGGTCCCAGGGGTGACGCCGGCGGCGGATGACGACTGGGCGGCGGAGTACCTGGACCTGATCCTGGCCATCCGCGTGGTCGCCGGCCTCGACGAGGCGCTCGCGCACATCCGCGCTTACGGCACGGGGCTCGCGGACGCGATCGTCACCCAGGACCGCTCGCGCGCGGAGCAGTTCGTCCGGGAGGTCGACAGCGCGGCGGTCCTCGTGAACGCCTCGACACGGCTGGTCGACGGCGGCGAGTTCGGACTCGGCGCCGAGGTCGGGATCAGCACGAGCCGGGTCCATGCCCGCGGGCCGATGGGCGTGGAGGACTTGACGACGACGAAGTGGGTCGTGTGGGGCACCGGCCAGGTCAGGGAGTGACCGGCAAGTCCCACCCGCATGTCCCCGCGTACGGCATCGGGCGACGCGTCGTGCCGAGCGTGTGCTCACACACTAGACATCAGCCGGGAAGAGACTGCGCGAAAGGCCGGGCGATCCGAAGAACCAGCCGGGTGTCCGTCGCCTCCACAACCTCCATCGGGACTCCGTCGATGACGGTGAAGTCGAGCCCCGTGAGGGGACCCGTCTCCGTGGTCAACTCGA